>NZ_LOPV01000177.1 GCF_001469865.1 Haloferax profundi
CGAACGAGGCGTGCGTCGAGAGTGCGATAGACCGGAACCCTAAACAGTCCCGCCGTCGGGGTTTCGGCTATGGCAACGGTATCAGAGCGAATTGGTCTCGACCCCGAACGCCTCTGGGGCCTCGGCGTCGCGGCCATCCTCGTCGCACTCGTCGGCGGGTCGCTCGCGTTCCCTCGCGTCGTCTACGACGGCTTCATCTGGAAGTACTTCTGGGGCCCGGTTCAGGCGGACGCGAACTCGGCGGTCTGTGCGACGCGGGCAACCGGCGTCACGGAGTACCTCGGGAGTTCGTCGGCGTGCGCCGCGGCGGCCCAACCAGTCGCGTTTCCCGGCTACACGCTCGTCTCGGAAGTCGGATACATGGTCACGCTCGTCATCGCCCTCACGGGCGTGGTGTTCCTCCTTCGCCGCCTCGACATCGGCGAGAGACCACGATTCTTCTACGCCCTCATCCCGTTCATGTTCTTCGGCGGCGCGTTCCGCGTCGTCGAGGACGCGAACGACGCACCGGGAATGGTGGACGCACTCATCACCTACCCGTGGAACACACTCGTCATCAGTCCGGTCATCTACGTGACCGTCTTCGCGATTACGCTCGTCGCCGTGGTCGGGAGCGTCTTTGCCGAACGGTCGGGCGTCATCGACGACTACGTGAAACCGCTGTTCGGGGCTGGCATCGCCATCCTCGCAGTCACGTTGGGCTACCTGCTATTCATCGGTATCACGGGGGCGCAGGGCGCGACGTTCTACCCGCAAGTTCTCGTCGTCATCCTCGTCGGTGCGACTGCCGTCGCCGCGGTGACGTGGGTCCTCCTCGAACGATTCGCCCCCGAGGTGAACGCCGGAACCGGTCTCATCGGACTCGTCATCATCTGGGGTCACGCCGTCGACGGCGTCGCGAACGTCGTCGGCCTCGACTGGATGACTGCACTCGGTGCCGGAAACAACCTCATCCCGAAGCACCCGGTGAACAAAGCCGTCGTCGACTTCACCGCCTCGACGCTTCCGGAGTCCATCCTCGCTATCACCGGCGACGCGTGGCCGTTCTTACTCGTGAAACTCGTCGCCGCGACGGCCGTCGTCTGGGTGTTCGACGAACAGATATTCGAGGACAGTCCGCGCTACGCCATCTTGCTCCTCATCGCCGTCCTCGCCGTCGGTCTCGGACCGGGGACGCGTGACATGCTCCGCGCGACGTTCGGCGTCTAAGCACCCAGCGAGACGGTCGCGCTTTTCTCACACCTGCTGGCATCTAGCCCTCCGTAGATTTATATCCAAAACCGCGGCCAGCACGGCTATACTGTGATCGCTGCCGCGTGACGGATAGCGGGTGTCCGACACACCGTCGCGCGAGTTAGGAGGGTGTCGGCTGTCAGCCACGGTTCAGCGAAGAACCGGCCACCTACGGGAACGGGTGGTACTCGCGGTCCAATCGAGGCTCGAAGCCGAGTTCGCGCGGGACGGACTCGGCGCGGTCAGCGAAGAACGGGTCGCTGACGAACAGCGGTTGCGCTTGCGGAACCAGCACGCGAACCGCTTCGAATCCCAGTCGCTCGACGTCTCTCGGCGTCGTTCGAGCGACGTAGGCGTCGAGGCCGGCGTCGGTGACGCGTTCGACGACGGCATCGAGTTCCGCCTCTCCGTCGGGAATCTCGTCTGGCCCGACGGAGTCGGCAGGGATGGTCGCGTCGGGTGTGACGAACGACTCGGCCGCGTCGGGGAAGTCTGCGTACGTCGCAATCGCACCGCCCTGTGTCGCCGCCTGTTCGGGACCCATCGCTCGGAGTTCGGTCCAGTTCTGGAGTGCCTCTGCGAGTGCCGACCGAGCGGCACTGTTGGCGTCGAGGTCCGCGCCAGAACCCATCGCGAACTTCGGCCACTCGTCGTCGCGGTGAACCGCGACGGCGACGACAGGCACGTCGACATCCTGTGTGACCAGCAGTGCCGTCACGTCGAGTGCTTCCGATCGTGCTCGGGCGGCCAAGGTCTGGAACGTCTCGTCGTCCACGTCGAGCCCCAACGGGTCGAACGTCGAGTACCACGCGAGCATCGTCGCGTCGCGTTCGATAGTCTCGTAGAGACCCGAGAGAATCGCTTCGGTCCCGGAGTTCCCCAGCCCCAAGCCGGTCGTAATCGACGGCTTGTGTCGCTCTGTCGGTGGTGGGTAGTGGACGAACTCCGCGGGGAGTGAGACGGTGGCTCCGGTTTCGAGGTGCTCGCCTTCGACCCACTGAATCGGTTCGTTCGGGTCAGGGTCGCGGTACGAGTCGGGGCGGACGAACCGACTCGGCGGCACCGCACCCGGCCGAGAGGTAGCGGGTGCGACGGCGAACTCGCTCGACCGATAGACACCCGCCGAGTAGCGTTCGAGCGCTTCACCGAGTGCCTTCATGTAGGCTTCGTCCCACCCAGCAGCAGCGCCGCCGGCGAGTTCTGCCGCACGGGTATCCGCGTACGCCGTCGTGTCGGCGGTCTGTGCCATGTAGTACGGCAACGGGAACGACTCCCGTTCACCGACCTGCGTGACGATACCGACACGCTCGTCGACGGCCATCTCGGCCCTCGCGAGTGCGTCGTCTAACTCGACGGCGCGAAAGTCGCGCCGGACGGTCCGGTCACGGTCGGTCGACGACGGCGCCGGCAGAAACGACCGCTCCCGACCAGGGACTTCGACGACAGTGCCTGCGATATCGTCGCCGGAGAGGAGCGAGATACCGCGTCGGCCGGCGATTGCACCGGCGAGACGGACCGCCGCCCGGTCGCCGGAGGGTCGCCCACTCGATTCGGTGGTCGACGCGACGCGCGCACGCAGGTCGGTGAATCGGCCACTGTCGTCGTCGAACGCCGAGACGGCGGCGTCGATGTCGGCAATAGCGTGCCCTCCGATACCGCCGATTTCGACCGCAATCCAGCGTCCTGCGGCGTCGTCTGCCACGTCGAATGCCTCGTCACCGACTGCTGACACGACGAATCCGAGGTCGAACCCGTCGAGGGCGTCAGGGGTCGTCTCGGTGACCGATGCGTCGATGTCGGAACAGGCCGCGCGAATCGACTCGGCGGCGGGACCGCTCCCGACGAGTCCGATGTTCATACACGCGACGACGAACGGTGACGCAAAAAAGCGGGGGGTATCGGCGGACGGATGCCGAAGTGGTTAGTCGAGGAGGTCCTGTGCGACCTCGGCGAGGTCGTCTACGTCGGCCTCGGCGAGTTGGTCGTCGCCGAGTTTCAGACGGAGGCGCGGGCGACCAACGTCGATGGGGACCTTCTCGGTGTCGATGAGGCCGAGTTCTTCGAGTTTCGTCTTCGTCCGGGAGAACGTCGCCTTGCTGGCGATACCGACGTCTTCGCCCCACTTGGAGATATCGTAGAGAAGCACTTCGTTCCGCGCGGCGACGAGAAGGGAGATAGTCACTTCGTCGAGGCCGTCGCCGTCACCGCGTGCCGACGAGAGCGACGCGAGCACGGCGTCGAAGTCGGAAAGCGTGTCCTCTCCGATGTCTTCGGAGAGTGTCTCTCGGACGCGGGAGAGCGCTGGGGTGCGGAGTTTGAACTCGGGTGCATCTTCCCAGTGCGTTCGGTGTGCGTCGAGCGCCGTCTCGACGAAGTCTTCGTCGTCGGTGACGAGGCCGGCAACTTTGCCGCCTGCGCCGACGAGTGCGACGACGGAGTTGGGTGTGACGAACAGCGTGTTCTCGACTTCGTCGCGCGCGGTGCGCATCGAGAGTGAACCGTCCACAACGAGGTTGGCGGCGTTGGAGGCGACGATGAAGTCGTCCATCACGTCTTTCAACACACTCTCTTCAGCGACGAGACGAATCTGTGGGAGGTCAGACCCAATCTCGGTGGCGACGGTCACGAGCCCCTCGATTACTTCGGCGGTTGGGTTTGCGACTAAAACCTCGTCCGCCGTCGAGGTGAGGACCGATTCGATGATATCCTCTACCCCCTCAGCGAGTAGATTAGAACGAATAGCCATGGCTTGAATATCGCCAGTAATATATTTAATATTAACGCAAGCCGACCATCAGAACGTATCCGAATTCGAGTTGTACCAACTGTTTTACGGGCGAATTGAGCAACTCGTTTCAGAAATTTTACTGCTGAATGCTCGTGGGAAAACTGGTCTCGTCGACGGTAGACTGCCGTAGTCGAATTAGGCAGGGTTCGGTCGACGACGGAACCGGGTTCGGCGGTGAGACAAGTCAGTATCAGACACTCTCTACGCGTTCGTGCAATTGTCACCTCGTGACACGAAGTGAATATCCACTATCGTGCAACACAACACCGGCAGGCGTAGCCAAAGGGGACACATTTATGCCCTAATTGGGCTGGATACTACACATGGACTACAGCCACGTCCGCGACGTCGACCCCGCTGTGGCAGACGCCCTCGAAGGTGAGGTCGAACGCCAGCGCGACACACTCGCGATGATTGCCTCGGAGAACCACGTCAGTGAAGCGGTCCTCGAAGCACAGGGCAGTGCCCTGACGAACAAGTACGCCGAAGGCTATCCCGGCAAGCGCTACTACGCTGGCTGTGAGTACGCCGACGAGGTAGAGAACCTCGCCATCGAACGCGCCAAAGAACTCTGGGGTGCCGAACACGTCAACGTCCAACCACACTCTGGCACGCAGGCGAACATGGGCGTCTACCTCGCCATGCTCGAACCCGGCGACAAGATTCTCTCGCTCGACTTGACCCACGGCGGCCACCTGAGCCACGGCCACCCTGCGAACTTCACCGGCAAACTCTACGACGTAGAGCAGTACGAAGTCGACGCCGAGACGGGCTACATCGACTACGACCAACTCGCCGAGAAGGCCGCGTCGTTCGAACCAGACATCATCGTCTCCGGCTACTCCGCGTACCCGCGCGCCGTCGAGTGGGAGACGATTCAGGACGTCGCCGACTCCGTGGACGCGTTCCACCTCGCCGACATCGCCCACATCACGGGTCTCGTCGCCGCCGGTGTCCACCCCTCGCCCGTCGGCATCGCCGACTTCGTCACGGGCTCCACGCACAAGACCATCCGCGCCGGCCGCGGCGGCATCATCATGTGCAAAGAGGAGTACGCCTCGAAAATCGACAGCGCCGTCTTCCCCGGCGGCCAGGGCGGCCCCCTCATGCACAACGTCGCCGGCAAAGCCGTCGGCTTCAAAGAGGCGCTCGAACCCGAGTTCGAGGAGTACGCCCAGCAGGTCGTCGACAACGCGAAGGTCCTCTCCGAGACGTTCGAAGAACACGGCCTCAGCGTCGTCTCCGGCGGCACCGACACGCACCTCGTCCTCGTGGACCTGCGTGACTCCCACCCGGACCTCACCGGCGGCGACGCCGAGGACGCACTCGAATCGACGGGTATCGTCCTCAACGCGAACACCGTCCCCGGCGAGACACGCTCCGCGTTCAACCCAAGTGGCATCCGCGCCGGTACACCCGCACTCACGACTCGTGGCTTCGGCGAAGAGGAGATTCGAGAAGTCGGCGAACTCATCGTGAAAGTCGTCGACGACCCCGAGAACGACGACGTCCTCGCCGACGTCTCCGACAGCGTGCAGGAACTCTGCGACGCGCACCCACTGTACGAGTAAGCGCATCCCCTGTTCTGTCTTTTTCTCGTCCCCACGAGTCGTGCGTCTGACCCGACACAGCGACTCGCTTTTTTGTGGACGGCGGTCGTATCTCTCGTCTCCCAATGCGCAGACGTACTCTCCTCGGCACACTCACAGCGTCGCTCGCCGCAGTGGCCGGATGTACGTCGCCGAGTGGAACCCTACCGATGACCGACGAGACCGACAGTGGGGCGACAGCGACGCGGACGGGCGGTGCCGACACTACGGCCCTGCCGGACGAGACGACCGATTCGGATTCGACAGACTCCCCCGCGACCGACGGTGGTCAACCCGAAGCTGGAGACAGCGCTGGCGACAATGACGACCTCGACTTGCGCGAGGCGAACGTGATGGCCGTCTCCTTCGAGCAATCGGGCGGGGACTACCGATTCTCCGTGACCCTTCTCCACGACGACGACGGCGAAGATGGCTACGCGAACTGGTGGGTGGTCGAATCACTCGACGGCACGGAACTCGGCAAACGCGAACTCCTCCACGCGCACGGAACACAGGAGTTCACTCGCTCGGAGACGATTTCGATTCCCGAAGGGACGACGTGCGTCGTCGTCCGCGGGCACGACCAGACCCACGGATACGGCGGGCAAGCGGTGCTCGTGAACCTCGAAACCGGCGCGACGCGTGTGGAGAAACAGGGGCCGGAGCCTCGGTCCTTCGCCGACGCGACGTGCTGAGGGACGGGGAGAAAGTCTTCCCTGAGTAACACTATTACTCGCGGGGTCGTACACCCGGACGACTATGCCACCGATTCGTCGTCTCGTCCTCGACGTACTGAAACCACACGCGCCGTCGACGGTGGAGTTCGCTCGGAAAGTGGCCGCCGCATCCGGCGTCGATGGGGCCAACGCCCTGCTCCTCGAAACCGACCGCGAGGTGCAGAACATCCGAGTCGTCGTCGAAGGCGACTCCATCGACGTGGACGAAGTCGAAGAGAGAATCACGAATCTCGGCGGGACGGTCCACTCCATCGACGAAGTCGTCGCCGGCGACGAGATGGTCGAGTCGCGAGACGTGCCGCAAGACTGGTCACCGCCGTGACCCCGGACCGCGTCGTCGAGCTTCTCCGGCAAGACAGTGTCCGCGCCATCTCTCGGCGGTACCTCGTCTCGAACGGGTTCGACGGGGCGTTGACCTGCATCGGCATCGTCGTCGGTGCATTTCTCACCGGCGTCACGGACGGGCTGACAGTCGTCAAAATCGGCCTCGGTGCCGCCGTCGGCCTCACGACGTCCGGCGTCTGGAGCGTCTGGGAGATAGAACGTGCCGAGAAGTTGGCCGAACTCGAACGCATCGAAGAAGCGATGCTGACCGACCTGCGCGGGACTGTCGTCGAACGCGACAAGACCGCCGCGAGAGCCATCAACTCCGTCGCGAGCGGGCTCGGTCCCCTCATCAGCATCGTCGTTCCGTTGCTCCCGTTCCTCGCCGTCGGGTCGCTCTTCTCGATGTTCACCGCGACGGCCCTCTCCGTCGCACTCGGGACGGCCATCCTGTTCGTCTTCGGGTCCTACATGGGTTCCATCTCCGGCCAGCGGTGGTACGTCGCCGGCGTTCGGATGGCACTCGCGGGCGTGGCCGTGGCCGCGGTGAATCTGTTGTTTGGTGGGTAGGTCCCGGAGAAAATAATCATGTCCGTGCATATTTACTCCGTTTTGAAACGCAGAATAGGCACGATTCCGAATCTTTGAAATGGGCGGGGCACGGTGTCTGAGCCAATGACGACTATCATCGACGGGAACGCCGTCGCCGAGGAGATTCGGTCTGGTCTGACCGACGCCATCGACGCCCTCGAAGACGCCGGCGTGAAACCGGGTCTCGCGACAGTGCTAATGAGCGACGACCCAGCGAGCCAGACGTACGTCTCGATGAAACAACGCGACTGCGAAGAAGTCGGCATCGAGGCGTTCGACTACGAACTCGACCCTGACACCCCCGCAGACGAACTCTACTCGCTCGTCGACGACCTGAACGCAGACGACGACGTCCACGGTATCCTCGTCCAGATGCCCGTCCCCGACCACGTCGACGACCGGACCGTCCTCCGCCGCATCGACCCCGCGAAAGACGTCGACGGGTTCCACCCCGAGAACGTGGGCCGTCTCGTCGCCGGTGACGCGCGCTTCAAACCCTGCACACCCCACGGCGTCCAGAAACTCCTCGCGTCCGTCGACGTGGAGACTGAGGGTGCTGACGTGGTCGTCGTCGGGCGCTCCGACATCGTCGGCAAGCCGATGGCCAACCTGCTCATCCAGAAGGCAGACGACGGCAACGCGACGGTGACGGTCTGTCACTCCCGCACGAAGGACCTCGCCGCGAAGACCCGCGAGGCGGACATCGTCGTCGCCGCCGTGGGCGTCCCCGAACTCATCACGGGCGACATGCTCTCTGAGGACACCGTCGTCATCGACGTGGGCGTCAACCGCGTCGACGCGGACAACGAGAAAGGCTACAAACTCGTCGGTGACGTGGAGTTCGACTCCGCGAAGGAGAAAGCGAGCGCCATCACGCCTGTTCCCGGCGGCGTCGGCCCGATGACGCGCGCGATGCTGCTGTGGAACACGGTCAAAGCGGCCGCAGAAGCCGAAGGCGTCGACGTCGACCTTCCCTGACGCGGAGCGTGTACCACATGGGTTCCCCGCCCGGAATCGACGGCGAGTGGACTATCGACGACGCGGGCGTCGTCCAGCGACGCAATCGCCGTGACCTCGACGCCGACACGTTCGAGCGAATCGCCGCCCGAATCCGTGACGGCCTCGACTGGGGTGTTGCTGGATTCGCCAAGCGCGACGGAGCGGTGCTCCTCGTCCACCAAGACGGTCGCTGGGTGCTCCCCGGTGGTGGCGTCGAACCGGGCGAGACGAAGACGACGGCCCTCGTCCGCGAGATGCGAGAAGAGACCGGACTCGACGCGACGGTCGGCCCACTGCGAGTCGTCACGGAACAGACCTTCACCCACGGGGACGAGCAGGAGACGTTCCACTTCGCCATCTACGACGTCGCCGTCGAGGGCGACCTCACCGACGATCCTGGCCTCGAAGACGAGACGGTGACCGACGTGTCGTGGTTCGAGACGCTCCCAGACGACACGCTCGATAGACCACTCGTTCGATTCTTACGCGACGACTGACGCCACGTTCGGACCGTCGACGCGACCACTCCGCTGTCCCTCGTTCTCTGTCCCGTCTTCGTCCTCTCGTTCTCACTCGTGTGTTGCGATGAGCATCCGTTCGTCCTCCCGCCGGACGCAAAATCTCGTGTCGGCGTCGATATCGAAACTGTGTGCCGGGCGCTCGGAGATGAGCAGTTGGGAGAAGGTGTCGCCGCAGGCCGGACAGGCCACGCCCTTTCGGTTCTCTACGAGCATAGTGTCGCCGTCGTCGCGGAGCAGTTTCACACGGTGCCGAACCTCGTGTACGTCGAACCCGGCGGTCATCGTCGGCGAAGGGTCGCCGGTGGGCAAAAACGTTCGGTGAGCAGGCGATTGGAGGTGACTGAGTGTGCCGGGTGCCGTTTAGAAGAGCGCCGAGAGTTGGTCACGCGCCGATGCGAGTGCGTCCAAGTCGTCGTCGGTGAGGTAGGTGTAGATGTCGCGTGCGACACGAACGAGGGCGTCAGACTCGTCCAGCGGGATATCGCCTTCGAGCGCTTCGACGCGTTTGAGGTGGTTCGAGAGCGTTTCGAGCGTCGTTCGCGCCTCCGGGTCGGGGTGGTCGTCGAGCCACATCGTGAGGTCGGCGTGGTACGCGTCGAGCGCGTTCGCGTAAGCGAGTCCGCGAGCGTCGGTGAGGGACGATGGCACGGCCTGTTTGTCGGGGCGTGCTCCTTCGTCGGCACCGCGGAGCAAGTCGAGGACGTAGAGTTGTTCGTCGTCCGACGGGCGGTTCGACCGTGCGACCACGTCGACGGCGTGGAGCAGTTCGTGGGCGGCGAGCGACGTGTCGTCGAGCGGGAGGAGTTCGCCACCGTGGATGTACCCCGTCTTCCGAATGTACTCACGGAGGTCGGACTTCAGCGCTGGCGCGGCGTCGCGGACCGTGCCGTCGGCGACGGCGGCCCGATGTGCAGAGAGGTCGAGAACAGCCTGCGCGGCAGTGTGGCGTTCCCTGTCGCCGACGCCGACGCTTCGGAGGCTTCCGCAGTACGGACACGACACACTCCCGGTTTCGTAGTACGACCACTGACGGTCACAGTCTTTGCACTCACGCTCGCCGCGTATCTCCATGTCCCGGTGTTCGTTCCGCCGCCGCAAAAGCACGACGACACTCAGATGAAGAGCGCCGTCGCGGCGATGGCCACCCCAAGGACGGCACACGCGACTCCGACCAGACGCCAGAGACATCGGCTGCGACTATCGAGCGCCGACTCTGGGTGGGAGACGTCGCGGAAGTCACAGAACGGGGATGGGTCGTAGGCGACGAGGACGCCGACAGTTCCGAGGAAGCTTCCGAGGGAGACGAGCAGGATGGGGACCATATTCGGGACATCAAATCGAGCACACATAATAGTTAGACAATTTACACGAACGGTGAATGAGCCAATAATAGTTGTTTAGATTACACGAATGCCGTGTGTACATACGTCCGGGGGACCAGGGTCGATACATGCGCAGTGAATCGGAAGTCCGCGAGCAGTACGAGTTTCTGAAAGACGAACTCGAATCCGAAGAGATGCGGCACGAAGGCGTTCGGAAACTCCTTACACACTACAAACGGGCGCTCGGCTGGGTGCTCGAAGAAGAGCACATGTGAGTGCGAGAGACAATTCTATCCGTATCGTCTCGGTATCGTATACGTATCGTTCTGTTGTCAGTGATTGTCACTCGTCGTTATCTTTAAGTGAAACCGAACGGTAGCCGATAGTGACGCTTCGCTTTGGAGGGCCGAAGCGTCAGCGGGGACCAATTCAGGGCGGCACGCCGTGCCGGAGATTTCCGGCACGGCCTGCTTTCCTTCTGCTGAAACTCACCACGAGAGAGTCGCGACGCTGTCTTCTCGTCCCGGTTCAGACATAGAATCAGACTCCTGTCAGTACCAGCCGTGAGTGCCGTCTCACTCTCCCAACCGTGACACAGCATACCATTTAGCACGCAAGAGTCATCCAGATGTGGACATATCCGGTTCCCGAAACCGAACATCTTCTCGATTGGTAAATCGAACAACACAAAATAGATGCGCATATTCTGGTGTGTAGGGCCGTACGAACTGAGAATCATCGGTCGAGGCCGACATGTTTATTTGAATTAGACAATAACATACAGTTCGAATTTACCGATGTACGACCTGACAGGATTCCAGCGAGACCTTCTGTACGTCATCGCAGGACTGGACGAGCCACACGGATTGGCGATCAAAGAGGAACTCGAAGCGTACTACGAGAAAGAGATTCACCACGGCCGACTCTATCCGAACCTCGATACGCTCGTCGAGAAGGGTCTCGTAGACAAGGGGCAACGAGACCGTCGGACCAACTACTACTCGCTGACGCGACGTGGCCGCCGCGAAATCAAGGCGCGCGACGAGTGGGAAGCAGAGTACATCACCGAAGATTTCGAAGCCTGAGCTGGGTTATCCGTCGAGGCTCGCGTCTGAGGGTGACCGCGAGTCTCGACCCGAGAGGTCACTCTCTCGTTCCGACAGTTCCGTCGCGATGTCGAAGTCGTCCTCGGGCCCTTCTTCTCCGTTCACAGCACTTTCCGCGTCTGCAGCAGCGACTGCGCTGTCTATCGGGTCCTCGTCGACGAGGTACGCTGGGTCGACCGTATAGGGACGAATCGGCTTGCCGGCCAGTAACTCCGGGAGGACGAGGCGTGCGAAGTTCACGAGCAACACGAGAATCATCGGCATGAGGAAGATGCCGTACCACCCGAACATCAGCGGGCCGAAGGTGTAGGCTATCATGACGGCCCCGACGTGGAGACTCCGGCCGGAGACGTACGGCCTGAGGACGAGGTCCGGAATCGTATCGACGATGACGAACGAGACGGCCGCGAAGAGGAAGACGAACCACAGGCCCGGTGGGTTCGCGATGAAGGCCTCTCCACCCATGTATATCGCGACTGGAACGTAGACGAGTTTCATCCCGACTACGGGGATGAGACTCGCGACACCGGCGAGCAACCCGACGAGCGCCGGTGCAGGAATCGAGACGCCGGGAGGTGCGATGACGTTCAAGAGTGAGTAGGCGATGACGCCGATAGTGCCGGTGAGAACCGCGTTGAGGATGTTTCCGAAGAAGATGTTGTTGAAGTCTCGGTCGACGGCACGGACGTACGCCTCCAAGATTCCCTGGTCGTCGGCGAACATCGACCGCCCCCAGCGACTGAGTTTGTGGTCGTCGCGGAGGAGATAGAAGGCGAACGCGATCATGATAAACAGGTGAATCGCGCCGATACCGAGGAACGTGAACGTGTTCGCGGCCACGCTGAGCGAATCGAACACAGACGACGCAGCACTCGGGGTGAGGAGTGACTCGAGGTCGTACTCCAAGAGCGCCTGCGGACTAGCGATGCTTTCGACGAGTTTCGGGTCGATACCGTACGCGGCAAGGTTGATAGACGCACCGTCCGCCGAGACCCGGTTGGCGTACTTTACGAACTCACGGAGGGCAATCGTCGAGGCGTAGAGCATCAAGCCGAGTGCGGGCAGTGCGAGGGCGAAGAGCGCCACCGTCGCCGCGAGACTCGGCGGCCGAATCCGTCGCCGGATGCGGCGATAGATTGGGCGCGTCGCGTAGTAGATGAAGAGACCGAAGACGAACGTCCCGATAAACGAGTAGACGATGTAGACGAACGCGCCGGCGAGGGCAAACGCGACGGCCCACCACATAGCACGGGAACGCTGAATGTCACGGAGAGCCATACGTAACAACGGAGTGGGAAGCGGCAAAAGCCTATCGCGGGTTCGACAGGTCTGGACACCAGTCCGTCACGTTTGCCTGTCGTGTACGGGAGACTGAACATCGTAATCGGCAGACTCCGGTGAGTTACCGCCGATATTGCACCATTGATAACGAATATCTTAACACATGGGTCTCCGTAGCGCCCCGCATGGACCGAGAGACGGTGGTTCCCCACGTCGATTCGATGCCCGGCGAACGGGCCAACGAGTGGGTCTCGTACCACCAGGAACACGCCGCACCGAGTACCTACGTCTACGACTTCGTCTGGGACATCACCGAAGACGCCGAAGGGCCGTTCTGTACCGACGTCGACGGCAACGTCCTCCTCGACTTCACGAGTCACGTCGCCGCCGCCCCCCTCGGCTACAACAACCCGAAAATCATGGACCGGATGGCCGAGTTCGACCTGGTCGACCCGACCAAGATAGCCGGGCAGGACTTCTACGTGAGTGACGGGTCGGCACCCGGCGAGGAACGGTTCCCGGGCCCCGCCGCGCTCATGGACAAACTGACCGACCTCACGAGTCACTACGGGATGGACACGGTCTTCCTCTCGAACTCTGGCGCAGAGGCCGTCGAGAACGCCATCAAAATCTGCTACGACAACTCCGGTGGCGGCAAGTACGGCATCACCTTCGAGGGTGCGTTCCACGGCCGAACGCTCGGCGCACTCTCACTCAACCGTTCGAAGTCAGTCTACCGACGGGACTACCCCGAAATTTCGGGCGTCGTCGACGTGCCGTTCTGTGACGACCGGTCGTGTACCGCAGAGACGTGTTCGTGCGGGTTCTTCGCCGACCACGAGTTAGCCGTCTCGAAACTCC
This sequence comes from Haloferax profundi, assembly GCF_001469865.1. GTDB lineage: Archaea > Halobacteriota > Halobacteria > Halobacteriales > Haloferacaceae > Haloferax > Haloferax profundi. The sequence goes on from NZ_LOPV01000177.1 coordinate 13,353, forward strand.
GGCAGAAACTCCACCCCGAGAAGGGGAGCATCGACGCCTCAGAAGTCTCCTACGTCATCGTCGAACCGATTCAAGGCGAAGGTGGCTATCGCTTCCCCTCGGACGACTTCGCCGACGAACTCGCGTCCGTCGTCGAGGACTACGACCTGACGCTCATCGCCGACGAGATTCAGACCGGCGTGGGCCGAACCGGCGAGATGTGGGGTTCGGACCACTACCCGATGGAACCCGACGTCATCACGGGTGCGAAAGGACTCCGCGTCGGTGCGACTATCTCCAAAGCAGATATCTTCCCCGACGAGAAGAGTCGCCTCTCTTCGACGTGGGGTGCCGGCGACATCGTCTCCTCCATGCAGGGCGTGTTCACGCTCGAAGCTATCGAGGACTACGACTTGCTCGACAACGCCGTCACTCGCGGCCGGCAGTTCAAAGAGACGATGCGCGACGACGCTCCCGACACCGTCGTCGACGTGCGCGGGAAGGGCCTCCTCCTCGCGGTCGAGTTCGACACCAAAGAGCGCCGCAACGCCGTGCAGGAAGCGGCACTCAAGCGCGGCCTGCTGACCCTCTCGTGCGGCTACAAGGTGCTTCGTATCCTCCCGCCACTCGACGTGACCGAGCGCGAAGTCGACATCGGCGCCAACATGCTCCTCGACGCTATCGAGGACGTGTCGTAAGCCGTCTGTCTCTCTTTACTCGCCCGTCTCGACTGTCAATAGCGGGTCGATTATCTCGCCGAGGTTGCGCATCATCCCCGCCCCGAGGAGGTAATACACCGACGCCTCGACGCGTTCTCGCCACGCCGGTTGGTCATCGAACCGGGTCGTGAGGCCCACGTCGCCACCGCGGATTCGTGATGCTGCCTCGCTCGCGACGACGCCCGCGAAGTTCGAGTCGTACTCGTCTCGCGTCGCTCGAAACTCGTCCATCGCCTGCCGCTTCGCCAGAAACGTGTGCCCCGAGTCGTAGTCGGTGTCACTCGGGTCGACGTCGAGTTCGTCGAGAACGAAGTCGTGGGCCTGTCGCGCGAGGAGGGCCTGACCGGTCTTCACGACGCGAAGGACCGTCAGGTCGCGGCGGAAGTCTTCGCCGAAGAATCTGAAGTCGTTGTCGAAACACAGCGTGAACAACTCCCAGCGGGCGGCCCCGTACGGCGTGGACTGGTCCAATTCGAGTTCTCCGTCGAGTTTCGTCCGCATCTCGTCACGAGTCGGATAGCGGTCGACCTCTGCGAGGAGACCGAGTAGCGCGTCCTCCAGTCGCTCTCGATGTGACCGTGGGTCGGTCCCGAGACCTGAACGATACTGCTCGCGGTAGTGGCGAGCGTTTTCGATTCGTTGCTCCGCTTGCAACTGCGACCCCCACGTATTCGCGAGTCCGTGCGGTGAGAAGTCGTCTACCGAGTCGGGGTCGCCGCCGGTGTACGTTCCGCTCCAGTTCGAGCTTACACGGGCAAAGGATACCTCGCGTTCGATTGCGTACAGATATCCGAGGTCGCGGCCGCCGTCGGCGACACGGTACTCCGAGATGGAGTCGGCCACGTCGTCCGTCGCCTGTCGCAGTTCACGGCCACGTTCGAGACGTCCGTCTGGGTTCTCTTCACCGAGTGCAATCTTCGCGTAGCCGACGGCTTCACCGGCGAACAGCATCCCGTAGGTGGCTGAGAAGAGACGGTCACGGGCATTTTGCGCTTCTTTGGCGGATTCGAGGTGGCCGCCCGCCGGCGACCCGCGGAGGTGGAATTCCAGATCTTCGTCGACCGAATCGAGGTCGATTCGTGACCGAAGTGCCTTCGCACGTCCCACCGTGTCTTCGAGTCGCTGCACCGCTTCGTCGGCATGTTCGACGCTCACTGGTGGCCGCCAGACGTAGTTACTCGACGGGTCGGGGTACAGCGTCGTCAGGGTGTCTGTGATGGGGTCGGGCAACCACTCGGGGGCGAACCAGCCGATGCCAGCGAGGACGCCACCGCCACCGAGTAATCCGAGCAGTTGTCTGCGAGAGAGAGAAGACCGGTCGTCGTCTGGGTGGGAGGAGGGGCGTTGCTCGTCGGGGGACATACGAACGAACTCGAAACCGGCCGAAGTAAACGTGTTGGCTCGACGTTAGGTCAGCCGAGGAGCACCGCTTACGTCCAGCGGTCCAGTCCCGTCTGCGTCACCGACTCTTCGATACGTTCGAACCCGCGGCGGACTTCGTCGGCGTCGACGTCCCACGTCTCGGTGACGAACTCGCGGGCGGCGGCCACGTCCGGGTCGATGTCCGTGTCGTAGTCGTAGTCGTCGGTGACCGGCGGGTCGAGGAAGAACTCGCGCACGCGGTCCGCGTTGGGAATCGTCTCGCCACGCGTTTCGAGAACTGTCCACAGGTCGCCGTGTTGCTTGACCTCCTTCACGGCCGTCTTCGGACCGACGCCCGTGATTCCCTCGTTGAAGTCGGTGCCACAGAGCATCGCGATGTCGACCAGTTGCTCGTAGGAGATGTCGTGTTTTTCGAGGGTTCCGTCGAGGTCCATCAGTTCCGGGTTTCCCTTGCTCGTGAGTTGCCGGAGCGTGTACGGTGCGCCGAACAGGAGTGTGTCGTAGTCCTCACTCCCGACGTAGTCGGCGTCGCCCTTCCGGGCCATGTAGGACGCCTGTGCCTCGCCCTCGGCGGGTGCTTCGACCACCGGCACGTCGAGGAGACGGAGGAGTTCCCGACTCGTGTCCTGAATCGTCTGCGTGAGTCGTTGCGTGCGTGCTTCCATCCGTGCGGCCTCGACGGCGTCGCCAGCCTCACGCGCTTCTTCGAGACGTTCTTCGGCCTTCTCTCGTTGTTCGCGTCGTTTCGCCACCTCGTCGTCTTTCATCTCCGTGACGCCGCCGTCGAAGACGAACACGGGCGTCAGGTCGTGTTCGAAGAACTTGGGGAGGCCCTGGACGATGCCGACGAGGTTGGCGACTTCTTCACCCTCGCTCGTCGTGTACTTCTCCGAACTCGTCCACTTGACCGTCGTCGTGAGGTAGCGATACAGCCAATTGTGCGCGTCCACGGCGACGACGCTCCCGGCCACCTCGTCGAACGAGATGTCGGAGAGTGCCGCGAGTGTCCGCAAGTCTGCGTTTCCCATTTGGCGGCAGTTCGCGGGGCGAGGGTTTCAATGGTGCGAGTGTGTGCGCGACGTGGACGGGACGGTTCGAGGGTCACTGTCCGTCCATCGCAGGCGGGTCTGCTCCCTCACGTGCCGCCAGAAACGACCGCTCTCGCTCACCGAGGTCACGGTCCCGGTAGCAGTCCAATCCCGACTGATACGTCTCTCGCGAGACTGTGGCGGGTTCTGCGGCCGGACGCTCTAAGACCAGTTCGGCCATCCCCGTCTCGCGGCCGGTGAACTCGAACCCCGCTTTGTGGCACGCCTCGTAGGCGAACGGATTGTTGGTGGCGATACGAACCGTCTCGTAGCCTCGTGCGGCGGCGGCGTCGGCAGTACGTCGGAGGAGTTCGGGGCCGAGACCCTCGCCTCGCCGGTCGTTTCTGACGGTGACGTACCTGAACCACAGCGTCGTCGGGTCGGTCTGGTCTTCGTTGAACGCGACTGCCGCGACGACGTCTTCGGCGAGTGCCGGGAGCGACTCCGGCCCGCCTGTCGGTGGGGGTCGTTCGTCGTCCAGCGGTGGCAACGGTGCATCGTCACGAAGGACCGTTTTCCCCGTCTTCGCCGTGACGAACTTCCCGGCGTAGGAGAACCGCCGGTAGTCGAGACGGAGTCGCGGGCCGTCCTCCGGCCACCCGAGGAGGGCGAATTCCATACGTGAACGAGTGTCTTCGTCGCGGAAGAACCTTCCCCGGTGAGTGCATCGAACAGACCATGCACGGCGTCGGCGACGTACGCTTTTTCGACAGAATCGCACCGCTCTACGACCTCGTCATGCCGTCGGCCGAGGCGGAGACGCTCAACGCTGCCCTCGCCCGCGCCGACAACCCGGTCGAACGCGTCGTCGACATCGGTGGTGGGTCCGGTCGGGCGACACTGGCGCTCGACGCGCCCGAACGAATCGTCCTCGACAGGTCTGTCGGGATGCTCGGCCGAGCACAGAACCGCGGCCTCGACTGTGTGCGCGGAGACGCCCGCTCTCTCCCCTTCGACGACGACTCGGTCGATGCGGTGACCGTCGTCGACGCCTTCCACCACATGCCGAATCAGCAAGCCGTCGCCGAGGAAGTCTATCGAGTCCTCGCGCCCGGTGGCGTCTTCGCCATCAGCGAGTTCGACCCGGAGACACTCCTCGGGAAAGGACTGGTCGTCGCCGAGCGAGTCGTCGGGTTCGGGTCGTCGTTCGCCGCACCGCGCGAACTCGCTCGATTTCTCGAGCGAGTCGGATTCGAGGTGTCACTACTCGATACGGGGTTCGAGTACACGATGGTCGCGAAAAAACGGGAGAGCCATTAGGGGGGCCACGAATTCACGCGTATGGCAACCTCGACGTCCTTCCTTGAGGAGCGACTCGATGCCGGGGCGTTGCCGCTCGCCGTGGGCGACATCCTCGTCATCTTCCTCCTCGTGACCGTCGGCGTGGTTCAGCACAATGGCGTGTCGTACCTCTCGGCCAACCCGGTCGGATGGGTACTCACCGCCGTTCCGTTCATCATCGCGTGGGCACTCGTCGCACCGCTCTTAGGCGCGTACTCTCCCGGTGCCGCCGAGTCGGCGAAGTCGGCCGTTCCGCTCGCCATCCGGTCGTGGCTCGTCGCCGCGATTCTCGGGGCCGTGATTCGGTGGACGCCGCTGTTCGAAGGCGGCGCAGAACCCGTGTTCATCGCCGTCATGCTCGTCCTCGGGTCGCTCGCGCTGGGCGTGTGGCGAACCGTGTACTTCCGTATCGTCTGAAAACGAATCTTTCGACTGCCCACCTCGCCGTCTCAGGCGGGGGCGGGCCGCTTTCGCAACAACGTCACACCGAGGAGCGACGCGACTGCTGCGAACCCGGCGAGGACGAAGAAGAGCGTCGTCGGCGTGGCGACGGTGAGGACGAACCCCGCGATTGCACCGCCGAGTGCGCCCACACCGAACACACCGAGATAGGTGAATCCGTAGGAGAGGCCCCGTAGGCCGGCGGGCGTATACTCGGCGACTGTCGCCTGGTAGAACGGTTGGACCATGAAGAGGAAGAAACCCAGGAGGGCGCAGATGGCCAGAAGTGGGACGATGCCGAGACTCGCGACGGGGAGGAACGCGAGTGCGACGACGGCCAGTGCGGCGAACCCGACGACGATACCGCGTTCGGTTCGGATTCTGTCGGTGAGTTTGCCGCCCACGTACTGCCCGAGGACACCGATGGTGAGGAGGCCAGCGTAGACGTACAGTTCGACTTCGAGCGTGGGTGCGGCGGCGGCAGACCCTGGGAGTAAGGAGGCAGGAAGCAGCGCAGCGATTGGAATCGGTTCGATACCGATGACGTTGCCGATGAGGTCGGGAAGGAACGTCGTGACCCCCCGGTAGTACAGACCGGAGAACATCACGACGGCGAAGACGAGTGCGAACCCGCCTGCGAAGAGGGCTTTCGACTCTGTGACGAACTCACTGAACGACGAGACGCCCGTAGAGGATTTGTCGTCACCGCTACCTCCACTCCCGTCTGCTGCGGCGACGGCGGCCTGTTCTTCGAAGTCAGCACGCGTCGCGAACACCGCCGCGGCGAGCGCTGGGATGGCGAGGACGCCGGCGACGACGTGCCAGTCGAAGAAGAGCAACAGGAGTGCCGTCAGGAACGGTCCGAATCCGATACCGAGGTTGCCCGCGATACCGTGGTACGCGAATCCCGTGCCGCGTTCTTCGACACCTGTGCTGATGAGACGGAGGCCGGCCGGGTGGTAGACGCTCGCTGCTGCCCCCCAGAGGACGAGTGCGAGGGCGACGACGACGAGGTTCGGTGCTGCTGCGAGGAGGAAGAACGACCCGGACATTCCAGCGAGACACCCGACGATGAGGCGTTTCGAACCCACACGGTCGACGAGAATTCCACCGGGGAGGGCACCTAACCCGAACAACGCGAATCCGAGGCCGGTCATCACGCCCAGCGACGCCGCCGTCACGGGAATCGCCGAGAGACCGAGGTCGATGATGGCGTACTCGCGAAGCCAGATGGCCACGAAGATGGGGATAGACAGTTCGTAGGTGTGGACCATCCCGTGTGCGAGCATCACCAGTGCGACGATTGCGCGGTCGTTACGGTTCACGTGCGCTGGCAGGAGTCCAACACGGTTAACCGTGTGGAGTCGCGGCAGTTCCCGCGCGCACAGAAAGTTGTGTGTGCTCTGTTCAACACAGCACACGACCGACAATCTTGGCGTTCTGAAATTCTTAATCGTCGAATAGGTCTATGCCGTCTGGCGATTATTCTTCTATAACTTATGAGAATGTATTCTCGAAGCCACGAAGAGAATATCAGTCATCTATGGGAAAGAACTATACCAGTTACACACGTATAATAATATATATTATGACCGGATATTACGACTACATTCTTGGGCTCATCCCGCTCGCACTCATCGGAATTACTGGCACCCTCGTCTTCGCAGGGTTGCAGTTAACCACAGCAGTTCCGATGGCTGCAGGTGTGTCCGCGCTCCTCACCGGCCACGCCCTCTTCGTGAACGGCCCATCGACGCCCGCTCCAGTTCACCGACAGGTTCGCAACTCCGGTCCCTCAGACGCAGCACCGGCCCCCTCCGTTCTCGACGCAGACTAACCACGCTCGCTGCACCGACCGACCGCCGGTTCGGCCCGCAGGGTTTTGACCGAAGGTCACGTCTCGCTATACATGACAGAGACATTGTTCCTCACGAGCGACGACGTGGGCGGGTTGGCGACGCCCGC
>NZ_LOPV01000178.1 GCF_001469865.1 Haloferax profundi
TCGAGCAGGCTATCGACAGCGCGGAAACGGGGCACCTGCGGAACCCCGGACGAAGCTTCTCAACCGTGAGCCACCGGGGATGTTCACCACGTACGCGGCGGTGCTCCCCGAGACGGGCGCGATGGGTGGGTACATGTACTCCGCCGGGTTCGGCGCGACGGACGCGTGGTTCATGACACCGTTGTTCGACGCCGAGTCGGGTGAACCGCTCGCACTCCTCGACGGCGCGAGCATGAACCCGTTCAAGACAGGCGCAGCAGGGGGCGTCGCAGTCGACGTCCTCGCCCGCGACGACGCCTCGACGGTGGCAGTCGTCGGCAGCGGTCCACAAGCGAAGGGCCAACTCCGCGCCATCGACGCCGTCCGTGACCTCGAAACGGTCTGGGTCTACTCGCCGACGAAGAAGAACCGCGAGCAGTTCGCTGGGGAGATGGACCGACTACTCGACGCGAGCGTCGCTGCCGTCGCCTCCAGCGCTGCGGCAGTCGAAGGTGCGGATATCGTCGTGACGGCGACCACCGCCGCAGAACCCGTCTTCGACGGCGACCTTCTCGAACCCGGTACCCACGTCACGGCGATGGGGCAGTACCACCCGGACAAGCGCGAACTCGACACGACGACCATCGCCCGCGCGAAGTACGTCCCCGACTTACGGGAACGCGCTACCATGGACGCGGGGTCGTTCCTCGCGGCCGTCGACGAGGGCGTCGTCGACGAGGACCACATCTACGCCGAACTCGGTGAAGTGGTCGCTGGGACCGTCCCCGGCCGCGAAGACGACGACGAGATTACCGTCTTCGACAGCGGCGGAACGGGTATCGAGACGGTGGCAGCGGCGCACATGCTCTACGAGAAAGCCCGCGACGAGGGACTCGGCACGACGATAGACTTCTCACCCGCGAGCGAGTCGCTGACGGGTGAGTGAGAACCCGACAGTCTGTGTGAGAGTCTTCCCGGTTACAACGTGAACTTCGCGGTACGTTCGACTCGTTCGACGACGGTCGGTAACAGCGCCAACGCACCGGTGACGACGATTGCAGGGACGACGATGCCGGCCCAGAACCACCCAGAGTGGACCTGCACTGCAGCCCCGAGCAACGACGTGCCACCGACCACGAGACTGTAGTACGCAGACCGCAGGGGAAGCGTCGGGAGATGGCCGGGACGCGGCCACGACCCCGTCGAGACGTACTGCCCGCGGTAGGTGCCGACGGCGGCAGCGCTCACGACGAGTGCCGTCATGCCGGATAGCGACACCGCCTCGGGTGGTGTCGCTGCCAAGAGCATCCAGAGTGTCGGAATCACGAGGACCGACACCTCCCACCCGGCGAAGAACACCAGGTCGAGCCATCGGTCGACTCGTTTGATGGCTTTCGTGAACACGCCCGATTCCACACTAGACACTCGGTCGCAGGCGTCTAAACGGTTGCTCCGAAAGGAGACGAAGACATCCAAGCGAGAGAGAATACGCTTCGAACTCGTCTCGTGACGGCGACGAACGGTGCAGACACTTCGGACGCGGCGGTGCTTACTGGAGTCGGTACCGAAGGATAGCCGCGATGCCGCCGAGGTTCTTCAACTGCTCGCCGGGTTGGAACTCGGCCGAGAAAACCGTCACTTCGCCGCCTTTCTGTTCGACCGAGTCGATGATGTCGTTCACGTCCACGTCCCAGTCGCCTTCTCCCTGCCGTTCCGCACGGAGTCGAGAGTCGAGGAGGAGAAGGTTCTCGACGGCCCCGAACTCGGCCGCTTCGGCGACCTGTTCGACGCCGTAGGCGGCTTTCGCGCCCGTGGAGATGTTCTCCATCAACTCGTCGATGAGGTTCGCTTCCTCGGCGATGCGCGTCTGTTTCTGCACGTCGTCGACGGCACCGCGTTTGAGGACTTCGTGGACGCCGCGGTCACCGACGCCGGCGGTGTCGACGGTGGTGACGATGTTCTCGGCCACGTCGGCGTAGTTCTCCTGGAGGTAGTCCATCGCGTCGTTCTTCGTGAAGCCCGGACCGGCGAGGATGATGGCGTCTACGTCGAGGTGCGAGAGGGCCGACCCGAGTTCGTCGAACAGTTCGGACCGAGGGCGAGCGTACTCGCCTTTCCCAGTCGGTTTCGTGAGCGAGGCGTACTCTTCGGTCCCGTACTGGGCGACAGTGTGGATGTACGCAGCACCTTCTTCGACCGTCGCGATAGCCACGTCGGGGTTCTCTGCGGCCTGTTCTGCCGTCTCGATGCGGTCTATCTGGTCGGCTTTGAAGTGCTTCTCGATGGTTATCTCGGCGCGCTCTTCGACGTTGATGGTGTGGTGATGGCCGAGTTGGTCTTCGCGGGAACACGAGGTGATGACGCCGCCGACGCGGAGGCGGTTGGCGAAGCGTGCGAACTCGATGTCGTCGACTTCGATAGTCACGTGGAGGTGTTCGCGCTCACCGCCCGTGTCTCGCATCTGTTCGTCGTCGCGCTGGATGCGGCGGGTGGTGTCACCGGAGACGAGGTCACCCGGTTCGAGGACGTACGAGAGATGCCAGAGGTCGTCGACGTTCTCGGGGACGAGCGTGATTCGCTCGCGCCCCTCTTCGCCCCGACCGCGACTCGAGATGCGCATATACGTCCGGTCGTCGCGGAACGGAAAAGAGTCCTGCTATCGCGGTTACCAGCCCGACTGTTGACCGATACCATCGGCGTACCCTCTCGCCCACAGGTAGTACGTCGTCACCTGGACGTAGAACAGGACGAAGACGCCGACGAGGATAATCGAGAGGAGACTCCCAATCGTGCCGAGGACGAGTGCGACCACGATGGCAAGAACCCACGCGATGGCGTACTCAGCCGTGAACGCGCCACTGAGAATCGTCCGAACGTCGAAGCCGGCACCGAGGTTTCCTTCGATGGCGAAGTTCGCCCCCGCGGCGGGGACGACGTACCCGACGACGAGCGAGAGAGCGAAGACGACCAGGCTTCCGAGAATGGCGACGATACCGATTCCGAAGTTGCTCGCTGGTTCGGGCGGCATGCCCGCGCTGGTCGTCGTTTCGGCGACTGCGAACGTGCTGAGTCCGATAATCGCCGAGAAGCCGATGATTGGGATGATTGCGAGGAGCGCCCAGACGAACGTGACGACGAACAACTTCAGGCCGTCGACGAGGAGACCACCCCAATCGGTGAACGAGGGTGCCGCTTCCTCGCCGCGGGCCGCCGCCTGCATGGCCCGCACGTAGTATCCTTGCAGGATAATCGCGGGGACGATGAGGACAGAGAGGAGCGAGAGGACACCACCGATAATCGTGGTCGCCAGCCAGTCGTCGCTTCGCTTGAGGAACGACAGTGCGTCGGAGAGCATGCTGAGAAGGTGTCGCTTCGCTATCGGCTTAGATATTCCGTCGAAAATGTGGATTCTAGTCGACAGTTCAGACGGCGGGTTGCTCGTCGGGCGTCTCGCCTTCGTCCATCATCTCGATGTCGTGGAGTTCGCCCCACGTCTTGCCGATGATGTAGTAGGCGGCGACCGAGGCGTAGAACGTCACGAACGCGCCGACGACGAAGCCGAGCAGCGGGACGACGTTCAGGATGCCGACGACGAGGGACGCCGCGAACAGCACCACGAACGCCGTGAGCCACGCAGTGGCGTACTTGCCCGAGGTGAGGATGGGCCGGAGCGTCCCGAAGTCGAAGCCTGCACCGAGGCGGTCAGTCTCCGCGTAGTTCGCGAGGGCCGCCGGCACGAGGTATGCGGCGGCGAGGCTGAGGACGAACGCGACCAACAGGCCGAGCAACGTCACGATGCCGCCGAAGGCACCCGCGGCGTCCGAGCCACCGCCAGCGACGATGCCGATGAGGCCTGCGAAGCCGAACACCAGCGCCACGATAGCGGGGATGAGGAAGTACACGAACGCGATAGCGAAGCCTTTCAGGCCATCGACTAACATGTCACCCCACTCGTCGAACTCTGGCGGTTCTTCGTCTCCGCGCATCGTCGCACGGACGACACGAAGGAGATACCCGATGACGAGGAACGTCGGGATGATGAGGAAGCTCAATAGGCCGAGTACACCGCCGATGAGAACTGTCTTGACCCAGTCCTCTCCGTTACGGAGGTAATTGATTGATTCTGAAATCATTGGAATTCACCGAGCGCCGTCACCCGACCACGAGGCACCGAGCCAACTGGTGTTTAGGTATCACGCACGCGCTCGGGTATCATTACGGTGAGAAAGTATATAATCTTGCACCAAACACTCTCGAATAATGGCACATTAATCCATCAAACGTCGAATTTCGAGCGACTGGAGTGGATTCAGTCGTCGAGGATGTCGCTTCCGCCCGGCGGCAGGAACTCCTGAATCTGGTCCGGAGACGCAATCTTTCTGACGAACGATTTGTCCGCGAAGCGTTCACGGAGTCGCCGGTAACAGAGTTTGGCCGCGTCGTTTTGGGCGTACTGACCAGGTGTGAGCGTCAGCGTCGTCTCTGCGCGCGTCTCGATTGCCGACGGCGGGCCGCCGATGACACGTGTCTCGTCCTCGCACTGGATGCCGACGGCGACTTTGGCGGGCATATCTTCGAAGTACCGGCGGTCCCCGCGGATGACGAAACTCCCCTTCTCGACGTACTCGCCCGACTCGGGCGTCTTGGACACCTGCGACGGTTCGACCATGTAGGCGTCGTCGGCGAAGCGGCCCTCCTTCCAGATGGATGAGTACGACACGGCGAACTGGGCGGCCTCTCGGAGCGTCTCTTCGGAGAAGTCGACCTTCTGTGCGGGTTCGCTCGGCCCGGTGGCCTTCAAGAGCGTCACGGGGCCACCGTGTGCCTGCGTGTGGAAGAAGCGGTCGTGTTTGCTCATGTACTTCTTCACCAACTCCTCGTTCTGGTCGGCGTTGCGTCCGCCGACGACGAGGTACCCGTCGGAGGTGTGGAACCACCGGAAGCGCTCGAACCAGTGTTCGGTCGACTTGACCGGGACCGACCCGAGCGAGAGCCAATCGGTCTCTTCGGGTTCTTCGTCCTCGTCTTCGTCTTCTTCGTCGTCCGCTTCCCACTCGTCGCGGCGTCGTTTGGCAGCCTCCAATTCCTCGCGCGTGTCTTCGATAGCCGCGAGGGCACCCTGTTTCTTCTCTTGGATGCGCTTGGCTTCGGTGTACAGGCGGTCGGCGTTCTTCTCGACGCCCATCGACACGTCGACGGTGACTGTCGTGTCGTCGAGGGCGATGGTGGCCGTTCCGTTGGCACCGTCGACGTCTTCGACGGCCTCCGCGGCGGGGATGCCCTGTTCGGCACCCGAGTCGAGTTTCGCGGCGATGTCGTCCCACGGGACGCCCTCCTCGCGTGCACCGCGAATCGTCTCGATAACGTCGTCGACGAGGTCGTAGTTCGCGTAGAGCAGTTCGGCACGGTGGCGTTCTTCGTTCGCCTGCTCGTCGAAGCCTTCGATGGCCTGTTCTTGTTGTTCGATGATGCGCTGTTGTTTGGCGATTTGCTCCTCGAAGTCGGGGCGGTTCGAGGTGGCCTCTTGCTCGTCGGCGGTCAAATCGAGGCGGAAGAAGTAGTCGTCGAGCGCATCGTTGAACGAATCGTGGGCCTCCTCGTCGAGGCCCGCGTTCTGGTGTTCTTCGAGTGGGAACGGCGTCACGTCCACGACTGCCCCCTCGTCGTCGAGGTAGACGCGCGGGTCGAACTCACCGGACCGGACTTGATGGCGAAGTTCGACGATGGCGTCGTAGATTTTGTCGTAGTCTTCGTCCGTCGCGTCGGCGATGTCGAGCGTCTTCTCTACGCCGGCCCGGGTACAGATTTCTTCGGCGTAGAGGCCGCCGAGGTTCAGTTGCGTCGCGATGGTGCGGACCACGTCGGTGTCCGACTGGTCCATGTGGCGACCGAGTGCGTCGCGACTGATGGTAAGGGGGTCGAGTCGAGAGGAAGGATACTCGTACTGCGACCCCGGTGCGACGGTCCGCGACTTGAGACGAACCGTCTCCAGACTGCGGACGACTTCGCCCGTCTCGTCGAGGATGGCGATGTTTCCTTGCCCAAAGAGTTCGACGACGATTTTCGTGTTCTCGTCGCCGCGTTCGAACGTGAACGTGAGGATGCGGTCGAACTCGTACTGTTCGACGCCCGCGAAGTCGGCCCCGCTGAGTCGGTTGCGGAGCATCATCGCGAAGTTCGGTGGTCGACCGGGGGCGTCCGGGACGTGCTCTTGTGCGGCGAGGTGTGCACGCTTGATGTCGCCGACTTCCAAGAGGAGTTCGAGACGGCCACGGTCGAAGTCCCGCATCTTGAGGCGAAGCAGGTCGTCGCCGTAGAGGTACGCCTTGTCGACCTTCGCACCCTCGTACCGGTTCAACTCGGTGACGAGGGCCGCGAGGTCGACGCTCGTGAGTTCCCGCTTCGGGTCCATGGACTCGCTTTTCGTCGGCGACGGAAAAGGGGTGTCGTTTCCGCAGGTGCGGTCGTGGGGGAGAAGACACTTATCACCGAGTCGAAATCTATGCGGTAGATGAGACTCCGCGCTGCCTGCTTCGTCCTCCTCCTCGTCGCGTCTGTGCTTCCGGTTGCGATGGGGCCGACTGTCGCTAGTTCACCTCCAGAGCCGGTGTGTGGCGTCTGTAGCGACCCGTTCGTCGATGCCGCCGACGATGCCGGTATCGACCTCACTATCGAATCCAGCGAACTCGACGTCCGAGTCGGCGACGACGGAGTCGGCCACTGGAGTGCCTTCGTCACCGTCGACGAGCAGTCTGCGGTAACCTTCCGCGAGAATCTGGCCCTCCTCGACGGCGTCGTTCGACAGACGTTCGAGAGCCATCGCCTGTTCGTCGACGACCCCCAAAACCTCGACAGTCGAATCGACGGCCGCACCGTCGTCGTCACGTTCGAGGTTCCGGAGATGGCGTCTCAGGGCTACGGCGATGTACTCCTGGTCGATTACTTCAACGCCGACGGCTACACGCGGTACGTCTACGTCGACGCCGACCGGTTCACTGTCACTGGCCCCGAGGGAACCGTCCTCGTCAACGACCCAGCGCGACTGAACACCGGCGACGACACGAGGGCGACGTGGGTCGGTGGCGAACGGAACCGCGCGTCTATCGACGACGAGACGTACCTCGCCTTTGGACCCGATAAGACGCTCTCGACGCAAGCCGCCGCCTCCGCGAGCATCGCCGCCGATTCGGCACCGTATCTGCTCTCAGACCTCGTTGGGGCGGCGTTCCTCCCGGCGCTCCTGATGGCAATCGGCGTGGTGGGAATCCAGTCCGCGACACGGCGATTCGACACGCGGGCGGACTCGGTTCGAACGCTCGGCTACATCGTCTCAGGCCTCGGCGTCGCGTGGATGCTGAGCCTCGTCGCCCTCGGGATGTTCGCTGACGGACTCAGCGCAATCGCGTGGACGCTCGGACTCCAGTTCGTCCTCATCGGTCTCGTCGGTGTTCGGCGGCCAGGGTCGGTGACGTTCTGGCGACTCGTCGCCGTGACTGTCGGCCCTCCAATCGTAGTCGCCAGCGTCGTCTCACTCTTCACGAGGACGGGCCAACTATGGGGTGTCCCGAGTGCGCTCTCTCTCGGCACGACAGTCGCGTTGTTCCTTCCATTCGGCTACGCGGCTCGACGGAAAATCGACGCTCGTCCGTTGGCACTCGCTATCGTCGCCGCCCCTGTCGCCTTCACCATCCCGGCACTCCCAATCGGTGGGTTCGGCCCCGCATTCTTCGCGATACTCCTCGTCGGGTGGACGCTCGTGACACTCGCCGCAGGGACACTCGTCTACCGACTCGGGTGGGCACTCGGCGACGAGACGACGGAGGGGCCGCCTCCGCAATCGTCAGGTACTCGCCCGCAAAATCACCGTGCATGACCGAGACCGAAGTCCGAGTCGTCACCACTGAGGACGAACGAGCGGACGCCTTCGCCGTCCGAAAGGCCGTCTTCGTGGACGAACAGGGCGTCGACGAAGAGATAGAGTGGGACGAGTACGACGAACCCGAGTCGGATGCAGTTCACTTCGTGGGCTATCGAGACGGCGAAGCAGTCGGTGCGGCACGCCTCCGTGAGTACGAACCCGGTGTCGGGAAAGTCGAACGCGTCGCCGTCCTCGAATCGGTCCGTGGCGAGGGGTGGGGAAGACGGCTGATGGA
>NZ_LOPV01000179.1 GCF_001469865.1 Haloferax profundi
TGGAGGGTGAAGCGCGACGCCACGGCTTCGACTCACTCTTCCTCCACGGACAGACCTCTGCGGAGGGGTTCTACCACGGCTTAGACTACGAGACGACGAGCGACGTGTTCGACGAAGCGGGTATTCCGCACGTCGAGATGGAAAAGAACCTCTGACGGACGGGAATCGCGGTAGGTACGTCGGACCTGAACGATTGCTCGGATTTATGCTACAACTTAGCATACCCCCTAGTGGGGTGGGACAGATGTCCACCATTCAAACCCTGAAAGAGGTCCTCTTTGGAACCGTCGATACCGAACAGTACAACTATCAGTGTGAGGTGTGCCACGCCGAGTTCACCTCGGAAGAACAGTCAGTACAGACAGTCGCGTGCCCGGAGTGTGGGTCACACAACATCCGTGAACGCCTCTAACAGGTGGCTAGTGCGTACCGGAGACGGTTGCCGAACTGGCTTCGAAGCCCCGGTCACCGGAAACAGAGTCGACATTCATCGGGTCTCTTCCCCACACCCACGTGTCAGTTTTTCCAGCAGAACGCCGAGAGGACACGGAATCAGACGTGAGGCGGTGCGTTCAGTCCTCGTTCGAGACTGACTTTTTCACGGGTCGACTGCGGCGTTCGTTCCGGAGTTGGAACCCGTCTGCCTCCTCGCGGGCGAGGAGTTCGCGCTGTGGGAACGGTATCTTGATTCCTTCGCGGTCGAACGCCGTCTTGACGTTCCGGAGCACCTCGGCTTTCGCACGCATTCGCCGCGGTGCCGAGGGGTTCGTAATCCAGAACAGCAGTTGCAGGCCGATAGACGAGTCGCCGAACGTCGTCGGCATCACCTGCGGTTCCGGTACGCCCTCGACGAACTGGAGGTCGGTCAACGCCTCCCGGGCGACTTCTTCGGCGTGGTCGATGTCCGTCTCGTAGTCGATACCGACGTCCAATCTGAGTCGGAGTCGGTTGCGCTTCGTGCGGTTCGTAATCTTGGCGTTCGTCACCCGGTCGTTGGGGAAGACCACTGTCTCACCGTCGGCGTTGCTCAGGCGGGTGTTGATGATGGTGATGTCGGTGACGATACCCTCCGCGTCGTCGATTTTAACCCAGTCACCGAGTTCGAACGGCCGAGAGAACATCAGGACGAATCCCGCGATGAGAGAGCCGAGGGTCTGTCGGGCGGCCATCCCGACGACGATGCCGAGGAATCCGGCACCGACGAGGATACCACCGATTTCGAAGTTCCAGACCGTGAGCGTCGCCATCCCGACGGCGAGGAGGACGACCACCTGCAGGACGCGAAAGGCGATTCCCTGCTGGTGGGCGTTGATGTTCTCCGAGTTCTTCGCGTACGCGTCCAACTGTTCTTCGAGGACGTTCGTCCCAGCGAGTGCACCTGCGAAGAGGACGAGCGTCGCCCCGATTTTCGCGAGGTTCGGAAGCGCGATAGTGAGGACGGAAACGACGTCGTCGGCGAGGCCGGTGAACCCCCAGAGCCACAGTAACGACAGCCCAGTTCCGACGAAGATAGCGACCTGAAGCGTGCGCACGATGATGGTCGTCGGGAACATCCACGTCACGTCGGTGACTGGGTCGGGGACTTTCGGATGTTCGAAGACCCGGTCGTGTAACGTCGTCCTCGCCCGTGAGACGAGACGCGGTGCGAGATACAACGCCAACCCCAGTGCGAGTACCACGAGCGCCGCCGAGATACCGATTCGCTCTTCGGTCGAGACGAACTGCGCCAGCGTCGACCTGAGGTCTTCTACCCACGGTGCCACGTCTGGCGACCCCCCTTTCCTGCCATCGTACCAGTCAGTCGTCTGAAAAAGGAAAAACGTGGCGGAGCGAGTCTCAGGAGTGAAAACCTCACCTACTCACTCATCGTTCTTTCAGACCCTCTTCGAGGAGAGAAAGCACCCAGAAAATACAACCGACGAGTACCCCGAGACTGACCAGACCGAGCACGAACTGGCCCGACCCGAGTGCGCGAGAGGTCGTCCCGAACGCGATGATACCGACGACGGCGAGAAGACCACCGAGAATCGCACGGTGGACAGAAGACACGAGTTGGTCAGCGTGTGGCGAAGACATCTCTTCCACAAAATAGTTGTTTGATTGATAAATATGCTCGTGTCGAAAGTACCTCTCCCCGCTTGGAATCGTGCAGTCCCACCTTTTCCGGCCCTCACTCCAATCGCGCCGCAAAAATTCTGTCTTCGTGAGCGAGAGTGAACGAAGGTTCGTGAGGCGCGTCGCGTCTCACGGTGGACGAAAAACAGCGTTCTTACAACCGCTTCGACACGTACGGGCCGTCCTGATAGTAGCCAAGTTTCTCCTTGTAGTACTGCCGGACACCGATGCCGGAGATGACCGAAATCTTGTCGTACCCGGCGTCACGGGAGCGTTCTTCGGCGTGGGCGAGGAGTTTGCGGCCGTAGCCCTTGTGCTGCCAGTCGCCGTCTGCACCGATGCCGGCCTCCGACCCGTAGACGTGGAGTTCGCGGACGAGTGCAGCGTTCTGAAGCTCTTTCCGAACTGGGTTCCCGGGGAATCGGAGGCGACAAAAGCCGATAAGCAGGTCTTCGACGGGGTCTTCGAACGAGATGAAGTGTTCCGTCCCGCCGGCGACTTCGTACGTCATCACGTCGAGTTCGACGCGGTCTAAGTCCGGGTCAGCCTCGTTCATGCCGACTTCACGGGCGCGAATGTCGCGCGGGACGATACCCTTCTCTTCGGCCCGCTGACTGGCGAGTTGGCGGAGGTTGGACTTCCAGACGCCGGCGTCGATGAAGTCGGCGGGGATGTCGCGCTGGACGCGCTGGAGGCGCGTGTACTTCGGAATCATGCCCATGACCTCGGCGACGATATCGGCGGCCTCCTCGTTGTTCAGCGGTTCGTACTCGCCGCGGCGCCACATGTCGTAGGTGATGGTGTCGCGGACGATGAGCGTCGGGTAGATTTTGAGGTAGTCCGGCCGCCAATCGCTGTTCTCGAACAGTTGGCGGAAGTCCTCCAGACACATCTCTTTCGTCATGCCCGGTTGCCCCGGCATCATGTGGAACCCGACTTTGAACGCCGAGTCGCGGAGGCGACGGTTGGCGTCGATAGACGCCTGCACGCCGTGACCGCGGTGCATCTCGCGGTTGATTCGTTCGTAGGTCGTCTGGACGCCGACTTCGACTTTCGTCGCGCCAAGGTCCAGCATTCGGTCGATTTGCTCGGGGTCGCACCAGTCTGGCTTGGTCTCGAACGTCGTCCCGATGTTTCGGATGTCGGCCGTCTCGTTCTCGGCGATGACGTCTTCGAGGTACTTGAACTCGACATCCTCGGGGTCGGGCTTGAACGACTCGTTCTCGGCGGGTGCGGGTTCCTTCGAGAGGTCGTAGTCGTTCATGGCTTCGAGCGCCCGCTTGACGAACCACTCCTGATAGTCGTGGCTCCGGGCGGTCATCGTCCCGCCCATCAAGATGAGTTCGACCTTGTCGACCGGGTGGCCGATGTGTCGGAGTTGTTCGAGACGGAGTGTGACCTGTCCGTACGGGTCGTAGTCGTTCTGGACGCCGCGGGCGGCGGCGGGTTCGTGGCCGGTGTACGACTGCGACGAGGAGAACTCGCTCGCCGGGCCGCCGGGGCAGTAGAGGCACTTCCCGTGCGGGCACATGTGCGGCGAGGTCATGATGGCGACTGGCGAGACGCCGGAGGCGGTTCTGACGGGCTTGCGCCGGACGACCTCTTTGACCTCCTCACGGCGGTCCTTGGGTGCGTACTGGAGAATCTCGGTGTTCTTGGGCACCTTCGGCGAGGAGTGTTCCGAACAGGCGTCGAGTTTCGCCGATTCGAGGTCGTCGCGGTCGACTTCGCCCGCGAGGATGCGCTCGACGAGCGCTTCGCAGGTCCGCTCGAACGCCTCGGACTCGGTTTCGGCGCTCACGGACTCACCTCCCGGGTGGCGACGGGGTGACGGTTCATAGGCGCGAATCGGGTCGTTTCGTGGATAAGCGTGTCGCTCGACGGTGTCGAAGTCGCGGTCCTCCGTCGAGAACGAACGAGGAGGAGTCTGGATTGTCGCTTAGAACTGCTCTGCTGCGGCCTCGAAGACGGCGTCGAGGGCCTCGTCACGAGCGCCCGAGAGGAACTCGATACGGCCTTCACGGATGCCGGCGGTGGCGAGGCCTGCTGCGGGGGCCTTCGCGGATGCCGACTCCACGAGTGCGCGGAAGTCGAGGTCGCCCGTGCTGCGGAGGTACAGTTCGTCCGTGCCGAGCGCGATGGTCAGGAAGTGGTCACCCTCGCGGTTGCGGCGGTGGAGTTCGTCGACGAGGAGTCCAGTCGGCGGGAAGTCGAAGCGGTGACTGTAGGCGTCGGAGTCGAGGACGACACCGGAGACACCGTCGAGGCCGCGAACCGTGAGGTTCGCTTCTGCAGTCTCGACTTCTGCGTCGACCTTGATGCGGAACTGTTCGGAGACGTGGCCGGCGAGGGCCTCGTCGGCGTCGAACAGGAGGTCGGCAATGAGTTCGCGCTTGTCCTGGTACGACTGGTAGTACGCTTCCAGCGCGATTGCTTCGCGGAGTTCACGGACGAGGTCGGCGTCGAACCCGTGGTCTGCGGCGAGGTCGAGGTACTGCTCGGGACAGTTCTCCCAGTAACTGACGGCGGGGAGGTGCGACACGTCGTCGCGCACGTCCTCGTTGACGGCGGCGGCGAGCGTCGCGGCCAGCGCACCGACCGAGAGGTCGCTCGCGTCGGCACCCTCGCGGGCGGGGTTGACGAGCACGTCGACTTCGGCGGCGACTTCGTCGTCTGCGGGCGCGGCGTCGACGACGACTCGCTCGGAGCCGTAGACACCGAGCAGGCCGAGTCCGTCGAGGGATTCGGCGGTCGAACCGGCACCGAGGAGAAGCACGAGTGGGAGCTTCTCGTCGTGGCGGTCACGGTCTTCGAGCATCCGCGTCACGTCGTTCGTGGCGGCGTCCATGCCGTAGACGGCCTCTTCGAGCGGTCGGCGGGTGAAGTAGTGGTACTCGGCGTCGTCGCGTGGGTGCTCTGCACGAATGAGCGGGAGCACGGCACGCTCGACGGCAGCGCCGGCGACGTATCCGTCTGCCGTCGCAGTGTGACGGACGACGATTGGACGCGATTCGAGGACTGCACGGCGAATGGCCTCTGCGGCGTCGAGCAGCGACTTGCCGACGGCAGCGACCGGTTCGTGGGCTGCGAGCGGTGCGATTGCGTCGGGGCGTGCTTCGTCGGAGAGCGCGTCTGCGAGACGCTGGGAGACGGTCTCGGCGTCGTCGCCGTCGAGAACAGTCAGTTCCTCGGTCTCGATTTGGAGTTCGCCGCGACGTCGTTCGACTTCGCCGTCGATGCGGACGTAGTCGCCCACTTCGACTTCGGGGTACGCACGGACGCCAGCCTCGACGAAGGCGGCACAGTCGGCGACGGCCGTCTCGTCACGGAGTTCGAAGACGGTCGGCCCGCCAGTCTGGCGAACGCTCGCGACTTCACCTTCGACGCGAACGTCCTCGCCGACGTGGTTCTCGATGTCGGCGAGCGTGACGCGTTCGAGTTCGACCGATTCTTCGTCTGCTTCGGCTTCAGCGGTCTCAGCTTCTGGTTCGGCTTCCGCCTCGGCTTCCGGTTCTGCCTCGGTCGCTTCGGTCTCCGCCTCTGCGATGTCACCGACGACATCTTTGGCGGTCGGCGCGCGGCCTTCTTCGGCAGGTTCTTCGGATACTTCTTCGGCCTGTGCGGGTTCGGCAGACTCTTCGACGGATTCGGCCTCGGTTTCGGTCTTCAGACCGACGGGGCGCGTCGTCTTGCCCGTCTTCGGTCGCGTCTTGACCGTCGTGGGGCCACTGTCGGATGCCTGCTTTTCGATGGGTTCGCCGTCGTGGTCGCCGTCCGGGTCGTGGACGCGAGCGCCGCGGAACTCGGATTCGGTCTCTCGAATCGACCATCCGAGGTCGACGTTACCGTTGTCGCGGACGTTCTTGACCTGGACGAATACGTCGTCGCCGGGTTCCCACTCGAGGGTCTCGAGGCGGCGGTCCAGTTCGCTGCGGTGCAGTAATCCAGTCACGTTCGGAGCGAGGTCCACGAAGACACCGAAGTCGGCGTACCCGTCGACGGTGCCCTTGTAGAATCGGCCGGGGACGAGTTGATGGGGACTATTTCCCCGGAACTCGAACCAGACGTCCTCCTCGTGCGTAATCCAATCCATTGGATTTAGCAAACAACCCCTAACTAAAACGATTGTCGAAAAGCGCTCAGCCTAGAGAGACGCGCGTACGAGCGAACTGCCCCCGCGTTTCGGTGGGGAAATCTACACCAGTGCGAGTGCAGCGGCGAGGTCCGAAACCGCCCGAAACCCACCGAAGGCGTAGCCAAAGACGACTCCGGCGGGAACTGCCGAGGCCAGCACCGCCTTGGCGAGCGACGTTTGATGGACCTCACTGATGCCGATTGCGAGGAGTGCGGCACCGTATACCGCACAGAGTGCGCGGAGACCGGGGATGGGAATACTCGCGAGGGCACACGGGGCGGCGGCGTAGGCGATGACCTGCACCGTCTCACTGACGCCGGCACGGCGCGACAGCAACGGAATGAGAAGTGCCGTCTGTATCGCTGCGGTCAGGTGGAGGAGCGCCGGCGCGACGAAGAGGGCGATGACGAGGAGTGCGACCACCGCAGAGACGAGTGGCCCGCCTTCGATGGCGGGGATGGTCGACGGGGTGAGAGCGTACTGGAGACTCTGGTAGACGAGCGCGACGGAGATCGCAAACAGCAGTCCCGGTGCCTGGTCGCCGGGAGCGACGCCGTCGCGGAAGAACTGACGGGGGCGAACGAGAACGGCGACCCACGCGCGGAGGACGCCAGCGACGCCGCGGTCACGGCCCTCCCGGGGGGTCTCGACCCAAGTAGTCACGCTAGCCTCTAGTCGCGCCGGAGGGTATGACAGTTCCGGCACCGTGCTTCGTAGGACTCCTCTGCGCCGACGAGGACAGTCGGTTCGTCCACGTGGGCGGGTTCACCGTCGATGAGGCGCTGGTTCCGGGTCGCCGGTTCGCCACAGATAGTACAGATTGCCTGCAGTTTGTCCACGTACTCGGCGAGTGCCATCAGTTGCGGGAGTGGTTCGAACGGTTCACCACGGTACGTCTGGTCTAACCCGGAGATGACGACGCGCTTTCCGTCGGCGGCCAATCGCTCACACACGTCGACCAACTCGGCGGAGAAGAAGTTCGCCTCGTCGATGGC
Organism: Haloferax profundi; assembly: GCF_001469865.1. GTDB lineage: Archaea > Halobacteriota > Halobacteria > Halobacteriales > Haloferacaceae > Haloferax > Haloferax profundi. The sequence continues at coordinate 7,246 of NZ_LOPV01000179.1, forward strand.
GACGACGTCCTCACCGTTCAGTTCGTCGACGATTTGCCAGACGCCTTCGCCTTCGGAGGGGACGACACTCGCCTCCCACGACCGACCCGCGTGGGACCCGACAGTCGTCTCACCGTATCGGTCGTCGATTTCCGGTTTGAACACGGAAATCTCCTGGCCCGCAATCTCCGCGCGACGGAGGCGTCGAAGCAACTCCTCTGTCTTGCCCGAGAACATCGACCCAGTGATGACCTCGATCCACCCACTCTGTGTGATGGCGTGCATATCTCATGAGGGAGACGAGGAGGGTCAAAACGATTGTTCATCTGCGGCGACGTTCAGTGACTGGTGATTGTCGCCAGACACGACTCGTCGGCGTCAGTCGTCGGCGTCAGTCGTCGGCACCGACGTTCTCGTCGCTCTCGAACGTCGAGGGTTCGGGTTCGATGTTGGCGTACACGACGGCGTCGCGGCCGAGTCGTTCGATACGGTTGCGGAGGCCATCGTCTAAGAGTTCCTCCCCGTCGAACGCCGACGAGACGCGTGGGACCGCGGCCTGATGCGGGAGGACCCACGCGTTCAACGACCGGCAGACAGAACGGAGGTGTTCCAGTGCCGTGACCGGGAACGACCCCCCAGCGACTGCGAGCAAGCCGACGGTCTTCTCACCGAACTCGTCGAATCCACAGTAGTCGAGTGCGTTCTTGAGGACCCCAGAGTAAGACCCGTGGTAGACTGGTGTCCCGAGGATGACGGCATCCGCGTCGTCGATGATGTTGGCGAACTCGACGGAGTCGCCCTGTTCGTCGTAGTCGGCGTTCAGTGGCGGGAGGTCGAAGTCGCGGAGGTCCACGAGTTCGGTCGTCGCGCCGGCGGCCTCGGCACCGTCGAGCGCGTACCGGAGCGCAAACCGGGTGAAACTGTGGTCGCGGAGACTGCCGACGACGGCGACCACGTGTGTCTGGTCCATACCCAGTTTCATCGGGTCGGGAGTAAAAACGGCGTCGGCCCGCCGTAGGGACGCCACACTACCGAAGACACGAACAGGCGTAACAGACACGAGACTTGCGGTCGAATCGGAGACCATGAATGTCGTCTTCCACGTGTCCAGCGGGACCGAACCGGAGGTCCGTCATGCCCTCGCCAACGTCAGCAATCTCCTCGACGACGAGACAGTCGAAACGGAGTCCGTCACCCTGCTCGCGAACGGCGACGCCGTCTCGTACTTCCTCGGTGAGTCTCCCGTCGCAGACCGAATCGAATCCCTCCTCGGAGATGGCGTGCGCTGTCGCGTCTGTCAGAATTCGTTGGATACCCGCGCCGTCGACGCGGCGTCCCTCGTAGAGGGTGTAGAAGTGGTGCCGTCGGGTGTCGGCGAACTCGTGAAACGGCAGGCGAGCGGTAATGCGTATCTGAAAGTACCGTGAGTCCAGTCGTCACGTTACTTCGCGAGCGAGACACGAATCTCGTCACGCTCGTCGTCGACGGTGACGAGTCCGTCGCTCGCTAAGTCTTCGACGAGGCCACGAAGCCATTCTTCTCCAGTGTCACCGCCGTAGTCGACTCTGACACGCGGCCCGAGTTCACCCAATCGTAATTCGTCGTACTCACCGAGGATTCGGACGACACGGCCTCGCATCTGCCGTCTGCTCCCCTCGAACGTCGGTTGCGTCGGGACGTCGGGCGCAGTGAAATCACCCGTCTCGTAAGCGTGGCAGAACTGCCGCCACGGACACCCGGATTCGTCGCACGTCGGCGTCTTCCCGCAGGCGACACCGCCGAGTTCCATGATGGCGTTGTTCCAGACCCGGGATTCGCCTGCGGGCATGAGTTCCGATGCCGCCATCTCGAACACCGAGTCGTCGTCCGGAACCGCGAAGGCCCGGTGAAGGACGCGCTTGACGTTGGTGTCGACGACGGCGTCGCCGTTGTTGAACGCGAAGGAGGCGACTGCGTTGGCCGTGTACGGACCGACGCCCATGAGTTCCGAGAGGCCGTCCGGGTCCTCGGGGAACGACCCATCGTGGTCTTCTGTGACCTGTCGCGCCGCTTCGTGGAGGTACTTCGCCCGGTTGTTGTAGCCGAGACTGTGACTCGTCCAGAAGGCGACCACGTCCGCTCTGTCGGCCGCCGCGAGGTCAGCTACCGTCGGCCACTCGTCGAGGAACGCGTCCCACGCCTCGACCACGCGTCCGAGTTGCGTCTGTTGGCTCATCACCTCCGAGACGAGAATCTCGTAGGGGTCGTCGGTCCGTCGCCACGGGAAGTCCCGGTGGTCGGCTTCGTACCACTCGACCAGCGCCGTCTGGACTGCGTTGCGGTCGAGGTCTGAAGGGAGTGCGGACTCCGCGTCGCTCATCGCCCCGGCTTAGGACGGGGTGCGTTTAGCCGTGGCGATGCAGGGTGGTTGTTCGGTGGTCACCCACCGACCCTCCCGTTCACTCCACCGAGACGATTGGGCAGTTGACGTTCGCCGCACCCGACGCGAGTTGCTCGGCGTCGGTCGCCGAACTGAGGTCCGAGACGCCGTCGAAATCGGCGTTGTCGTAGATGTTCACGAACCACAGCGGCGAGTACCCAGAATCGTCCGGCAGCGTGGCGACGACGTTGTGCGTCTGGTCGCTCCCGTCTTCGGTTACGAAGCCAGATGGCGGGCCGCCGCCGTCCTCGCCGGGGTTCACGTTGAACGTGACGTAGATTGGCGACAGCGGGACGCTCTCTCCACTCAGTGTGAGGGCCGCTTCGGTGAACTGGAAGTACGACACGACCATACCCTGATACCAGCCTTCGACGAGGCCCGTGTCTTCGTCGCCGTAGCGCATCGAGGCAGTCGACCCGTCGGGGACGACAGGGCAGTTTACGAGCATGTCGGTCGCTTCCATCTCGTAGCCTGCGTCTTCGATGTCGGCCAGACTCGTCGCCGTGTTCGCTTCGTAGTCCTCGGGGACAGTCACCTTGTGGACGTGCCAGAAGTCGTTGTAGCCCTCGTCGCCCGGAATCACGTCGACGACGTTGAGTTGGCCCTCGACCGGCGTGTCTTCGCCCTCACGGAAGAGCGCGTAGATGGGTGCAGGCGTCGTGGCCTGCACGTCGAAGTTGTAGTATCGGACGATTTCGCCGTCCGGACCGAGTCCCTGCGTGATGAATGGACCCTGGTCGAAGTCGACTGCTTCGTCCGGGCCGGGCAGGCCGTTTTCGTCGGTACGGACCATCAGCGTCCCTGCCGCCTCGCTGAAGCGGTCGATAGTCGCTCTCGGCGCCGACGCGGGGTCGGTTGGGGTCGACCCGTCCATCGAATCGCCCTGTTCGGTCGTCGACTCTGTCGTCATCTCGTCGGTGGTCGCCGTGCCCATCGTGCCACCGTTCCCACCACCAGTCGACCCGGTGCACCCTGCGAGGAACGTCGTTCCAGCCAATCCTGCGGCGACGATGAATCGTCGGCGTGTCGTGTGTTTCGACATTGTCGATAGAGAGGACTCCCCCACGACGGATAGCGATTTTTTCACTTTCGGCCGCACTCTGGACAGAATCGGTACACACTCTGGTTCGACTCTCTACCAAATTCGTCTCGGGGCGTGATGGTGACGTGCCTGACGTGGTCGTCGCGGACGTTCCGCGGTCGAAACGCGTATCCCCCTGACGGCCCCATCGCCGGGCGATGACACTCGACGAACTCTCAGACGACGTGACGGACGCCTACAGTGACCTCGGCGACGAAGTGGCGGTCTCACTGGACCGCGAAACACGCCACGAACTCGCGATGCTCGTCGCCCTCTACGACACCGACGACGTGAGCGAACTCGTCCGTCGCGGGATTCACGCGCTCTTCCAGTCGGAACTGGACCGAGGCAAACTGGACTTCCACATCCGACAGGGATACGACGTGACCTACGACGAGTACCTCGCGGGGATGACCTACGACGAGATGACCGGACAGGCGCAAGCACCCCCGCGCGACGACGTTCGTCGCTACCAGATGTAAGCGACTTCGTCGCAATCAGGTGTAAGTCGCTGTCGGCGTGATTGAATCGCCGAACGAGACGCCCCTATCGAACCTCGACTTCTATCGACACGTCGCCCGTCCTGACGTAGCGTTCCGACTCGTCGGACGTCACGTCGAACGTCCGCAGGAGTATCACTAACCGTTCGTCGCCGACTGTCGCACGAAGGACGACACCTTCGCCAGTGACGACGACGTACGGTGGGGCAGCGACCGGTGGCGCGGGCATCGGGCGTCCGGTTGCCGTCACCGCGTCTGCGAGTGCGCGCGGGAGTCGCGAGAGTGCGCCAGACCCGTCGAGCGCGCGGGCGAACGGCGGCACGACACGGTCACGGTCGGCCACCGAATCGCCGTCCCACTCGGCGACGACGGCGTCTGCGCACTGTCCAACGACTGTCAGGAGTCGGTCGTGTTCCTCGCGGAGCACTCGCTCAACTTCGTCGAGGGCCGTCGTGAGTGGTGTCGTCCCGTCTGTCACAGGTCGGGGTGAGTCGGCATCGGTTATAAACCTCCGCAGAGTCGAGACGGTCGAATCGCCGTCGTCTCGCCAGTCTCTCAGCCGAGTCGTCACCACCGGTGACGTTCCCGGACGATTTTTCCCGCCGCCCACCCCGAGTACGCACATGGATATCGCAGACATCGAGGCACTCATCGAATCGAACATCGAAGACGCCGAGGCGACTGTCTCTCGCCCACGCTCGGTCGACGAGAACCACGAAGACGCGCACTTCGCCGCCCTCGTCATCTCGCCCGCCTTCGAGGGGAAGTCGCTCGTCCAGCAGCACCAACTCGTCTACGACGCCCTCGGCGACCACATGACGACGGACATCCACGCGATGGAACTCAAGACCTACACGCCCGAGGAGTACGCGGCACTGGACGAGTAGCTGGCGTCGAAAAGACGAGACTGCAACCCGAGACCCGAAACTCAGACCTGCGGTTCGGGGTCCGCGAGTTCTTCTGCGTCGAGCGAGCGGTTCTGGAGCGCGTCGCCTGACTCGGCATCGAAGAGGTGAATCGCGTCTTCTGGGATGCGAGCGG
>NZ_LOPV01000180.1 GCF_001469865.1 Haloferax profundi
GATTGGCCGCCTTCGACGCGCCTCATTCCGCCGACAGTGGCGACGAACGTCACGTGGTCGGCACCGAATTCGAGGTAGACGGCGTTCTCGTTGCCCATCGGTTCGACCACGTCGACGGCAGTCTGGTAGGTGTGGTCGCCGTCGGCGTCCGAGACGAGTTCCACGTCTTCGGGTCGGACGCCGAGTGTCACGCGGTCACTCTCCGCCACTGCCGCCTGCGACTCCGCCGAGAGACTGTACGAGAACGCGTCGGTGACGAGGGTGTCACCGCGCACGTCCATCTCGAAGAAGTTCATCGACGGTTCGCCGATGAATCCCGCGACGAAACGGTTGGCAGGGCGGTGGTACGCTTCTAGCGGGGTCGCAACCTGCTGGAGTTCGCCGTCGTCGAGGATGGCGATGCGGTCGCCCATCGTCATCGCTTCCGTCTGGTCGTGCGTGACGTAGACGGTGGTGACCCCGAGTTCTTCTTGCAGTCGCTGGAGTTCCGTCCGCATCTGCGAGCGGAGTTTGGCGTCGAGGTTCGACAGCGGTTCGTCCATCAAGAAGACTTCCGGGTCGCGGACGATAGCGCGTCCGAGGGCGACACGCTGTCGTTGACCGCCGGAGAGTTCTCCGGGTTTGCGGTCGAGCAAGTCGCCGATACCGAGCATCTCGGCGGTCTCTTCGACGACGCTGTCGATGGCGTCGTCGACCATGTCGGTCGACTCTTCGAGGCCGAACCGCATGTTGCCGCGGACGGTCATATGCGGGTAGAGCGCGTACGACTGGAACACCATCGCGATGTCCCTGTCTCGGGGCGGACGGTTGTCCATCCGGTCGTCACCGAGGCGAATCTGGCCTTCGGAGACGGTCTCTAAGCCGGCAATCATCCGGAGTGTCGTCGATTTTCCGCACCCCGAGGGACCGACGAGGACGAGGAACTCCCCGTCGTCGATGGTCACGGAGGCGTCGTCGACGGCGACGACTTTGTCACCGCCGTCGTCGAAGAACTTCGATACGTGGTCGAGTGTGAGTTCAGCCATTGTGTGTGGGTGTCGTGGTGGTCGAAAGCGATGCAGTGGTGGATTCGGTCGTGGGCGAGACGATGCTGAGACCGACGCTCTGGGTGGTCATGTGCCGCCAGCGACCCCCTTTGCGAACTTGTCTCCGAAGAGGACGTAGACGAGCAACGTCGGCAGGGCGGCGACGAACGCACCGGCCATCTGCGTGTTGAACGTCTGGATGATTCCACCAGTCAGTTCGTTGAGCGCGATGGTCGCCACCGCTGCGGGGCCGGACCCCGACGGGATGATGACCAGCGCGAACAGCAGGTCGTTCCAAATCTGCGTGAACTGGTAGATGAGCGTCACCGCGAACATCGGCGTCGAAAGCGGGAGCACGATACGGCGGTAGACCGTGAACGCACTCGCGCCGTCGAGGCGGGCGGCCTCCAGCATCTCCGTCGAGAGTTTCTTGTAGTAACTCCGGAACAGGAGCGTCGTGATGGGGATGCCGTACGCCGCGTGAGTGATGATGAGGTTGATGATACTCGCGTAGTGCGGGTGGGTCGCCAGTTCCACCGTCCCGAGGACGGGCACCTGCACCGAGAACAGCGTGACGTCGAGGAGTGGCGCGAGCAACTCCTTCGTGTTCACGATGGCCCACAGACGCGACAGCGGAATCAACACGGCCTGGTACGGGATGAAGATACCCGCGATGAACAGCGTGACGACGCCGAGTTGGCCGCGCCATTCGAAGTTCGTGAGGCCGTAGGCGGCGAAACTCCCGAGGAGTGCCGAGAGAATCGTCGCAGGGACGGCCAGCATGATGCTGTTCAGGATGGCCGACGAGAGCGTGTCGAGGGCGACGCCGAACGGTTCGAGGGTGAATCCATCGACTGTCGGCGGCGCGAACGGCGGCGACGTGGCGAACTCAGCTTCCGTCTTCAGCGCCGTCATCAGGCCGGATTCCAGCGGTGAGAGGTAGAAACCGACGAGTCCGACCAGCACCGCGTAGAGGACGACCCGAACCGGGTCGACGTCCTCGAACTCGACGCCGACTCGGTCGGCGATGTCGTCGCGGACGCTCATAGTTCACCCCGGCGGTATTCGCCGTAGAGATATGGTGCGACGACGGCGAGTGCGACGAGGAACAAGACGACGGCGATAGCCGACCCGTAGGCCCACTCGTTCGCCGCGAACGCCTGTCGGTACATCATCGTCGAGAGGATGTCTGCCGTCGGTCCGGGGTTGTTCCCGAACATGACGTACAGGAAGTCGAACGCCTTGAGCGCGAACACCATCAGGACGACGGCGGCGCTCACCGTCGAGGCGCGGAGTTGCGGCAGGATGACGCGCCAGTACATCCGAATCGTGGACGCGCCGTCGACGCGGGCCGCCTCGTACTGGTCGTTCGGAATCGCGCGGAGACCCGCGAGGTAGACGACCATCGCGTACCCGCTGAACTGCCACAGGAGCGCGAAGATGACGGCGAAGAGTTTGAACTGAAGCACCTCGGGGACGAGCGGAAGCGACCCGAGGACGCCGAGGTCGACACCGCCCGAGAGCCACTTCGACGCGAGGAAGTCCAGACCGAGGCCGCGCAGGACGACGTTGATGACGCCCGAGTCGAAGTTGTACATCCACCGCCAGAACACCGCCGTCACGACGAACGAGAGGCTGAATGGCAGCAGGTAGATGGTTCGGAACCA
>NZ_LOPV01000181.1 GCF_001469865.1 Haloferax profundi
GTTCTCGAAACGGATGCCGCGGTCCACGAGGATGGCGAGTCCCAGGCCACCGGCGAGTGAAAGCGCCGTGAACGACACGAGAAGCACGAACGTGTTCCGCGTCGCGAGCCAGAACTGTTCGTCCGAGAAGGCCCGTCGGTACATCTCCAGGTCGAACGCCGCAGGGTCGTACGTCGGAAGTGAGAGTCCCGCGAAGTCGGTAAACGAGATGATGACGTTCCAGCCGATTGCTCCGTAGACGAAAAAGCCCATCAACAGGAACGGAGGGAGCCAAAACGGCGCGGAGCGAACGGCATCGCTGTCGCGGAGTGACGAGAGGGCAGACCCGAGGTCGAATCCACCGTCGGGCGTCGCCCCGCCGCTGGTGGTCGTCCCACCGTCGGTCCGCACCCCGTGGCCGTCGTCGCCCTGCTCACGGCCTAGGAGTCGCTTGAGTACGTGTAATGACATTATCGAAAGATGTGGTGAGGGTCCCTACTCGAACGCCGCTTTCACGTCGGCGTAGGCCGCCTCGACGTCGTATCCGGAGATGAACGAAGACATCGCGTCACCGAATCCAGTGAGTGCATCGGGTGCGACGGCGAGGCCGTGCTGAATCGACAGCGGTTGCGCCTCGGAGTTCGCGAAGTCGTCCATCTGGTTCTGGAGGAACGGTCCGAAGGCGTCTTTCGGCACGTCAGTCCGCGGTGGGATAGACCCCTTCTTCGGGTTGAACCGCTCCTGTGCGTCGACAGACCCGACGTACTGGAGGAACTTCTTGGTCGCCTCGGGTGACGGATTGTTCGTCGGCATCGGGAACGAGTCCATGTTGAGCGCGTAGATGCCGTCCGTGCCGGGGAACGGGACCTGATTCCAGTGCGTCTCGTACTCGAACCCGTCCTGACCGCGGTACATCCCGGCGGCCCAGTCGCCCTGGTGGAAGAACGCGGCCTTGCCCTCGATAATCTTCGAGTTGGCGTCCTGCCACGAGATGGACCCAGCGTCGTTCGGGTAGTACTCGGCGTACTGTTTCACGATGTCCAGTGCGCCTTTCACGGCGTCTGCGTTGGCCTCGACGTTGCCGGCGGTGACGTCGGCGTACACGTCCGGGCCGTACTCACCGAGGAGCACTTGCGCCCAGAGTTGGCCGGTGGACCACGCGGACTTCGTCTGCTGGGCCATGCCGACGTAGCCTGCCTCTTCGACTTTCGCCATCGCGTCGACGAGTGCGCTCGGCGAGTCGATGCTCGTCGGGTCGACACCCGCGTCTTCGACGACTTCCACGTTGTAGAAGAGGTTGTTCAGACGGTGGATGTTCAGCGGGACGGAGACGAAGGTGCCTGCCGGTTGGGCCGCCTGCTTGGGCCCGTCGAGGTAGGCGTCCTTCATGTCGTTCTTGCTCCAGACCGACTCCTCGATGTCCTGGAGTTTGTCGGCGTCGGTGTACGGCGTGAGGTTCGCGCCTGGCCACGCCTGCCACGAACTCGGCGGGTCGTTGTTGAGGACGCGTTTCTTGATGACCGCCTGAAGGTTCTGTCCGGCACCCCCGGCGACCGGGTTCTCCGAGAGTTCGATGTCCGGATACTCCTCTTTGAATCCCTCGAAGAGTGCTTGGATGGCGGCACCACCGTCGCCACCGGTCCACCAGTGCTGTACTTCGAGCGTGTCGTACTCCGACCCCGAGTCGTCGCCACCGGATGACTCGGTGGTCTCCGAGTCACTGGACCCACTGTCCGCTTCGTCGGTCGATTCGCCGCCACTCCCGCCCGTACAACCGGCGAGAAGTGTCGCGGTACCTGCACCACCAGCAAGCTTGAGATACGTGCGTCGAGAGACGTCGTCAGGGTTTGGTGTATTGCTCATAATTGTTGAACCGTGACAGTTCTACGCAAACGATTTTACACGATTGACTTAAATCTTTTTAACTTGGTAATTCGTATTCGAGTAAATCTTTACACTTCGGCCGGCTTAGTCCTCGAAACCGATAGATGTCGTGACGATACAGCGGAGATAAATAATTATTCGAACATGGATGAATATCCCCGGAGAGTCTCGCAAACTGGCGTGGACCAATGGATTTTACCTCACGCCACGACGACGCCCAAATCATGGGAGACGATGATTATCGAATCGAGCGGGACAGTCTCGGAGAGATGCAGGTTCCTGCGGACGCTTACTGGGGCGCACAGACCCAGCGAGCGGTCGAGAACTTCCCCATCTCTGGCATCACGTTTGGGCGGCGCTTCGTCCGCGCCCTCGGCGTAGTCAAGAAGGCGGCGGCACAGGCCAACCGTGACCTCGGCATGATAGACGACGACGTGGCCGAGGCCATCGTCGAGGCAGCAGACGAAGTCATCGCCGGTGAACTCGACGACCAGTTCCCCGTCGACGTCTTCCAGACCGGGTCCGGCACCTCGTCGAACATGAACGCGAACGAGGTCATCGCCAACCGCGCCGCCGAACTCATGGGCGAAGGCATCGGTGACCGCGTCGTCCACCCGAACGACCACGTCAACTTCGGGCAGTCCTCGAACGACGTCATCCCGACGGCGATGCACGTCTCCGCGCTCGAAGCAGTCGAGAAGGACCTCCTTCCCGCACTGGAGACGCTCGCCGAGGCACTCGGTGACAAAGAAGACGAGTTCGACGGCGTCGTCAAGACCGGTCGGACCCACCTGCAAGACGCCACGCCCGTGCGTCTCGGACAGGAGTTCGGTGGCTACCGAACGCAGGTCGAAAAGGGCATCCGCCGCGTCGAGAACGTCCGCGAACACCTCGGCGAACTCGCCCTCGGCGGCACCGCCGTCGGGACGGGTCTCAACACCCACCCCGAGTTCCCCGCGAAGGCGGCCGAGTACATGAGCGAAGAAACGGGCGTCGACTTCCGTGAGGCCGACGACCACTTCGAGGCGCAGGCCGCCCACGACGCGATGGCCGAGGCGCACGGCGCACTCCGCACCGTCGCCGGGTCGCTCAACAAGATTGCGAACGACCTTCGCCTGCTCGCCTCCGGCCCGCGTAACGGTCTCGGCGAACTCGAACAACCCGAGAACCAGCCCGGGTCGTCCATCATGCCCGGCAAAATCAACCCTGTCGTCGCCGAGGCAGTCAACCAGGTCCACAAGCAAGTCGTCGGCAACGACGCCGCCGTCGCCGCGGGCGCCGCCGAAGGCCAAATCGACCTCAACCTCTACAAGCCCGTCCTCGCGCACAACTTCCTCGAATCGGCGAAACTCCTCTCGAACTCCTCCGAAGTGTTCGCCGAGCGCTTCGTCGCCAAACTCGAAGCCAACGAAGACCACTGCGCCGAACAGGTCGAACAGTCGATGGCGCTCGCGACGGCGCTCAACCCGGCAATCGGCTACGACAAGGCGTCGAAAGTCGCCAAGAAGGCCCTCGCAGACGGTAAGACGGTCCGTCAGGTCGCCGTCGACGAAGGCTACCTCACCGAAGAAGAAGCAGACGAGGTTCTCGACCCCGAGAAGATGACCCACCGCGGTATCCTCGGCGACGACTGAGCACCTCGCGACAGAAAATCAACTTTTTTGATAGTTTTGCGCCTGGAGCGGCGCGCCCGGCCTGTGTCAGTTCCGAGACTGGTTTTCGCTTGTTTAGGCCGCTGAATCGTTGTATTTACTCGTCGTTCGGTAGCAATCACCACCCGGCACCTCCGTGTCAGTCGTGACCAGGGCATGAACTCTCACGAAATCTCGAAAATCGGTATTTTGAAGCTTGATTTGGACGATTATACCAGTATGGCCGGACTGCAAGAGCAGCGGGCCCGCGGGCGAGACATGTTGGAGTGTCGAGGTTGTGGGGCCGTATTCCCGGAGGGACGAGCGACGAACGATGGGTGGACGTACGTCTGTCCCGAGTGTGAACAGGTCGAAGGCATCGGCGAAGGTCTCCGCAGACTCTGACGGCAGACTGAATCCTTTTTTACTCCCCCCGAACGGAAGGGGTACCAATGAGCGAGTACGACTACGAGGACCTCGGTCTCGTCGCGGGACTCGAGATTCACCAACAACTCGACACCGCGACGAAACTGTTCTGTGGGTGTCCCACGGAACTCCGGGAACCTGACGACGCCGCACGGACGTTCACGCGCTTCCTGCACCCGACGAAGAGCGAACTGGGCGAACTCGACGACGCCGCCCTCGAAGAGAGTCGCGTCGAACGCGAGTTCGAGTACCTCGCCTACGACACGACCTGTCTGGTCGAAGAAGACGACGAACCGCCGCACAGCCTCGACCAAGAGGCACGAACCGTCGTGATGCAAATCGCGTCGCTCCTCGACATGAACGTCGTCGACCAGGCGCACGTGATGCGCAAACTCGTCATCGACGGGTCGAACACGTCCGGCTTCCAGCGGACGACGCTCATCGCCCAAGAAGGCGAGATTCAGACGAGCGACGGTCCCGTCTCTATCGTGGACCTCATGCTCGAAGAGGAGTCCGCACAACGCGTCGAAGAACGCGGCGACGACGTCCTCTTCAGCCTCGACCGACTCGGCATCCCGCTGGTCGAAATCGGCACGGGACCGGACATCTCTTCGCCCGAGCAGGCGCGCGAGGCGGCCCAGACTATCGGGATGCTCCTGCGCTCGACTGGGAAGGTCAAACGCGGCCTCGGCACCATCCGCCAGGACGTGAACGTCTCCATCGAGGACGGCGCGCGCGTCGAAATCAAAGGTGTGCAGGCGCTCGACCAAATCGACGAAATCGTCCGCTTCGAGGTCGGTCGGCAGGCCGAACTCGTCGAGATTCGTGACGAACTCCAGTCCAGAGACGCGTCCGTCGGCGACGTGACCGACGTGACCGACGTGTTCGCCGACTCCGACTCGGGCGTCATCCGTGGCGCACTCGACTCCGGTGGAAAAGTCATGGGCGTTCGTCTCGCTGGATTCGATGGCCTCGTGGGCCGCGAACTCCAACCCGACCGCCGCCTCGGAACCGAGTTCTCCGACCACGCCAAACGCCACGGCGCGGGCGGTATCTTCCACACCGACGAACTCCCGGCCTACGGCGTCACCGAAGCCGAAGTCGAGGCACTCCGCGAGGCAGTCGATGCCGGTCCCGAGGACGCCGTCGCCATCGTCGCCGACGACCCGGAGACTGCTGACCTCGCTATCGACGCCGTCGCCGAACGCGCGGAAGTCGCCATCGAGGAAGTCCCCGAAGAGACGCGCGGTGCCAACGACGACGGCACGACGCGGTACCTCCGCCCACTTCCTGGCGCGGCCCGGATGTACCCCGAGACAGACGTGCTCCCCGTGGACCTCGACCCGAGCGACGTCGAGACGCCCGAACTCCTCACCGAGAAGGAAGAGCGCTATCAAGACGAGTTCGGCCTCGACGCTGGCCTCGCCGAACAGGTCGCCTACGGCCGCAAGATGCCCCTCTTCGAACAGGCCGTCGACGAGGGCATCGACGCGACGTTCGCTGCGGGCCTCCTCGAATCGACGCTCACAGAACTCCGCCGCGACGACGTCACCGTCGAGAACCTCTCTGACGACCACCTCCTCGCCGTCATGCACCTCGTCGAAGACGGTGACCTCGCGAAGGAGGGCGTCAACGACGTGCTCTCGACCATCGCCGAGAACCCCGCCCTCACGGCCGAGGAAGCAGTCGAAGAGGCTGGCCTCTCGGGCGTCTCCGACGACGAAGTCCGCGAGGCTATCGCGGAAGTCGTCGAGCGCAACGCCGAACAGGTCGAAGAACAGGGCATGGGCGCGTTCTCTGCCCTCATGGGCGAAGCGATGGGCGCACTCCGCGGCAAGGCAGACGGCGGCGTCGTGAGTGACGTGCTCCGCGAAGAGATTCAAAAGCGGGCCTGAAGCGGAACTGCGGTTCCCTGCGGTCTTTCTCGCTATTTTCTCAGGTCACTGAGCGCTCGCCACCGCGAGTGAGTCGCTTCCATCCGCGTCGGCCGACGTACTCGACACCGCCGGCGAGGAGGACGAGAGCCATCAACGCCGGCCCAAAGAGAATGAACATCCCCAGCGCATCCGTCTCGCCGCGGACGTGGAGGAACGCCCACCAGACGAGTTCTGTGACACCGAAGAGGCCGACGAGTGGCACGACGAGGCCGCGGCGGGCGTACAATCGAGCGGTGGCCACGACGAACCCGGTGAGGACGAGGAACGAGAACGCGAGGAATCCAGTCGCCGCAAGCGGGTCTTCGACGAATCCCGACGGGAACGCGTCGGTCACGACTCTGGCAGCGACCCAGACGGCGAGCGTCGCGGCGGCGTAGACGACGCCGATGGTCGCTGGGACCAGTCGACTTCGAGCGATTCGCTTGCGAGAGGTGTAGACGACGGCAACGAGAGTGAGGCCGACGAACGACGCGACGACGTGCGTCAGAACCCCACTGCCGAGAACCGGGTCGGGTGTCCCCGGCACCTCATTGCACCTCGATTCGCGTCGCCGACTGCTCGGCAATCGCGGCGAGACGTTCTACACGTTCGTCCGTCGATGGGTGCGTCGAGAGCAACTCCGAGAGAGGGTCTTCCATCTCGACTTCGCCGTAGACCCACAGTGGTGACAGTCCCCAGCGGGGTTGTGCCGCCCGTTCTAACTTCCTGAGTGCCGACGCGAGGGCAAGCGGGTTTCCCGTCACTGCCGCGGCGCGCGCGTCGGCGGCGAACTCCCGTTTTCGCGACTGCGAACGGATGAAGACGGTGAATCCGAATCCGAAGACGCCGACGAACGTCTCGAGTCCGAGGCGAATCCGCCCCGGAATCGTCTCGTGCCACTCCCTCGGCCGCCCTCGAATCCACGCCGTCCCGAGGGCGACACCCGTCATCAGGAACGTCACCGGCGAGACGAAGAGGTAGCCGATGCCGACGAACGTCTGGCCGATGCTCGCGACGAGCGACTGCGTGAGACCGTCTTTTCGTTCGAGGTGGGCGAGTTCGTGTGCGAGTAATGCCTCGAACTCGTCCACGTCGAGCAGTCGGAAGAGCGCGGTGTCGAGGACGATTACGTCGCGTCCCAGTGGGTCGAGCGCCATCGCGTTCGGGGCCGAAAAACGCGCCAGTTTCAGGTCTGGTGGGTCGATGCCCATCTCGTCGGCCAGTCGGCCGAGGACTCGATGGATTGCGGGCGATTCCGCAGGCGACAGGTCACGCGCGTCGAGTTGGCCGAGGAGTTGGACGGTTCCGAAGCGGAAACTCACGTATCCGAGGAGGACGGCGACGCTCACGCCCACGACGGCAGTCGTCACTGGGTCCGGGCGCAGTCGCCAGAGCGTCACCACCGCCAAGGCGCTGAGGGCACTGAGGAGGAGGTAGAACGCGAGCACGACGAGGCCGATGAGTACCATCGGCAGTCGTGAGCGACGCGGGGGCAGGACCATTCACGTACTGGTAGGGTGGCGTGTTCCAAACAGTTATCGGGCGTGTTACGTCGGCACACACCGCTACTTTCTCGATACCCCCGGTCGAAGCGAGTGCCATGCGATTCTTCGAAGACCTCTCGGTCGGCGACATCTACGAGTACGGCGACTACGCAGTCACCGAATCTGAGATTCTGGAGTTCGCCGAGCAGTACGACCCACAGTGGTTCCACACCGACCCCGAACGGGCGGAAGCAGAGTCGATGTACGGCGGCGTCATCGCGAGTGGATGGCACACGACGGCGATGACGATGCGCATGAACGTCGATGGGTTCCTCGGCGACGCGATGGCACTCGGCGCGAAAGGTGTAGACGAACTTCGCTGGTGGAAACCGGTCTACCCCGGTGACACGCTCCGTATCGAAAACGAAGTCGTGGACAAGACGGCCGAAAGCGAGGGCCGTGGACTCGCCGAAATCAAGACGACGACATACGCAGAACGTGAGTCCGGAGAGGTAGAGACGGTCTGTTCGTTCGTCGGCCTCGTGATGTTCGCGCGGCGAAGTGGCGAGGAGTAACGTCAGTCGTCGTCGCGGAAACGGTCGGGGTTCCGTGCGCGCTCTGCGGCGCGTCGAAGGACGCCCGTGAGCGTCGCTGCCTCGCGTTCTGTCGGGTGCGCCCGGCCGATGAGACGGCGCATCATCTGTGACGTTTTCGCCCGCTTGTGCTCTCGGTAGTCGATAGCGTCGAGTAAGTCGTCGAAGAACCGGTAGACGACGTCTATCTCGGTCTCGGAGGCGCGTTCGCGCTCCACGTCGGGGAGTTGCGTCTCACTGACGGTGAACCGGCGCAGTTCGTACATGAGGATGGTCGCCGCCTGCCCGAGGTTGAGGACGGGATATCGGCCGTCAGCGGGGATACAGCACACCTCGTCCAACATGGCAATCTCTTCGTTGTCGAGACCAGTCCCTTCCCGGCCGAAGACGAGTGCCGTCTTGGTCTTCACCGTCTCCAGCGAGTCGGCGAGTTCGACGGGTGTCTTGAAGGGATACCGGACGTGCCGCGTCGAATCTTCGTGCGAGACGGCCGTCGTGCCGACAGTGTAGAACTCTTCGACGACCTCTTCTAACGTCGTCTCAGTCGCGTTCGGGAGGACGTCTTCGCGGGCGTGGCCGGCGAATCCGTACGCTTCACCGTCCGGGTCGAGTGGCGGCGGGTTGACGAGGCGGAGGTCGTAGATACCGAAGTTCTTCATCGCCCGGGCGATAGTGCCGACGTTCCCCGGCGTCTCGGGTTCGACGACGACGACGACGAACTCGTGGTCCGCGCTCCCACTGGGTGCGTTCTCGTCGTCGAGGGTCGAATCGCGCTCGTCGCTCATTTGGTCGGGTAGTCCGTGCCCAGGTCGACGTCGTCTAAGTCGTCTTCGGTGAGCGGTGTGGAATCGTCGTCGGGGCCGTAGTCTCGAAGGTTGATACGCTCTCCTTCGAACCCTTCGACCAGTCGTGCCTGAATCTCTGCGGCGTCTGGTGGCGACGGCAGGCCGTCGGGGTCGGTGTCGACGTACTCCAACCCGGCGTATCCGTCGGGTGCGTGGCCACCGTCTGCGAACCACTCGTGGAAGGCGTCTGCGAAGACGGCGTCGCCGACGAGGTCACGGCCGTCCTCCTCACGGAACCAGTAGAGGAAGTCCGGTTCGTGCTGGTCGCACAGGAGCACCTCTTCACCGGGTTCCCCGTAGACGATTCTCGCCTGTCGGCACTGCTCGACGTTCTCGTCGCCGTGTGTGAGGTAGCACGCGTCGCACGGTTCTTCGACGAGTGTGACGAGGCGGACGAGGCGTTCGCGGGCGTCCTCGGGGATGTCGTCGAGTGGTTTGAACTCGCCCTCCTCGGTGAATATCTCGGACTCCTCGAATCGCCACCCTCGGAGTCCAACGCTGACCTTCGCCATGGCCTGAGGTAACCGAGCGGCGGATAAAAATGACGTGATGCCGGTCAGGCGTTCGAGACGTGGCGTGCGAGTTCGTCGAGGTTGTCCGTCGCCGTTTGCTCTGTAACCGGCACGTACCCTACGTCTGCGGGCACAGACGTGGACTGTTCGAGGTAGTACTCCGTGAACGCGGCGACTTCCGGGCGTGACAACGACTCACGGGCGACGTAGATGTACAGTGGCCGCGAGAGGGCGGCGTACGCGTTCGTCTTCGCGTTCTCCCGTGACGGGGAGACACAGCCGTCACCATCGTCGATTGGGACGGCGCGGACCGCATCGCGGTTCTGGAGGTAGTACGCGAGGCCGAAGTAGCCAATCGCGTACTTGGAGTCGCTGACGTGCTTTGCGATGACGTTGTCCTGTTCGGTCATCTCGTGGTCGGTCCGCGGGGGGATTCCCGAGAGGGCGGCGTCGGCGAAGTAGTCGAACGTTCCGGAGGCGGGTGTCGGCCCGTAGAGTTCGATGGGTGCGTTGGGCCACTCTGGGCGAAGGTCGTTCCACTTCGTCACACCGTCTGTGCCCCAGATGGCAGCGAGTTCACCGAGGGAGAGACAGTCCACCCAGTCGGCACTCGGGTTGACTGCGACGGTTATCGCGTCTGTCGCGACGGTGAACTCGACCGGGTCGACACCGGCGGAGTCACAGGCGGCGACTTCGTCCGCGGCGATTTCGCGACTCGCGTCGTTGACGACGGTTCGACCTTCGCAGAAGTAGTCTGCGAACCCGCCGCCAGTCCCCGTGGAAGTGACGGAGACGGTCACGTCTGGATGGTCGTCCATGAACGCGTTTCCGACGGCGAGCGTCAGCGGATAGACGGTACTGCTCCCGGCGATTGTGATTCTCCCCTCCAGTTCGTCGTCCTGCCCTGTCGTCGTCTCTGTCGTCCGGGACTGTCCTGTCGTCGCGCCGCCGAGGCACCCCGCGAGTGCGACGGACCCCACCACACCAGTCGCTTCGAGCACTGACCGACGACTCGTCGTCTCCACGGGCCCATCACTAGTCACGGCCTGTGGTTTCGTATCGGATATGATGTATGCTACTAAGTGAAGTATATAGCTCACACGAGAGATGTCGCATCTCCCGTGTCGGAGGCGTCCGTCGTGACGTCCGTGATTTCGAAGCGGGCACCGCCCGTCGTCGCTGTCTCGATAGCAACCGTCCACTCGTGGACGTCGGCGACCTGTTTGACGATTGGAAGCCCGAACCCTGTCCCGCCACCGGCCCGGTTCGTCGTGTGTCCCGGTTCGAACACGACGGTTCGCTCCGTCTGTGGAATGCCAGGACCATCGTCTTCGACGTAGAACCCACTGCCGTCTGGGAGCGCCCCCACACGGACTGTGACGTCGTCTCCACCGTGGTCCACCGCGTTCCGAAAGAGGTTCTCGAACACGTGAGCCGCGAGGTCAGGGTCGGCCACGAACCGGAACTGGTCGACGAGCGAGAGCGTCGCGTCTCCTGTGTCGACGTGCGACCACGCGCGTTCTGCCGCGTCGAACAGCGCGACCGGAAGTGTGTCTTCGACACGTCGCTGGAGTGCGAGGACGATTGCGTCGTCGATGATGGCGTCGATTCGGTCGAGTGACGTGACGAGTGGGTCGACGTGGCAGTTGTCGGCCTCCTCCGCGAGCAGTTCGGCGCGGCCCACTGCGACGTTCAACGGACTCCGAAGGTCGTGTGAGAGGACGTGTGAGACCGTCTCCAGTTGCTCGTTTCGTGTCTGCACGTCGTCCATCATCTCGTTGAACGACTGTGCAACCTCTCGCATCGCCTCGCTCTCCTCGTCGGGGTCGATACGCTGCGTCAGGTCGCCGTCTGCGCACGCTCGCATCACCTCGCCGTAGACTGCCGCAGTCTGTTCGAGGTGGCGACGGCGACGTTCTGACGCCTCTTTTTCGGCCCACGCTTCCTGTCTCGCTGCCTCTGCTGCTTCGCGGGCCTGTTCTGCCTCCCGAATCTGGGCACGAAGCGACGACCGCATCACGTCGAACGCCTCGTAGATGTCGCCGAACTCGTCTTCGCGTGTCCGGTCTATCGAGACGTTGAGGTTGCCGTCGCGAAGCGCCGCGGCCTTCGAGCTGAGTGTTTGGACCGCTTCTGTGGTGTCGCGCCCGATTGTCACTGCGAGGACCCCGGTGCCGAGGCCGACGACGAGGAGTGTGACGAGAATCTGGGTGAGGATGTCCGTCCGGAGCGCGTACGCTTCCTGGGACGGGACACGGGCGGAGACGGTCCAATCGTGTGCTTCGAGTTTCGCGTATCCGAGTTCGGTCGACGACCCACGGAGCGTGAGACCGGAGACGAAGCCGGACTTGTTGCCGTATCGGTCGACAGCGACCGAATCGGTCGAGAGGAGGTTCGACTCGTCTTCCGCGAGGACGACAGTCCCCTCTGTGTCCACGACGACGAATCGGCCGTCGTCGATGTCGTGGAGGTGTGTCTCAGAGACGTCCCTGAGGTTCGAGACGGCGATGACTGCTCGATTCGGTTCGTCGGGAACAGTCGTCGCAAAGAGGATGACCGGGGCAGCGTCGTCAGTCGGTCTGAACGGTTCTGAGACGACGATGTCGCCGTGTGCTTGCTGTGCGAGCGCAGTGAACTCCTGTCGGCCGTAGTACTTCGTGACCGACTCGGCAGAGGCGACACTGGCGCTTCCGGTACTCGTGATGACCGTCTCGTTCTTCGTGTCGATGTAGTACGCGGCGTCGATATCGTGGTCGCGTTCGACCACCGACCAGAGATAGAGGTTCACGTCGCGTTCGTCGCCGGACTGAAAGGCCGCAGACTCCGAGAGTGAGCGCATCTGAACTTCCATCCGGGTCAGCCACTCGTCGAGGTTTTGCGCTTGAATCTCGGCGTTCGTCACCAGGTCGTCGCGCGTCTCGTCGCCGACGACTTCGTTGGCGTGGAGGTACGAGTACCCGCCGACGAGGGCGATGACGAGCGTCACGAGGCCGAGGACGAGTGCGAACTTGGCCGCGTAGCTTCGTCTGACGAACCGCGGAAGAAGTGAGGAGTTCACGACTCAGGTCTCACAGAGAGGGCTCATCCGTGGTGCAGTGCTAGCTCCTCGAATCCATCTTCCAGTACGTCGTCACGGGCGGTGTTCGCGCGTTCACGGGCCGCATCGAACTCGACGGTCAACTCGTGGTACTCGTCTGACGCCGTGAGTGTACCGTCGGTACACGTCGACTCCAAGACGGCCTTCTTCCGTGCGAGGGCGAAGAACTCGCGGACGTGTTCGTCGTAGGTCCGGCGAGAGAGTACCGTGTCGACGGTGGTTCGCACCTCGTCTCGACCGACCGGTTTGACGAGGTACTCGTCGAACGGCATGGCGACGATATCGACGTCGGGGTCGACGCCGGTCACCATGACCACGGGACACTCGTGGCCACGGTCACGGAGTTCGTCGAGAACCTCGTCGCCCGTCATTCCGGGCATGTGTCGGTCGAGCATGACGGCGTCGACCGATTCGTCTTCGGCGAGTTCGAGTGCGTCGGTCCCGTCTGTCGCGGTCAACACGTCGCCACGGTCCGATAACCACGCCTCGTACAGCGCCGTCAACGAAGGCTCGTCGTCCACGGCGAGTATCGTCGGAGGGGCGTCGCTTGACATGGGGAAGGTCCGAGTGCCCGCGGCGGGTCACTACCTTAGATACAGAGACTCTGAGTGGACATTAAGTGGTTGCTATGAGGCCTCAATAGCCCTCCCTGGTGAAGGTAATGGGCACCTATCGCCATGGTCACGCCGGCACCTGTCGTGAGAGATACCCCCGGCCAGTTCCGCGACCGGTCTGCATATGTTCGTGTGGTCCAACCGACGGGTATGCGAACCGTCGATGCGGCAGGACTCGAAATCGGCGACGACCACCCACCGCGAATCATGGGTGTGCTGAACGTCTCCAAGGAGTCGCCGTACAAGCCGAGCGTGTTCAACGACCCGAGTGAGGCGGCCGAGTACGTCGACCGCGAACTCATCGACGAGGGGGCTGACATCGTCGATATCGGGCTCGAATCGGCCAACAAACGACTCGACGTGCTCTCGGCTGAGGACGAACTCGACCGTCTCGACACCGCACTGTCGGTGCTCGACCACGTCTCTGGCGACGCCGTCTTCTCTATCGAGACGCGCTATCACGAAGTCGCCGAGGCAGCCCTCGCCAACGGATTCGACATGGTGAACGACATCTGCGGGTTCGCCGACCCAAAGATGCCCGAGGTGTGCGAGGAGTTCGACGCCGCCGTCGCAAAGATGGCGAGTCCACCAGACCTCACCCGACCCGGTGCCATCGAGGAGGTAGACGACATCTACGACGCCCTCGAACTGAACGGCTTTACCGACAAGACCATCGTCGACCCGGCGTTCGGTGGGTGGTCCGAAGCGAAGACGCTCGAACACGACCGGGAGACGTTCCACCGCCTCCGCGAGTTCCGCGGATACGGCTATCCCATCCTCGTCTCCATCAACCGGAAGAACTTCCTCCGCGACGTCGCCGGCCGGTCGACAGAAGACGCACTCCCCGTGAGTCTGGCCGCCACGTCGATGGCCGTCGAACGTGGCGCACACGTCATCCGAACTCACGACGTTAGAGAGACACGCGATGCAGCGCTCATCGGCCACGAGTTCAAACGCCGTCGCGTCCGGGAACCCGGTGACGTGTCGGTCGAAGAACTCGACGTGACGACGCCGGGCGACGCAGCGCGGCACCTCGACCGAATCGGTGCACCGAGAGACGTCGCCGCCGAGAGCGTCACCCGCGTCTTCGAACTCGAAGGCCTCGCCGAATCCGACCGAGAGACGCTCGCTACTGCTGCTGCCGACGCTGGTGCCGTCTTCGCAGGAGGCGAAACCGGTGCGCTCCTCGTCGGGACGCCCACCGCACTGCGCCGGGTTCCTGACGTCGTGGGAGGCAGTTCCGACGCACTCGAAGCGGCAGTCGAGACAATCGCGCAGGCAGTTCGGTGAACACACACGAAATCGAGTGAGAGAGTGGCGCTTCGACCGACTCGAACCACGAGTCTCAGGTGGCCTGACCCGCCAAATCGTCTGACGTTCGGCAGACACTGACCGTTCGACTAAGAGAAAACTTATACCATCCGACTCTAAAACGGTCCTGTGGACGCCGGAAGGGCACGCGGGTAGGGGTACACGAGTGCCATTCCGGCCCATACAGTTACACGCTGAGCCGCAGCACTCTGAGTATCAACAATGCGATTTACCGAGTGGGAACCCGTCTACGTACAGATTCTCGACAGTTTCGGGTTCGGCCGGGCCGGTGACGAGACTGCTCGTGACACCCTCGCTTCGCTCGTCACTCCCTTCGACCGCTCGCGTCTCGCGTGGGAGAACAAGACTGTCGCAATCTGTGGTGCGGCCCCGACGCTCGGCGACGAACTCGCTCGCGTGGACGACGCCGACGTTATCGTCGCCGCTTCGACTGCCGCAGACGTCGTCCTCGACGCTGGCTACGACCTCGACTTGATGGTCACCGACCTCGACAAGAACCCGGAGACGGCAGTCTCGTTGACCGAGTCGGGGACACCCGTCGCCGCGGCGGCACACGGTGACAACGTCCCTGCAATCCGTGAGTGGGTACCCCAGTTCGCAGACGAACACGTCCTCGGAACCACGCAAGCGGCACCCGTCGGCCCCGTCGTCAACTGGGGCGGATTCACCGACGGTGATAGAGCAGCGTTCATCGCAGACGAACTCGGCGCAGAGCGACTCGTCTTCGCGGGGTGGGATTTCGACGACCCCACAGTAGACGAGATGAAAGCACAGAAACTGGCGTGGGCTGAGCGCCTGTTAGCGTGGCTCGAACGTCGTCGGAACGAGGAGTTCTCGATTCTCGATGGTCGACGAGACGATATCGAACCACTTCCGTGACAGACCTGTCGTCTCACAGGGTCACGTTGCACGAATAGGTCCGAACTAACACGGAAGAAGACGTCGCTAACGAATCAGTAGCTGTCGCTTCGAGGACACGAGTGCGACGCGAGAGACGCAGAAGTGTTGGGCACCGTCTCGTGGTCTCTCGCCACCTACTCAGCGGGTACTGCGGGGGGGCGTCCCTGCCTCCGTGTCGGTACTGGACACGTCGGCCTGTTCTTCTTCGACGACTGCGTCGAAGAGTTCGGCGTTGCACCCGCGGCAGGCGGCCGTGACGTGACGTTTCCGTCTGTCGGCGTCCTCGTCGACCCGTTCGGTGTCTATCTCGACTGCACCATCGCAGGTCGGGCACGTGTGGAGGCTCAACCGAAGCGCACCGAGGACGCGATTTCGGTCCGCAGTCGTGAGTTGCCACCAGTCCGGGTAGTGGCGACGGAACGTCACGACTGCGGTCAAGTCGGCGACGAAGGCGGCCCGCGACATCCAGCGCCCGATTGCGTCACTGTCGAGTCGGGCAAACAGGCCATCTTTGTCCCACCCCATCTCGACGCGGGAGTCGTCGACGCCGAGGAGTTCTGCGAGCGCAGTCTGGTCGTGGTCTCGGCCGTCCATCGCCATCATTTGGCGACGCCAGTCGCTGGCGAACTCCTTCGAGAGCGCGAGTCTGTTGGATTCGTCGTCCGTGAGGACACCCGCTTCGTACAGGTCGGAGACGAGGTCGACTCGCCCGCCGAGGGCGAGCGGTGGGGACGGCGATGCGACTGCTGTTTTCGCTGGCGGGAGTTTCGGGAGGGTCGTCCCTCTGAGTTCGATTGCAGCGAATCCGAACACGACTGCTGGAGGGAGCACTCCGAGGACCATCCCGTACGGTGACCACACGAGCCACCCGAGCGTTCCACACATAACTGTCAGGAAGACGAGTGGAATGCCGATTGGACTCCGCAGTAGCGGCTGTTTCATCTCGGGGACGAGAGAGATTCGGCGCCCAGACATAGAGCATACAAGGTCCTCAGGTCGTATAGGTATGGACAGGGTACATCAGATAGCAAGAATGTAAACGTGTGGACTTATCTGAAGTCGGTTAATAACATCACATTACCACGGACTATCAGTGACCCATGCGTGTCATTATCACACTGAGAAAACCCGGATTTTCGAGCTGAACGTGGCTGTTCGCGCGTGTTTCAGGAGTAGGCAGACATTTTTCGACGTTTTCCACCAACTAAGCGTGTTTCTGCCGCTACATTAACGTCCGTCGCGTCCTGAGGCGCGGGTATGGACGTGTTCTGGCATCGACGTGACCTCCGTGTGGCCGACAACCGTGGACTGACGACGGCCACCGAGGACGCGCCCGCCATCCCTGTCTTCGTGTTCGACGACGAGGTTCTCGAACACGCGGGGCCCCCTCGTGTTCGATACATGCTCGATGCTCTCGAGCAACTCCGGGCGTCGTACCAGTCGCTCGAAAGTGACCTCCTCGTCGGACGAGGTGACCCGAGGACGCTCCTCCCTTCGATTGCGGCGGAACTCGGTGCCGACCGTGTCGTCTGGAACGAGGATTACTCGGGGCTGGCCCGAGAACGCGACGCCGAGGTTCGGCTGGCACTCGACGACGCCGGCGTCGCTCGGGAGTCGGTCCACGACGCTATCTTCCACCAACCGGGGTCGATTACGACGAACGCAGGCGACCCCTACTCCGTGTACACCTACTTCTGGAAGAAGTGGCGAGACCGCGAAAAGCCAGACCCGTACCCGACTCCCGATGCCAATTCACTCGTGGACGCAGCGACGCTCGAATCAGTCGCCGAGGCGATACCGGAGGTCACTGTCGGTGACCTTCCGTCACTCTCGACCCTCGGGTTCGAGGAGCCAGCAGCAGACGTCGTCTCGGCGGGAACCGAGGCAGCACGAGAGCGACTCACCACCTTCTGTGAGGACGCCATCTATCGCTACGACGAGGACCGTGACTATCCCACTCGTGACGCGACGTCGAGACTCTCGACGGACCTCAAGTTCGGGACCATCGGTATCAGAGAGGTGTACGCCGCGACTGCCGAGGCCCGCGAAGGCGTGGGTGGCGAGCGAGACGAGTCTGTCGAATCGTTCCAGTCGCAACTCGCGTGGCGCGAGTTCTACGCCCACGTCCTCCGGTTCAATCCACACGTCGTCACGGAGAACTACAAAGAGTACGAACACGACATCGAGTGGCGCGACGACCCCGACGAACTCGCGGCGTGGAAGGAGGGCCGAACTGGGTATCCAATCGTCGACGCCGGGATGCGCCAACTGAAACAGGAGGCGTACATGCACAACCGCGTCCGCATGATCGTCGCCTCGTTCCTGACGAAGGACCTGTTGTGCGATTGGCGACACGGCTACGCCCACTTCCGCGAGTACCTCTCGGACCACGACACGGCGAACGACAACGGCGGGTGGCAGTGGGCCGCTTCGACGGGGACTGACGCCCAACCGTACTTCCGCATCTTCAACCCGATGACGCAAGGTGAGCGCTACGACCCGGACGCCGAGTACATCAAGCAGCACGTCCCTGAGTTGGAGGGTGTGACGGCGAACACCATCCACGACTGGCACGAGATGAGCGACATGGAGCGAGAGCGTGTCGCACCCGACTACCCGGCACCAATCGTCGACCACTCGGAACGTCGGGAGATGGCGCTGGCGATGTTCGAGGCAGCGCGCGGTGACGACTGACTGACACAGAGCGAAACGCTATCTCTCCGGCCTGCGAGAGGCCACTCATGCACGTCGCCATCCTCCTGTACGACGGATTCGACGAACTCGACGCCGTCGCACCCTTCGAAGTGTTCCAGAACGCCGGCGCGTTCGGCGCAGACTGTCGCGCCGAACTCGTCACGCTCGACGACCGTGAGTTCGTGACTGCGAGCCACGGGATGCGCGTCGGCGTCGATGGCGTCCTCGACCCGGAGGTTGACCGCCCTGACCTCCTCGTCGTCCCCGGCGGTGGGTGGAACTCTCGCGCCGAACAGAGCGCGTGGGCAGAAGCAAAGAAGGGCGACGTTCCCGACGCGATAGCGACGCTCCACGACGCCGGGGTGACGGTCGCTGGCGTCTGTACGGGTGGGATGCTCTTGTCGCGGGCAGGCATCCTCGGCGGCAGACCTGCCGTCACCCACGGGAGTGCGCTGGACGACTTACGCGAGACTGACGCCGATGTCGTCTCCGCTCGCGTCGTCGACGATGGTGACGTACTCACTGCCGGTGGCGTCACCTCGGGTCTCGACCTCTCGTTACACGTCGTCGAACGTGAGTTCGGAACCGCCGTCGCAGACCGGGTGGCCACGGAAATCGAATACGAACGACGAGACACCCCGTTCGAAGGCTGACACGTCGGGGATTTTGCGGCAATCTAAGTCGTCGAAATCGCCCGACTCCGGGCCGAAGACTCGTGTTCTTTGCTAGCATACCTCTCCTCAACTTTTAACAGGATTCCGTCCCACCCTCAATACGGAGGTTTACATAATGAGCTACGAACTCGACCCGCTTCCGTACGATTACGACGCGCTCGAACCGCACATCTCCGAACAAGTCCTGACGTGGCACCACGACACCCACCACCAGGGCTACGTAAACGGATGGAACGCGGCCGAAGAGACGCTGGCCGAGAACCGCGAAGCTGGCGAGTTCGGTTCGTCCGCCGGTGCACTGCGCAACGTCACGCACAACGGCTCCGGTCACATCCTGCACGACCTCTTCTGGCAGAACATGTCGCCGGAAGGCGGTGACGAGCCAGAAGGTGCGCTCGCAGACCGCATCGCCGAAGACTTCGGTTCCTACGAAGCCTGGAAGGGCGAATTCGAAGCCGCAGGCAGTGCTGCCGGTGGCTGGGCACTCCTCGTCTACGACTCGTTCTCGAACCAGCTTCGCAACGTCGTGGTCGACAAGCACGACCAGGGTGCGCTCTGGGGCAGTCACCCCATCCTCGCGCTCGACGTCTGGGAACACTCCTACTACCACGACTACGGCCCGGCCCGCGGTGACTTCATCAGCGCGTTCTTCGAGGTCGTCGACTGGGAAGAGCCATCGGCCCGCTACGAGCAGGCCGTCGAACTCTTCGAGTAGACCCGCACATCCCGACATTTCTTTTGGCGACTGCTCCCGTGAGCGGCGGCGTTATCGAACAGAACAGCGTCCAAGACGACGGCGTGACAATCCGACTCAGTCGAGTGGCGTCTCGACGGTGACGAGCGACGAGACGTCGAATTCTGCGTCGATTTCCTGTAGACGGTCGTTCAGCGTGGCGAAGTCTCGGCCGCCCGACTCGCGGTCGAATCCCGCAAAGACTCCGACGGGTTTGTCGCCGACGAACGTCCGAAACTGCTCGAACGTGTCGAACCCGCGGACGGTGTAGCCGTAGTCGGCGTAGTAGAGTGCCTCGTAGGTGTCTCTGGTCACGTAACCGAACCGCTCGTTGTCGACTAATCGAGACACGTCGACCGAGTCTATCGCGTCGGCGACGTCGTCTCTGAGGTAGAGATGCTCGTATCCTCCTCGGTCGAAGACCCAGAGGTCCCGTAGTGCGTCCCCGCCGAACGACTGGAAGATTTCGACGAGGCGTGAAGTAGCATCGCTCATCGCTCTGGTGTCCCACTCACTAGTGATAAGCATTGGCATGACAAAGGCGGCCGCCACCGCTGGGTCGTCGGGGTTTTGCCAGTCGGCGGAGAAACGGTGTGTATGCCCAAACCGAAAGACGAGTTCGATACCCTCTATGGGTACCTCCTGTACGAACCAGCCGACGTTCTCCACGCCGACTACATGTACACCGTCCCCGAGATTGCCCGGATGCTGCAGGGCCTCGACCCGACGACGGAACTCAGTGAAGACACCGAAGACCGCCTCATCGAGTGGACGATTCCGTGGATTATCGTCAACCAGGAAGACTTCGTCATCAACGACCCTCGGAGCGACGAACCGGGGTACTACGGTCTCCACCCGGACGCCATCCCTGACGAAGACGAAGAAGAATAGCCGACCGACCTGCACTGGCACTGAGTGACCGCTGTCACACGACCCACTCAGCGATTCACTCGTGCGGCCCGTGCCGCCAATTCGATGTCGTCCTGTGGTCGCGTGACGATGCTCGGCCCGTGACCCGTGTGTATCTCGGTCACGTCGTCGCCGGTCGCCTCGCGGAGACGGTCGATGCTCTCGATGAGTACCTCACGGTCACCTTCCGGGAGGTCAGTACGGCCGAACCCGCCGTTGGCGAAAATCAGGTCGCCGGCGAAGCAGACTCCAGACCCGCGAGAGAAGAAACAGAGGTGGTCGTCTTTGTGTCCCGGCGTGTGGATTGCCTGGTACACGTCGTCGCCGATTTGGATGCGTTCGCCGTCTTCGATGCGGTTGTCGACGGCGAGGTTGCCGGCGTCGTAGCCCCACGTCTGTACGTCGAACGCCTCGCGGATGGCATCGACGTTCCCGACGTGGTCCGGGTGCGTGTGCGTGAGGTAGACGGCGTCGATATCGTCTGTGAACTCCCGAACCTTCGGGACGATGTCGAAGTTCGCCCCGGCGTCGACGAGTGCGGTGGTGTCCCCATCGACGAGAAAGACGTTACTCGTGAACGTCCGAATTCCCTGCGCGAGATTGCGAATCATGGCACATCGTACGGCGAGTGGGGTCTTTCGTGTTGTGGGGCGTGGAGCGTCGCCAGTTGTGAGCCCTGAGTACGCAGTCAGCGGCAATCTAGAACGGAATCGGCTACTTTACGTGGTACCAATGTGGACCACGAGATAACTCTGGGGCCCCCACATGCGCCAATACCTCGACCTCGTCACGGACGTTCTCGGCACCGGCACGTACAAGCCCAATCGAACGGGTGTAGACACCATCTCCGGCTTTTCGAAGCACTACGAAGTCGACCTGCAGGAGGGCTTTCCGCTCCTCACGACGAAGGACCTCTCTGGGTTCCGCTGGAACTCGCTCATCCACGAACTCCTGTGGTACCTCTCCGGCGAGGAACACATCAAGAACCTCCGCGAAGAGACGGGTATCTGGAACGCGTGGGCCGACGACGAAGGGCACCTCGACACGGCCTACGGTCGCTTCTGGCGACGCTATCCCGTCCCCGAGGAGGGACTTCCGGGCGAGGCGTGGCCCGACGACGACCAGCGCTGGATGAACGACGAAGGCACGTTCGACCAACTCGCGTACGTCCTCGACACACTCGACGAGAACCCGAACTCCCGGCGGATGGTCATCAACGCGTGGCACCCCGCGAACGCCGCCGTCTCGACGCTCCCGCCGTGTCACTACACCTTCGTCTTCAACGTGCAGGGCGACGAACTCAACCTCCACTTGACGCAGCGCTCCGGTGACATCGCACTCGGCGTCCCGTTCAACCTCGCGGCCTACGCCATCCTCGCACAGGTCGTCGCCCAGCAGGCCGGGTTCGAACTCGGGAAGTTCGCTCACACCATCGTCGACGCCCACGTCTACTGCGGAACCGGCGAGCGCGGCGAATGGTACGGCGAGAACCTCGACGAACTCCAGTCTCGCCTCGCGGGCGTAGAGACGCGAGAAGAGTACCTCGACGTACGCGAATGGCTTCTCGAAACGGCCCCAGAAGAGGCCGACGGCGAGGGAGACTACGACCACGTTCCCGGCTTACTCTTGCAGGCCTCCCGCGAACCGCGTGCGCGCCCGACACTCGACGTGGCGGACGTTCCGCTCTCGGACCTCACCTTCGACGACATCGTCCTCCGCGACTACGACCCCGCCGACGGGATTCGCTTCGCGGTGGCCGAATGAGCGACCGAGCAGTCGACAGGGACGTCTCCGACGAAGGCAACGCGGTCCGATTCGTCCTCGTCGCCGCCGTCGCCGACAATCTCGTCATCGGCCGCGACGGCGAGATGCCGTGGCACCTGCCGGAGGACCTCGCGCACTTCAAGGAGACGACGATGGGCCACCCCGTCGTGATGGGTCGAAAGACGTACGAGAGCATCGCGCGACACCTCGACGGTCCGCTTCCGGGCCGGCACAGCGTCGTCCTCACGAGTCGCGATATCGACCTTCCCGACGGCGCAGAGACAGTCGCGTCGATAGACGAAGCGGTCGCCGCCAGCCAAGTTGCCGCCGCCGACATGGGCGTCGAAACGGTGTACGTCGTCGGCGGGGCGACGGTCTACGAGCAGTTCGTAGACCGGGCGTCGGGGATGGTCCTCACCGAACTCGACGAGGCGTACGAGGGCGACACCCGATTCCCCGAGTGGGACTCAGACGAGTGGGTCGAACGAGAGCGAGACAGCAGAGATGGGTTCGCGTTCGTCGTCTACGAACGCCGTGACGAGACGACTCATTC
The DNA here is from genome assembly GCF_001469865.1 of Haloferax profundi. Lineage (GTDB taxonomy): Archaea > Halobacteriota > Halobacteria > Halobacteriales > Haloferacaceae > Haloferax > Haloferax profundi. Next base: position 22,541 of record NZ_LOPV01000181.1, read on the forward strand.
GGAGGACGCGGCGTGACAGACACTCGGTGGGAGTACAAAATCGTCAGAACGAGCGATGGTGGCCTCTTCAGCGGCGACACTGGCCCGATGGAAGACGCACTCAACTCTCTCGGCGGCGACGGGTGGGAACTCGTCGATACGATTTCGGACTCGCGCGGTGCCGGCGCGGGAAGTGGACAGACGGCGCTGGTATTCAAACGACAACGAAAATAATCGGAACTCCAGTCACCTCTCGAATCGAGGTGTGAGTCACCCTTCGAGCGTCCGGAACAGTGGCGCTGAATGCTCGTTTTGCAGCGTGACCATCTCCTCACCGTTGAACCTCACCGTGAACGACTCGTAGTCGCTCGGAACCGAGACGACTGCGTCCATCGTCGTCCGTGGCGTGCAGTCGTCGGACGGCGGCTTTTCGTCCTCGTCGGGTGTCGCAGTCACTCGGTAGATGTACACGCCCTCTTCTGGGTTCTCGATGGTCCCGTCGATTCTCACGCTCGGCGTCTCGTGCGTGAAGGTGCGATTGAAGACGAACGTCGTCTGTTCGCCGGCGGGAGTTCGTCCGACCCACGACGAGGGTGCAGTTTCGTCTGCCGCGAGACATCCGGTTCCGGACGAAATCGACGACGTGGGAGACGCGGCCATCTCGGTCGGTGTGACGAGCGCGACTGCCGCCCCGCCGAGGACGACGCCCACGACGAAGACGGCGACGAGAGCAGTTGCTGAATACGAGGACATACCAGAACAGACGGTTCACGAGAGAATAAGAGAGAAGTGAGGTGTGGTACCGACCGACTATCCGAGACTGCCCTCCATCTCGAGTTCGACGAGTCGGTTGAGTTCGACTGCGTACTCGATGGGGAGTTCCTTCGTGATTGGTTCGATGAACCCCGACACGATGAGTTGCTTGGCTTCGTCGTCGCCGAGTCCGCGTGACTGGAGGTAGAACACGTCTTCGTCGCCAATCTTTCCGACCGTCGCCTCGTGCGCCACGTCGACTTTGTTCTCGTGAATCTCGATGTGTGGCATCGTGTCCGAAGTGGACGCGTTGTCGAACATCAGCGCGTCGCACTCCACGGAACACGAAGAGTCAGTCGCGCCGTGTGCGATGCGGACGAGGCCGCGGTAGTTGGTGCGGCCACCGCCGCGTGAGATAGACTTCGAGACGATGGTCGACTTCGTCTCGGGGGCGTTGTGGTAGACTTTCGCGCCGGTGTCGATGTTCTGTCCCTCGCTGGCGAAGGCGATGGTGATGTGGTTGTCAGAGGCTCCACGGCCGTTGAGAATCGTCGCCGGGTAGAGCATGGTGGCTTTCGAGCCCATCGACCCCGAAATCCACTCCATGCGTCCGTTCTTGCCGACGATGGCACGCTTCGTGTTGAGGTTGTACGTGTTCTTCGACCAGTTCTGGACGGTCGAATACTGCACGTGCGCCCCCTCCTTGACGAACACCTCGACACATCCGGAGTGGAGGTTGAACGCGGAGTACTTGGGTGCCGAACAGCCCTCGATGTAGTGGACCTCGGAGTTCTTCTCCGCGACGATGAGCGTGTGTTCGAACTGCCCCATACCGGCCGAGTTCATGCGGAAGTACGCCTGTACCGGCATGTCGACGGTGACACCCTCCGGAACGTAGACGAACGACCCACCGGACCAGATGGCACCGTGGAGTGCGGCGAACTTGTTGTCACTCGGCGGGACGCACTTCGTCATGAAGTACTCCTCGACCAGGTCCGGGTGTTCGCGGACGGCCTTGTCCATGTCCATGAAGACGACGCCCTCTTTCTCCCACTCCTCACGCATGTTCTGGTAGACGATTTCCGACTCGTACTGGGCGCCGACGCCGGAGAGGGCGTTCTTCTCGGCTTCCGGGATGCCCAGTTTGTCGAAGGTGTCGCGGATATCTTCCGGTAGGTCACGCCAGTCGCGGACGCCACCGCGGACCTCTACGTCGGGACGGATGTACGGCACGATGACGTCCACGTCGACTTCGGAGAGGTCAGGTTGGCCGGGCCACCCAGTCGGCATCGGCATCTGCTGGAACATCCGAAGCGCCCGGAGGCGGCGCTCCAACATCCACTCCGGTTCACCTTTGTCCTCGGAGATGACCCGGACGGTCTCTTCGTCGAGACCTTTCTCGGCCACGAATGCGGCCTTCTGTTCCTTCTTGAAGTCGAATCGGTTCTGGACGTCCGCCTCCTCGAAGTGTTTCTCCTGACGGGTACTCATAACACCAGTCTAGGGGTTCTCAGAGGATATGAGGATGCCTGCAGGGTCTCCGGCGGCAGAACGTCCCGCCGAAGAGAACGACGACCGTCGACCGTCGAACCCTCCGTGCTGCACACCAGCTTTATCGAGTAAACCGTCGTTCTAGAACGAGACGCAGACAATTTGGAAACATGACACGTTCAGCACTCTTCGAGCGGATTCACCAACCCGAGTACACCGGCGAAAATCGGTGTATTCCCTGTACCGTCGTGAACGTCCTCATCGCAGCCACGATGAGTATCGTCCTCGGCATCGTGTGGGCCCCGCTCGCGCTCGCGTCGTTCGTCGTCTTCGCAAGCGTCGTCTACATCCGCGGGTACCTCGTTCCGGGGACGCCGACGCTGACGAAGCGATATCTCCCGGACCGTGTCCTTCGCTGGTTCGACAAAGAACCGACGCCGGGGGACGAAGTCGGCACGGACAGCGACGCGATGCTCGACGTGGACGGCAGTCCCGAACTCGACGTGGAGGCAGTGTTACAGGGCGCTCGCGCACTCGAACAGTGCGACGACGTGGACGACCTCTGCCTGACAGACGACTTCGAAACCGCGTGGACGCGTGAGATTCAGCGAACCGACGATGCTGTCGTTCGACGGCGACTCGCGGCGATGCTCGGTATCGACACGGACAGAATCTCGTTGGAGGACCGTGACCGCTGGTTCGTCGCCATCGTCGGCGGCACACACGTCGGGAGGTGGGAATCCCACGGTGCACTCATCGCCGATATGGCGGCCGATGCCGTCCTCGAAGACCGAATCGACGACTGGGACGCACTCACCAACGACCACCGAAGTGCACTGGCGAGAGGCATTCGCGTGTACCTCGACCAGTGTCCGGACTGCGGCGGGCCGGTTCAGTTCACCGAAGAGACGGCGGAGTCCTGCTGTCGCTCGTGGCAAGTTCTCGTCACTCGGTGCGACGACTGCGGGAGTCGATTGTTCGAAGTCGACCTCTCTGCGGTCGAAGAAGCGCCGGCATGACCACGAGACGGGGCGACATTTTTCGTCGTTGACAGCATTGCATCACGTATGAGTAAAGCGCACTTCGAGGTGTACGCCGACGTCGAGGGACAGTATCGGTGGCGTCTCGTCCACGACAACGGAAACATCCTTGCGGACTCGGGCGAGGGATACGCGTCGAAACAGAAGGCCAAGCAGGGTATCGAGAGCGTCAAACAGAACGCTCGGGATGCCGAAGTCGTCGAGAAGTGACCCGACAGTGAGTGTCTCCGTACTGCGATAGCGGGAACCCGCGACGTGAACCCCACACCACTGCCGGGTGTGGAGGCTTTTTCCGCCTCCGGAACCGACCACGGGGTAATGACGAACGTCGCCCTCGCGACTGAGGTGGTTGCCCGATGAACCGAAACGACAAACAAGCGTACGACCGCGGTACGTCGCTGTTCTCGCCGGATGGCCGTATCTATCAGGTCGAGTACGCCCGTGAGGCCGTCAAACGTGGCGCGCCGGTCGTCGGCGTCAGAACGACGGACGGTGTCGTTCTCGCGGCCCAGCGCTCTTCGCCCTCGTCGCTCATGGAGACGAAGAGCATCGAGAAGATTCACAAACTCGACGACAACCTCGGTGCTGCCAGTGCGGGCCACGTCGCCGACGCGCGCAAACTCGTGGACTTCGCTCGAACGACCGCGCAGCGTGAGCGACTCCGCTACGGCGAACCAATCGGCGTCGAAGCGCTCACGAAGGCCATCACCGACAACATCCAAGAGAGCACGCAGTCCGGGGGTACCCGGCCGTACGGCGCGTCGCTCCTCATCGGCGGCGTCGAAGACGGGCGCGGACGCCTCTTTGCGACCGACCCCTCGGGGACCCCACAAGAGTGGAAGGCCGTCGCTATCGGTGGCCGACGCAACGACATCCAGGCCGCCCTCGAAGAACAGTACACCGACGACCTGTCGCTCGACGACGGCGTCACCCTCGCGCTGAGTGCACTCCGCGAGGCTGACGCCGAACTCACCGCCAGCGACGTGAGCGCCGTCACGCTGTCCGAAGACGGATTCGTGACGCTCGACGAAGCGACGATTTCCGAAGCGTTCGCCGACGTCGAACCCGACGCAGACGAGGAGTAGATGACGAACGGGGCAGAGGCGGACGACCAGCAGACGACAGACGCCGCAGTGACGCTGGACCGTATCGCGGTCTATCCAGTGAAATCGCTTGACCCAGAGTACGTCGAGCGAACCCAACTCGTCGAAAACGGTGGCCTCTCCGGCGACCGCGAGTACGCCATCTTCGACGCAGACGGGAACTACGTCAACGGGAAGCGAGAACGCGCGATTCATCGCATCAGAAGTTCGGTCTCGCTCGACGACGACACGATTCGACTCTCCGCGCCCGACTGTGACGACTACGGCGGTCCAATCGCCGACGCCGACGACTGGCTTTCGGCGTACTTCGGGTACGACGTCGAACTCCGGCGCGATTCTTCGGGAGGATTCCCCGACGACACCACCGCCAGCGGTCCGACGGTCATCTCGACGGCGACGCTCGAACGGGTCGCGTCGTGGTTCGAGGAAATCGACACCGACGAGATGCGCCGCCGACTCCGGCCGAACCTCGAACTCGACGCTCCTGTCCCGTTCTGGGAGGACCACCTGTTCGACCAGCGAGAGACGTGCGTCGAGTTCAGTATCGGGGCCGCCTCGTTCGCCGGAGTCAATCCCTGCCAGCGCTGTGTCGTCCCGACACGCGACCCCGACACCGGCGAATCGACGCCGGGGTTCCGCGAAGCCTTCGTGACGAAGCGTCGCGAGACACTCCCCCCGTGGTCCGGTGGCGACTGGTTCGACCACGACTTCCGACTCATGGTCAACACCGTCGTCCCCGAGTCTTCGTGGGGCGAGACGCTCGCTGTGGGTGACGACGTTACCGTCGGAAACGTGGTGTCGGCCGACAGCCACGTCTCTGGCTGACCCGCCCGCGCTTCACCACCCGGTGAACTTGTCGCGCCGGTAGAGGTCGAGTTCACTGACGGTCGAATCGTCCTGTAGCGCAGCGAACCGAATCGCGTTGGCTATCTCTTCTGGTTCGGTGACTTCACCGGACTCGAATCGGACTTCGAACGCTTCGCCGTCTTCCGACCCGAACTCTGTTCGGACCTCACTCGGGTTGACGACTGTGATACCGACGTCGGCGTCGCCGACCTGCCCTTCGAGGCTGTGGGCGAACCCACGGACCCACCACTTCGAGGCGGCGTACACCGGGTTGAACGGGCGGGGATACTGTCCGGCGAAACTGCCGACGAAGACGAGGTTCCCCGCCGTCTCGCGGAGGTGTGGGAGTGCGGCGCGAGAGACGAAGAAGACACCGTCGACGTTCGTGTCCATCATCTGTCTGTACTCGGTGGTCGACATCGACTCGACGTCCGACCCGCGGGCGAGGCCAGCGTTGTTCACGACGACGTCGAGGCGGCCGAACTCGTCGATGGTCTGGTCGAACGCCGCCTCGACGGCGTCCTCGTCGCGCACGTCAGTCGGGACGACGAGTGTCTCGACGCCGTGGTCGGATTCGAGGTCCGCAGCGATACCGAGCAATCGGTCCTCGCGCCGAGCGAGGAGGACGACGTTCGCGCCCGCGTCCGCGAGGGCGTGTGCAGTTGCTTCGCCGATACCTGCGCTCGCCCCGGTGACGAGTGCGACACGGTCTGCCAGATTGTCACGCATAGTAGTCGATGTGACGGGCAAGACAATCAACGGTTCCCCTGTGTGTCACTCCAGTCCGCGGCCTGTTGGTTCACCGAGCGTCCCCCGATATCGAAGCCAGACGTAGACACCGACCGGGGAGAACACGAACAGGAGGAACATCGCGATTGTGGCGGACAGATGTGGGTTCAGACCTGTGCCACCTCGCCGCCACCCACGTCTTTACATCGTCGTACCGGGTTGAGTGAGGCATGTTCACACTTACTGGTGCGCGGGTCGTCGATGCCGACGGGTCCCGCGACGCCAACGTCGTCGTCGACGAATCAACGGGTCGAATCGTGTCTGTCGGTGACGACGTCGACGGTGAGACACGCGACGTGTCGGGCCTCGTCGTCGCACCCGGACTCGTCGACTCGCACGTCCACCTGATGATGGACAGTCGTCCCGACGTGGCGTCGTATAGAACTGAACCAGTCGAGCGTGCCTGTTACCGAGCGACCGCCAGTCTCCGCGAGACACTCGAAGCAGGCGTCACGACGGTCCGTGACCTCGGGTCGCCGGGGGACCTCGCGACGAGTGCGAAAGCCGCCGTCGCCGACGGTGACGTTCCCGGCCCACGTGTCCTCGCCGCCGGAGAGAACGTCGTCATGACTGGCGGCCACGGCCACTGGTTCGGCCGCGAAGCGGACGGCCCCGACGAGGTCCGAAAAGCCGCCCGCGAGCAACTCAAACGTGGCGCTGACGTGGTCAAGTGCATGGCGACTGGCGGAGTGCTTACAGAGGGTGCGGTCACGGGTGCGCCCGAACTCACCGAAGACGAGATTCGCGCCCTCGTCGACGCTGCGAGTGCCAAAGGCGTTCCAACCGCGGCCCACGCCCACGGCGAAGAGGGAATCAAAAACGCTGCCCGCGCCGGCATCACCAGCATCGAACACGGGATGTTCATGGACGAGGAAGCGGCCCACTTGCTCGCCGAAAACGGGACGTACTGGGTCCCGACAGCCTCGGCAGTCCTCGAAATCGTCGAACACGGAATCGACGCCGGCATCCCCGAAGAGGCAGTCGCCAAGGCCGAAGACGCCGCCGAACGCTTCGAAGTCGCGTGGGAACACGCCCTCGACGCCGGCGTGAAGATTGCCATGGGAACCGACGCGGGGACACCGTTCAACGAACACGGCCAGAACGCGCTCCGCGAGATGGAACTGATGGTCGACTACGGTCTCTCTCCCGCCGAAGCACTCGATGCGGCAACCGTCACCGCGGCAGACTTGCTCGGTCTGGACGACGTTGGCAAAGTCGCCGACGGGTACGTCGCCGACCTCGTCGTCCTCGCCGACGACCCGAGCGACGATGCGAGTGCGTGGCGAACGACCGAGCAGGTGTACCGCGCCGGGTCACAGGTCGTCTAATCGCAACACGGCAGTGGGTGTCATACCCCTTCAGAAACGACAACCTTTTACGAAACCACGCGATAACTGTGAATGTACCAACGTGCTCTGTTGGTGTAGTCCGGCCAATCATATCACCCTCTCACGGTGATGACCAGGGTTCGAATCCCTGACGGAGCACTTCTCTGACGAACTACCTTCCAAGCGACCGCTGTGCGTGTCGCGTGGACTGTGAGTCTGTGTGTGCGACTCGAAGGGATTCGAATCAGAGAGCGTCGCGAACAAAGTGAGCAGAGCGACCGTGGTTCGAATCCCTGACGGAGCACTTCTCTGACGAACTACCTTCCAAGCGACCGCTGTGCGTGTCGCGTGGACTGTGAGTCTGTGTGTGCGAGTCTCACGGACTCAAGTCTTCAAAAGTTATCCACGATGGCGGCGATTTGCTCGTCTGTGAGCTCCGTCGCGTAGAGTTCGTACAGGTCGTACAGACGTTGGGTCGAGAGGCTTCGCGTATTGTTCTCCAGCATCGAGATGTGTGCTTGCATGATGTCGTCGACGACTTTCTCGACGCCACGCTGTTCGTACCCCGCCGCAGTCCGGAGGAGACGCCACGCTCGTGGCGAGATGTCGTTTACGTCCACATCGTCGTGCTCCGGGCTCGGCATCTATCGTACAGTTGTTCGGGTATGAGCCGATAATAATTCTTGGTACCTGTTTCGACCGAACCACGCTCGACGACGAAGGTCACCGCCTGTCCAGTCCCCCGACGTCCGTACCCCAACTATTTCAGCGCGGGTCGACTACCCGAACGAGGATGTTACTCGCGGGAACAGTGGTTGCGGACGCGACCACTATCATCGAAGACGGGGCCGTCGTCGTCGACGGCGACCACGTCGTCGCAGTCGGCGACCGAGCGTCGCTCGAAGAGACGTACCCCGACCACGACCGGCGCGAGTTCGACATCGTCGCGCCGGGACTCGTCGGCGGACACGTCCACTCGGTCCAGTCGCTCGGGCGAGGCATCGCCGACGACACGTCGCTTCTCGACTGGTTGTTCGACCACGTCCTCCCGATGGAGGCCAGTCTCGACGCCGACGGGATGCGCACCGCCGCGGAACTCGGCTACCTCGAATGCATCGAGTCCGGGACGACAACCGTCGTCGACCACCTCTCGGTTCGACACGCTGCGGAGGCCTTCGAGGCGGCCGGTGAGATGGGAATCCGGGGACGCATCGGGAAGGTGCTGATGGACACGAACTCGCCCGAAGACTTGCAAGAAGATACCGACGCGGCGTTAGCAGAGTCGGAACGACTCATCCAACAGTACCACGACTCTTTCGGCGGGCGCATCCAGTATGCGCTCACGCCGCGATTCGCGATTACGTGCACCGAGGCGTGTCTCCGCGGTGTCCGCGAACTCGCAGACGCCTACGACGGGGTCCGAATCCACACGCACGCGAGTGAGAACCGAGACGAAATCGCGACGGTCGAAGCAGAGACGGGGATGCGAAACATCCACTGGTTGGACGAAGTCGGCCTCACCGGTGACGACGTGGTCCTCGCCCACTGTGTCCACACCGAAGCGTCCGAACGCGAGGTACTCGCGGAGACTGGCACGCACGTCACCTACTGCCCGTCGTCGAACATGAAACTCGCGTCGGGTATCGCACCGATCACCGACTACCTCGAACGCGGAATCAACGTCGCCCTCGGGAACGACGGCCCACCGTGTAACAACACACTCGACCCCTTCACGGAGATGCGGCAGGCCAGTCTGCTCCAGAAGGTTGGTTCACTCGACCCGACGACCACGCCCGCCGCGACTATCTTCGAGATGGCCACCAGAAACGGCGCGAAAGCCGCCGGATTCGGCCGCGTCGGATGCCTCCGCGAAGGCTGGACGGCAGACATCGTCGGGATTACGACCGACGTGACGCGCGCGACGCCTCTCCACGACGTGCTGTCGCACCTCGTCTTCTCGGCACACGGCGACGACGTGGTCTTCACCATGGTCGACGGCGAAGTGCTCTACGATGGCGGCGAGCACGTCCGGGCCGACGCGGACGACATCCGCCGTCGCGCCCGTGAGTACGCAGCGACCATCTGAACCACGTCCGTCGACACCTGAACTCCCAGCCCCAAGTCATCAGATTCTCTTCGCCTCGCGAGACCGGCCGCCATCGCCGCATCTATCTCTCCCCACGACCGCACCAGAGATATGACCGTTCGCCTCCGCCCCGTGACGGAGTCTGACCTCCCCGCCATCCGAGACATCTACGAACCCTTCGTCGAAGAGACGGCCATCACGTTCGCGTACGACCCGCCGAGCGTCACCGACCTCGAGACGAAACTGCGGAAGAAGACACACCACCCGTGGTTGGTCTGCGAACTCGACGGCGACGTGGTTGGCTACGCCTACGCCGGGCCTATCCGTGAACGCGACGCCTACCAGTGGGCGGTCGAAACGTCGATATACGTCGACCCGGAGTTCCAGCGCCGCGGTGTCGCTCGCGGGCTGTACACGGCACTCCTCGGGATCCTCGAACAGATGGGCTACGTGACTGCCTACGCCGTCATCACGACGCCGAATCCGGCGAGCATCGCGTTCCACGAGTCGTTCGGGTTCGAACGTGTGGGTCGATTCGACCACATGGGCTACAAACACGACGAGTGGCACGACGTGGAGTGGTGGGCACTGGACCTCCAATCCCATCCGGACGACCCGGACGACCCACTTTCGGTTGCGACAGCACAGACTCGAGAGTGGTGGGACGACGCGATTGCGCGCGGTGCTGCGTCTGTCTGCGACACCGCACAGAACTAAGCAGAATTCGTCGCAGTCGTCACGCCCTCAGGCTTTCGCCTCGGCGGACTCTTCGCTGGCCGACTCGCGTTCGGCACTCGACGCGT
>NZ_LOPV01000182.1 GCF_001469865.1 Haloferax profundi
AGCGTTCGACGGCGGCCGACAGCATCGACTGCCAGTCGTCGAACTCGGAGTGTGCATCGACGTATCGGTCCCACTTGTGGGTCGGAATGGACTCGAACGACTCCTGGTCGGAGACGTCGAATCCGCTGTTATCGACGAAGTCACCGATAGATGTCGCATCGCTGTATGATTCGACCCACGTCGGCGGGAAGAGGTCTGCGAGCGTCACTTCGCCGCCGAGTCCCCCGATCTCGACGTCGAGTGTCTCCGCAGACGTTTCGGCCTCACCCATACACGGTCCCTACCGCCGGGTATATAACGGTGTTACGGTTGCGGTCGATGAAGGTCAGTTCGTCGAGATTATCTCGACCACGTCGCGGTGTTCGAGTTCGTGGTCCGAGCCGATTTGGCGCTTCGAGTGACAGTCGATACCGTGGAGGAGGCCATCGCCGATGTCGGAGTGGAGGTGGTACGCGAAGTCTTCGGTCGTCGACCCCTCGGGGAGGATGAAACAGTCGCGGAAGACGCCCTGTGAGTCGGACTTCCCGTTGGCGCTGCCGGGGAAGATTGCGATTGCGCCCATCACGTCGAAGAGCGCCATCTCCAGGGACTGCTGGACGCCCGTGCCGCCGTACTCGCCGATGAACTCACGAATCTGTTCGAGGCCGGCCTCCTGTTCTCCGCTCACGTCGCCGACGATGTCGAAGTCGTCCGCACCGGGTTGGTAGTCGACGACGCCGCCTTCGTCGGCGTTCTTCAGCGCCTTCTCCGCGTGGGCACTCGTCGGCGTGAACGTGAGGTGGTCGTAGTCGGGGTCCGAGGTGATCTCCTCGTAGTTTTCCTGTGAGACTGGTTTGTCCATCTTGTTCGCCGCGATGATTATCGGCTTGGTTCGCTTGCGAATCTCGCGGGCGAGTGCTTCTTTGTCGTCGTCGTCCCACTCGTCTGGGTCGAGGCCGATGTCCAGAGACAAGATGACCTGCTTGATCTCGTCTTTGTTCGTCTTGAACGCCGACATCTGCTCTGCGAGGTCGACTTCGATGTCTTTCTCCTCGCCGTGGTACCCCGACCGATAGCGGTCGATACCCTTCTCGAGGATGCCGAGATACCACATGTCGAGTTCGTTCTCGAGGAAGTCGATGTCCTCGCGGGGGTCGTGGCCTTCGGTCGCTTCGCCTTCGATGTCCGTCTCGCCGGAGAAGTCGACGACGTGAACGAGCACGTCCGCCTCGTTGAGGTCGGTCAGGAACTGGTTGCCGAGGCCCTTCCCCTCGTGAGCACCGGGGATGAGACCGGCAACGTCGACGAGTTTGACCGGGACGAACCGCATTCCGTCGTCACAGTACCCGACCGAGGGCGTACACGATTCGTCGAACTCGGGGGCCGCACACTCGACGCGGACGTACGCTTCGCCGATGGAGGGGTCGATAGTCGTAAACGGGTACGCCCCCTCCGGGACGTCGTTCATCGTCGCCGCATTGAAGAAACTGGATTTCCCGACGGAGGGTTTTCCGACGAGACCGATCTTGTAACTCATTCGTTGGTCGGACTGCCGGGTCCAACGCTAATAACGGTTCGACGTTCGTCCGCCGTGTGCGTGGAATTCACACGCTACCGAGGCCCTCCGGAGGGATTTCGGCGGCGACACCCCGAGGGGGAGACACCTGAAGTCGCCCCTCTACAGCGACGCGATTAGAGAGTGTCCGGTGCATCTTTGTCTCCACGTCACTCACACCCGCTGATGACCGACTCGGACGAGACGACGACGGACGACACGGCGACGGTCGACGAGGAGACAGATGCTGACACGTTCCGCGTCGGTATCCAGGTCACGGAGACGGAACTGCGGTTCGTCGTCAACGTTCCGTCCGACATCGACTCGGGGTGGACCGACCCCGAGGCGTTCCAGCGACTCGTCGAACGCATCACGTGGGAGACGCTCGACCAAGAGCGTGTTCTCCGGACCATCGCCACCGAGGCGCCCGAGGGCGAGACAGTATTCCTCGGAACGGTCACGCTCCGACCCGACGAGACGCTCGTAGACCACACGCTCCGACCCCCGTCGTTCGACGAGGCGTAACTCACTTTCCCCTCTTTCTCGCCATGGATTCCGAACCGACGACCGAGACGGCGATTCGAGAGATGCAAGACGCCGCGCTCTCGCGTGCGCTCTCGGACGAGGCGGAGGCACGGCAGTCGCTCGCACTCGCTGGCGCGCTCGAAACGGCACGCCGGGAGTTGACGGCGACGACGTTCGACAGCGGCGGCGTCACACTCGCGGCGTCACTCGCGTTCGTCTCGACACTCTTTGCACACCGTCGCCTCCGCGACTCGCTTCGCTCGGCAGTGCAGGTCACCGACGACTCGGCGTGGTATCCGAGCGGTACCTCCGCCCGCGTCGACGACGAACTCGTGGC
>NZ_LOPV01000183.1 GCF_001469865.1 Haloferax profundi
CCGGTGCGAGCCTCGCCGTCGAACGATTCGACGTGTCGGCGGCGAGAGTCGGCGCACTCGGCGGCGTCGACGTCGAACTGATAGACCCCCGAGAGTGAGCAGCCGAGCCGCACGGTTCCGAGTCACAGTGCTGCCGCTCCGGGTTCGGTATTCGTACGAAAAGAGAAATCCGCAGCCGCGACTTACTTGCCCTTCTTCGCGTGCTCCGGCGGGCCGTTGGAGTCGGAGTCGTCCTCAGAGTCGTCCTCTTCGGTGGAGCTGCTACTCTCTTCTTCTTCCTCGTCGTCGTCCTTCTTGTCGTCGTTACCTGCGTGCTCCGGCGGGCCCTGCTTGTCGTCGTTTCCGCCCTTCTCGGCGGCCTGACCGTTCTTGCCGTTGTCTTTGTCCTTCGGGCCGGCGTGTTCAGGACGTTTCTCGTCGGCCTTACCGGGGTTGTTCTCGGTCACGAAGTCGGAGACTGCCTGTCCCATCGGGCCGTCGCCCGCGGTGCTCTTGAGGCGCTCTACGAACGTGCTGACGAGCACCCCGAACGGGTCGTCTTCGGCGACTTCGCCTTGGAGAGTCGCAGTCGTCTCGGCGGTCTGACCGTCGTACTCGGCGGTCACGTCGATGGTGACGTTTTCGAGCGGGTCGGCGAGGTGCACGGTGCCGTTCTCGTCCGTCTCGTAGTCACCCGCGTCGGTGTAGTTGCCGGTGACCGTGACGTTCGCGCCTTCGACGACGTCACCGTCTTCGGTCACGGTGACGACGACGCTCGCGTTTTCGTCTTGGTCGACAGCGACCGAGAGGTCGTCAGCCTCGAAGCTGACGGTGGTCTCTGCCGTCTCGTCGTTCGCGCTCGCGACGAACGTCAGGTTCGTCGTGTTCACCGGTTCCGCGAATTCGACGGTGCCGTCCGCGTCCGTCGTGTACGTGGTGTTGTCGTAGTCGCTCCCGTTGACCTGCACCGACGCGTTCTCGACCGACTCTTCGTACTGCGTGACGGTGGCGGTCACCGTGTCGTTGGCGTCGTCGGTCTCGACGCTGACGTCGAGGGACTCGTCGTGCGGGACGAGTTCTCTCTCGACGGACGTGGTCGTCGTGTTGTTTCCGTCACCTGCGGTGACGTCCAGCGTGACGTTCACGCGTTCGTCCGGGTTCGGGAGTTCGACGGTGCCGTTCGCGTCCGTCGTGTACGTGGTGTTGTTCGCACTGTAGTCGACGCTCGATTCGACGACGGAGACCGTCGCGCTCTCGACGGCCGTCTCGTTCTGTGTCACGGTCACTGTCGCGTTGCCCGTCTCGACGTCCTGCGTGACGTCGACCTGGAGGGACGTGTCGGTGGTCGCCGCACCGACGGTCCCGGGGACCATCGCGACGGTCAGCATCGCAATGACCATGACTGCTGTGGTGAGTTTGCTGCCGCGCATGCAACCACCCATTCTAACCCTACTACAGTAAAGTAAGGTAACCGTGACTTCGGTTTTCGCCGAATTTCACGCCATTCAACGAGTTCGAAATCGGGCTTTCGTCTGTCGATTTTGCCGATTTTCGACGCGAATCTCCCGGCAGAAGTCGGCGGTGACCGAAGCACCCGAGGACGTGGGTCGCCTGCGGCTTCCTCGTCGTCGAGGCGGTGTGTCCGAAATGAGAGAAGGGGGGAACCCGCCACGAGTGCTGCGGCTCACGAGTCCTGAACCGAACGCGAGTGGTGAAGC
>NZ_LOPV01000184.1 GCF_001469865.1 Haloferax profundi
TGAGCTCCCACCAATCCGTGACTTCGGTGTCATTGCAGCGATCGGGATAGTGTTCACATTCCTGATCTTCGGGATCTTCCTTCCTGCGGCAAAGGTCTACACTGACCGTCTTCGGGAGAAGCACTCGATACCGATGTTTGCTCAGACGCCAGTTGGGGCTGAAGAGTCTGCACTCGGGAGGATTCTTCCCATTGGTGTGAAGATTGGCCAGATTGCACCAGGGATATTCCTTGTCCTAGTCTTGGTCTCATCAGTGTGGGTCGGAAACTATGGCCTGGGAGTTGAGTCCAGCTTCACACAAGAAGATTTCCTCCCTCCGGAGGATACTCCAGACTATCTTGAACAGCTGCCAGAACCCTTCACACCTGGCACCTACACAGTCACGCGCGATATCAACTATCTCGAAGACAATT
>NZ_LOPV01000185.1 GCF_001469865.1 Haloferax profundi
ATCGTACCGAGATCCGACACAGGTGCGCTGGCAGAGCAAGCCAAGGTCTGTCGGGATCAACCGACGTTAGGGAATTCGGCAAGTTAGTCCCGTAAGTTCGCGATAAGGGATACCTGCTCTTGATCGAGCAGGTCGCAGTGACTCGGACGCTCCGACTGTCTAGTAACAACATAGGTGACCGCAAATCCGCAAGGACTCGTACGGTCACTGAATCCTGCCCAGTGCGGGTATCTGAACACCCATTACAATGGGACGAAGGACCCGTCAACGGCGGGGGTAACTATGACCCTCTTAAGGTAGCGTAGTACCTTGCCGCTTCAGTAGCGGCTTGCATGAATGGATCAACGAGAGCGTCACTGTCCCAACGTTGGGCCCGGTGAACAGCACGTTCCAGTGCGGAGTCTGGAGACCCCCAAGGGGAAGCGAAGACCCTATAGAGCTTTACTGCAGGCTGTCGCTGAGACGTGGTCGCTAATGTGCAGCATAGGTAGGAGCCGTTACACAGGTACCCGCGCCAGCGGGCCACCGAGGCAACATTGAAAT
>NZ_LOPV01000186.1 GCF_001469865.1 Haloferax profundi
TAATCATGTGAGTGTAGCCAAGGTCGACAGGGCTCACGTAGTAATCACTAATGTCGTCAGACGAGAAACTCCCCGCGACAGAATAAGTTCCTTCGTAGCTATTGGCGTCTAACCACTCGCGATACTCACGCATCTCTTCACCCGTGTAAATTGCTGGAACGTGGGTCGTTACCCATCCAAGTTTGACGCTAAGTGGTTCGTACGCCC
>NZ_LOPV01000187.1 GCF_001469865.1 Haloferax profundi
TCACATCAGATTTACGCGAACGGCTCTGGTATCTTCAGTGAGACGACTGACTATGCTGCGTTCAAGCCGTCATACGTCTACGTCCTTGTTGAGCCGGTTAGTGTCAATGGGACGCCAATCCAAGACAGATCCCAGCAGGAAGCAGTGATGCAGAATCTCTCTGTTTCGCTTCGAAGTCCATCAGGAACAACGCCACTCACCGGTGTGGATGCTGGTTGGTGGTTCTCCTCAGGAAACGTTCCAAATGAGATCGCGTATCTCAAGTATAAACCTGAATCTGGAGCCCAAATCAACGAGTCGGGTAACTGGACGCTCGAAGTTACTAACGCAAACAACGCATCGGTTTCGTACCGTTACCAAACCACTGCATACTACCCATCGAATGGGAGCGACCAGTTCTCGAATTACATAGACACTCTTGCAGAGACCACGGATACAATCCCA
>NZ_LOPV01000188.1 GCF_001469865.1 Haloferax profundi
TGGGAACTCCGGGGTTCTCGGAGAACGATCGATTGGGAGTCCAGGTGCATCGAAAAAGGCACTCACTGTCGGTGCAGCACGGTACGCATCATCTGATGTGACGCACTTCTCCAGTCGCGGGCCAGTCGGGTTTGGATCAGATAGACGCGCAGGCGTGGATGTTATCGCGCCTGGTGAAGAGGTGATTTCGTCGTATCCACCCGCTCTTGAAGAAGGCTCTGAGCCGTACGTCAAAATGGACGGGACATCAATGGCTGCACCCCATGTAAGTGGGACTGTGGCCCTACTGCTTGATGCAAACCCAGACATGAGTCTGTCGGAGGTTCGTCAGACGCTTCGGTCAACTGCACAGCCGCTTCCGCAGAACGAATCAAGTGTTGGTGCGGGCATGCTTGATGCGTGGTCCGCAGTCAACGCAACGACTAGATTGGCCCAAAAGAACGCTTCAACCGAAGCCGGTGTTCACGAACTTTATGCTGGAGTTGGAAATTCATCCGACAACTCGGTGTGGATAACACGTGAACCACTGGTTGACCAACTCAATGATGTAGAAACAAGCCCAGACTTGCGAGCAGCGAATCCGGGACTACTCAACAATGGCCTCACTATCGTCACCCACGAAAGCCCGGTCAACGCAACGTTCTCCCTGTATATTGATGCAGACCGTGACAACACGACAGGGAGTGAAACTGGTGCAGATTATCGTCTAGACATCGTTCGGAGAAGCACTGAAAACGGATTAACACTCTGGACGGATGGCTATGCATTTAATTCAACTAGTCAATCGTTCGAGTTCACGACTGCTATCTCTGCTGATCCAGACACGTGGGATATCAGTCAAAACAGGGTTCGCATCGAGGGACTCAGCTTCGAAAAGCGCGACGATGCGAAGCCGTTTAACTGGTACCTTACTGCCAGTTCAAGTGAGTCAACTGAAAAAGATCGGTTCCCAAACAAGGGACAGTTCACTTACGGAACAGAGACTGTGTCAGTTCCAGGAACCGCAGTTGCGT
>NZ_LOPV01000189.1 GCF_001469865.1 Haloferax profundi
CGGCACCCCTGCGGCTAATGCGCCCATCCACTTTACACTCGAAACACGAAATGGTACCGTCGTTGGAAACGAAACGGTCCTAACCGATTCACTGGGTCGTGCTCGTGCTAACATCTCAGCACCTGCTAACCACTATGAAACATATATCCTCGTAGTCGAAGACCAACACGGAAACGTCATCGAGAGCGAATACTCGATTGAACAAGCGGGGTTGTCTGACTACATTCCCGATGAAACAGGCGGTCAGTCTCAGCACACGTACGCTCTCGATCAGCAATACGAGATACAACCAGATGAACGGCTCTCAGTTAATATCCCTGTGTTCAACAAAACGAGCGACAGTATCGCTCCCTACACCGGCATGGCGACTGTCAGTGTCACCAACACACAGGGTGCGGAAGCGCTCAACGAGACAGTCTCGGTCACCGATGGCGTTGTTCGAACGAGCGTTGATTTCGATACCACGACGCTCGACAACGACGAGGACGCTCTTGATATCCGTCTTTCACTTGGCCCCAACAGCACTCAATCTTCCAAACAGATCGGTATGATTGATGTCAGAGAGTCGACCACTAAGGCGGTTGTGACTCCAGAAGCAACTGTGGTAATGTCTGGAAACACTGCCAATTTGTCCTTCCAAGTCTACCAGGACGAAAAACAAGCAACACCACTGAATTCGTCCGCATATTACCGCGTGACATGGGTTACAGAGCGGATGATTGCCTCACTCTCTAAGGAGCTCCCATCCTCAACAGTTCAGCATCTCCGAGCAGCTGCAGCAACTACAGGGACTGCGGAATCGTCTCCGATCACCGCAGTCGACCGGATACGGATAAAACAGGCACTCGAAGAATATTCAGCAGAAGTCGATACTGAGCAAGGATACGCAAAGCCGCAAGAGCGTGGCATCGGTACCTTCTCTGTGACCTCCCCTGAAGATGCTCGATTTGGAATCGTTGATGTCGCTCCAGACGTCCCGGGGTCTGAGTATCGGTTTGGGTCTGTCGTAATTGTCAAGGATAATATTGAACACTATATTAACCCGACAACCGATCCATCAGAAGATCGCCGCTACCAACTTATCGTCGAAAGCAAGTGGCCTGCGTCAGTCAAGAGTGACAGCGTACAAGCCAGCGACAATTTCACTGCATACGTCGGGCTGTACGACACAGAGACAGACAGCCTCGTTGCTAACGCCCCTATTCGACTCTACACCACAAGTGGTGATACCCAGACAGTGATGACGTCCGATAGTGGACTCGTCACGACAACATTCAATTCACAACAACGCAATCTCGAAGGCTACTACCAACATGTACTCCTCGGTGTAGCAGAGGGGTATCAGACTGCGAGCGGGACAGCCGTCTCAGAGACAGAATACGTCGCTCCAGAATTCGACAAGCAGGATTACGACGAGGGAACACCGTTGGATGCATCGCTATCATACTCCGACGGCACAGTAACCACGAATCTCACATATCGGAATGGTAGCCAACCACGTTCGGGGTCAACTACACTCACCGCACTCAAAGCCGATAGTCGAGATCTCAACATAGCGTACATCGACCCGAATGGTTCGTCAGCGTGGAATTTCTCGGTTGATGACCCGAGCCCACCAAGCAACGACGAACGGCGGATCTATGAGGTGGTCGCGATTGACGAAACAACGGGAACCTATGAGGACCTGCATGTGAGCGGACTCACTGCCACCACCAGTGTGCCCGAAGAACTCGTCAATGGGACACAGTCAACAGTGACAATTACAGTTACTGATCGTAACGGAATGCCAGTCGGTGATTCGACTGTACGATGGTCGTACGTTGCACTCATCGAAGAGCGTGTAGACAGTCCAAGTTATCTCACTGAATTTGTCGATGGAGAGACCTTCATCGGAACAACTGATTCCAATGGTCAGGTGTCGTTTACCGTAAACCCATTGGACAACATCACTGTAATGAAACACTCGACAGGTGTCGCAACAGATAATGTAAGTGTCACCAGAGTAGACGGTGGGCGCGTCTCTACTCAGGACTTCACCTCTGCAAATGAGTTCACCTTCGGTACTGTTCCTGACTCTGCAGTTAGACTCGAACCAAC
>NZ_LOPV01000190.1 GCF_001469865.1 Haloferax profundi
CAAACTCTCAGTCGGTGAAAGCACTACCTTCGATGTCGTTATCGACGACGCAGATGGTGGTATTAATGCGGTTTCGGCGATAGTCAACGTGACGAATACATCTGTTGCAACAGTAGAGAACGCGACGGTTATCGCAAACGGAGCTCAAAGTACGACCGACATTACGACCACGAACGAGTCGGTTCATATCAACGCAACAGGCCTCGAGACTAACCAAACAGGATCTGTGACGATTGCCACTGTGCAAATTCGTGGCGTCAGTGCTGGGTCTTCAAATGTTGCTCTCGACATTGAATCACTGACAAACGAGAGCGGTATAGAGTACACTGTGACAGATGAATCG
Organism: Haloferax profundi; assembly: GCF_001469865.1. Taxonomy (GTDB): domain Archaea; phylum Halobacteriota; class Halobacteria; order Halobacteriales; family Haloferacaceae; genus Haloferax; species Haloferax profundi. The sequence continues at coordinate 344 of NZ_LOPV01000190.1, forward strand.
AATGCCTCTGTGACTGTGTCGCCGGTCTTGCCGCCGGTTGGTGTGTCCGACCAGCCACCGAACGACCTGAACGGTGACGGGTTGTTCGAGGATGTTAACG
>NZ_LOPV01000191.1 GCF_001469865.1 Haloferax profundi
CAGATGCACAACTGGGCGTTCCGCGAACTCCAAGAGATGCTCGCGTACAAAGCTAGCGAGTATGGAATTCGTCTTGAGAAGATACCGCCTGCGTTTACGAGTCAGACTTGCTCGAAGTGCGGGCATCAGTCCAGCACGAACCGCGATTCGGACGGGTGGTTTGAGTGCAACGACTGTGGGTACTCGGTTGACGGCGATTACAACGCTTCGAAGAACATCGGTTTGAAACTGCTAACTTTACCATCGGGCAAACGTCCCGATGGGTTGGGCGACGGTCATCTCGCCCTCAAGTCTGGGATGGTGAACGGGAATGGCGATTACACCGCCTACTCCAATTCGGAGGCAGACCGGGAGTCCACGGACAAGCCCACGACTTCAGTCGTGGGTCGATGACGATGATACACGACGCACATCTCGCTGACGCGATTAGGACTCTTAGAGACGGTCAATCGAGTATCACAGTGTACGTCGAAGAACTCCGAGAGCGTGTCGAAGCGGTCGAACCACAGCTGGAGTCGCTCGTTCCGGAAGCCGGGCGCTGGGAGCGGGTCTTGGCCGAGGCAGCGGCCCTCGAAGAGCGCTATCCGAACCCTACAGACAGGCCACCATTGTACGGTGTACCCATCGGGGTGAAAGATATTTTTCACGTCGATGGGCTCCCAACGCGGGCGGGGTCCACACTTCCGCCAGCTGCCTTGGCTGGACAAGAGGGGGATGCAGTCCAGCGGATGCGAGACGCCGGGGCACTCATCCTCGGGAAAGCCGTCACGACGGAATTCGCGTACTTCGAACCGGGTCCGACTCGGAATCCACACGACATCGCCCACACACCCGGCGGCTCGAGTAGCGGGTCGGCTGCTGCGGTCGCGGCTGGTCTCTGTCCGTTCGCGTTCGGGTCACAGACTGTTGGGTCGGTAATCAGGCCCGCAGCGTTCTGTGGCGTCGTCGGCTTCAAGCCGACCTTCGGTCGCATTCCAACCACGGGAATGATCGAGTTCTCGAAGTCGGTCGACCACGTCGGCTTTTTCACCCAAGACACAGTGGGTGCCGAACTCGCAGCGGCAGTCCTCTGTGATGACTGGCGTCACTTGCCGTCACAACGGGAGAAACCAGTTCTGGGCGTGCCCGAAGGCCCCTATCTCGACCAGGTCAGCGAAGTGGGCCGCCACGGCTTCGAAACACATCTCGAAGCGCTCCGAGACGCTGGCTACGATATCGTGAGTGTCCCGATACTCGACGACATCGACGCGATAAACCACCGGCACGATCGACTGAACGCGGCTGAACTCGCGATAGCCCACGAAGCCTGGTACGAAGCGTACGGCGACGAATACTCCGAGACGACACGAACGCTCATCGAAGAGGGCAGAACGATTCCGACGAGAGAGATTGCGCGTGGACGACAGAGTCGACTCGAGGTTCGCGACCGACTCGAAGCTGCGATGGACGATGCAGGAATCGACCTCTGGATTGCGCCGTCGGCACCCGGTCCTGCGCCCGAGGGAATCGACTCGACTGGCGACCCCGTGATGAACCTCCCGTGGACACATTCTGGGCTTCCGACGATTGCACTTCCTGGCACGACTAGTGAGGAAGGGCTTCCCCTTGGGGTGCAGTGTGCAGCACCCTTCGGTGCCGATGAGCGGCTTCTCGATTGGTCGCACGAGATCGCCGCGGCGCTCTAACGCGGAGTACAGAGGAAGTCCACGACTGCAGGTGGGGTACTGACTGTCGCAGTCTGCGCTGGTTCAGGCGGTCTCTTGCGCACGGGCGAGTTCTTTCTGAGTCGGCACTCGCTGTGTGTGGCTCCGTTCGACTGCAGACGTCGATCTCTCGACCGGAGGGCGGCTTTCACTCTGGTGCCATTTGGTCCGTCTCTTCGAGGTGGGTGTCTTCCCACGCTCGTCGGTCGTGGATGGTGGCCACTCCTTTCTGGCTGAGTTCGTAGTAATTAGTGCGCCGGTCGAGGGTGCCTTTCGCAACGTAGCCGTGTTCGACTAACACGTCGAGGTTGGGATACAGCCGACCGTGGTTGACGTCCGAGAGTGTCGTTATCTCGGTGAGACGCTCCTTGATGTCCTGTCCAGAAGGGCGTGTCAACGCTGCGATGGCGTAGAGCAAATCCCGCTGGAACCCTGTCAACTCGAACATATCGCCATAACGTGTTCGTCCAATATCAGTATGGGTCGCATTCTTGCGGTTAGTTCTTGGTTTATCTGGGATGCCAGAGAGATTCGAGGAAAGACCAATAATCCCGTCTGCCACTGAGAGCACATCGTGTTCTAGGTGGCTACCAAGAAATCAAAGGTGTCTGGCAACGTGGGATGTATTCGACCGACGAGGTGGGTGGGTGAATTATTAACACGAAAGTTAGCCATGGTCTTCCTTTCTACCAGCAGTTAAAAAACCGACGCACGTTGAGTGATATCGAATTGAACTTGGTAAAAAACATTATATTTCTAGACAGTGTATGTGGGCTATGGAAAAAGACGAAATTTCTGAATTTCAGGAAAAACACAACGACAGCGGTACAGCGTGCGATGACGAGGTGAAAGATCCAATCGTTGAGTCCGATGGTGGTGAGGAAGTCGTCGAACGTGAAGTCATCGTGACCGAATACGACGATGCGATGGCGCGGTGTGGACTCTGGGGCAACGAACGCTGGCGTACGTCGAACGACAGCTAACAACCGTGGCTGACGGTCACTATTGAGTGGCTATGGCTTTCTCCCCTCGCGTTGTGGCTACCCCAAGACGGCTACGTGGTCACTGTCGATATCATGCCAATGTCAATACGGTGAATATTATCGACGGACATCGGACTTTCAACTCCAATAGGTGCCTTTGTTTAGTGAACCCAGTAGTCACTAGCTGCGTGTTCACTAACTGAGTTCTGTGGACACCGCTTTGCGCAGTAGTTATTTGTCGTTCCGAATACGTTTGTGATTTAATGGATCAGAACGCGGCCTCGAATTCCATTTCTGAGGTGATTGATGCGGTGCAGCAGACAGCAATAGTCGATGAAGAGTTTCTCGAGACGGTATTGACCGGTATCTTGGGACGGGGACACGTGCTTATCGAAGACGTTCCTGGTACTGGCAAGACACTGACTGCACGTAGTCTTGCGAAGGTTCTTGGCCTGAAATTCAAACGCATTCAGTTCACTCCGGACTTACTGCCGAGCGACATCACTGGCAGTCACCTGTACAACGAGTCAACTGGGGATTTCGAGTTTAGCCCAGGTCCAATCTTTTCGAATATCGTCCTTGCAGACGAGATAAACCGCGCACCGCCGAAAACTCAGGCTGCATTGCTCGAAGCGATGGGTGAAAAACAGGTAACTGTCGATAATGAAACGCGAAAACTCCCAGAGCCGTTCTTCGTCATTGCCACGCAGAACCCGATTGAGCACGAAGGCACGTTCTCACTTCCGGAAGCACAACGCGACCGGTTCATGACCAAGACATCTATGGGGTATCCTTCTCGTGGGGGTGAGCGTGAACTCTTGGATCGTCGTGCAGACCGAACGACACAGACGCCGGCAGCACGGACGGTTATCGACCGATCACAGGTACACGACATTCAAGATATTGTTGAGACAGTCCACGTTGATTCGCGGCTTCGTGACTATCTCGTCGATATCTGTCGACAGACGAGAGAAGATCATCAAGTCGAGACTGGGGTGTCTCCGCGGGGAATTCAGCGAGCGTTCGAGGCCGCTCGTGCTCGAGCGCTCATCCAACAGCGAGACTACGTCGTTCCTGATGATGTCAAAGCGATTGCTGTTCCTGTGTTGGCTCACCGTCTCGTATTGACTAATGAAGCACAAATTCGCGATGCTGACCCGAAAGCGGTTATCAACCGGTCACTTGACGCGGTTGAAGTCCCCTCGATTGAGACGCCGAGGGCCTGATTGAATTCTCCCCCCAAACTGTTCACGTGTGCTCATACGTACTCGCCTAGGAGAGTCGCAATGCAAGTGAAAACATCACCGCACCACCGACTGCAGCAAGCAACGCAACTAGGGCGGTTGGCCCTGTCCAGCCGACACTGAAGCTCCCAGCTAATATCAAGGCACCTGTCGTCACAGCCACGCCGACGATTCCCAGTCCGAAGATCGACACG
>NZ_LOPV01000192.1 GCF_001469865.1 Haloferax profundi
AGTGTATCAATTCAACGTGAAGTGTTGAAGCTGCCGTGCCGACTTCTTGACCCAGTGTCTCGGCATGAGACAGTGAATCGTGAACAATAAAACTCGCTGCAAGGACGCCATAGACCGCGAGTGGAAGTGCAGCCTCGACACCAATCCCGACCGCAGCGATAAACAGCCCAATGCTCAGCGCGCGTTGGCTGGTGTACCCTCCTCTGAGCGGAACACTAGCAGGAATTGCACCGACGATGGCGAGTGTAAATGTAACCCCGAAGAGCCCTCCGATGACCCCAAGAGCGATGCCAGCATAGCCACCGATGACCACCTCTCGGGCAAGGCCCACAGCCTGTTGGACGGCAGGGCGACTAGCAAGCGGGCCGGTCACAAGCTGTGCGAGCAATTGGCCCCCAACAGTGACTGTGAGGACCCCTACCAGCATTCCCCCGGTTAGATATGGACGACTGAGGTCAGCCATCTCAAAATTTGATCGAAGAAAATACACACCAGCTTTCGCGACTGCAGCAACGAACACAGACGCACCGATAATGACTGCGCCAACTATACTTGCACCCACGAGGAGGTCTGCCAGGGACGCAGGTGTGACCGGCAACGCAGTCATGAGCTGGCTTCTGTAAGGCGCGAGGGCCGGGACAATCAGGACAACCGTGAGTGAGAGCAGTAGAACCCCTGCTAAGAGCAACCGCGAGAGGGTCTTCGTGACCAACCCCTGCATACGGACTGCCTGTGGTCGTTGAGACGGTGTGGAGAGTTTTTCAACCGGAAGCGCACGAATCAAGAAGCGGATGCTGACGAGTGCAAAAAGCCACACACCGATGGTTGCTCCAATCAATGCAAACAGTGATGTCGAATCCTGCGCCGTCACCGTTGGTGTCTCAATTGATAGCAAAGTGAGAGAGGTGGGACCGAGGCCTGCTTGCTCACTGACGAGCAGTATGACACCGCTTGCGAGTGCGGTACTCGTCACGACAAGAGTCCGCATACCCACGCGAAACAGTGAACTGAGGTCAAGCGTTTCCCACCAGTTCGTCCCCAAGCCAAGCCCAACGCTCCAGAGCCCTAGTGCAAGTGTGGCTACACCTGCAGTTTCGACTACTGTGACAGTGTCAGAGATGAGAAATATGCGAGCACCGCTGACAAGTGTTGCTCCTGCAAGCAGTGGTGAGCAGATGAACACAGCTAGTACGTGAATCACTGTTGACTGTCGACGTGAGGTTACACTGAGTAACATAGCGAATAATACGCCACTGGCGAGTGAAGCACTCGACACGATGGTAAACTGTGTTACTGCAATCACTCCGAGACTGGCGATAAGTGCGAGTCCCATCGCCAATGTCGTTTCTGCGCGTGTTGGGCGCCACTTCGTCCGACCTGGTGCTGATGGTGTCCAATTAGCGTCCGAATCAGGTTCGCCGGCGGGTGTGTTCGTCATTGGGGTGACCTCCGAATGAGTGTCTCTAGTGAGCTATGAAGGGGCTCGTCGCTCTGCCATGTGTGGACTTCGATACCTACGTCCCGAAGGGCCGAACACCGTTGTGCATGTTCTACCGATCCGACACGCTGGCCCATCGACTCGCCATCAAACACAAGCGGAGTGACGACAGTAATCGACACGCCACCACGGCGTAATTCTTCCAGTGACTCGACGACTGTCGTGTCTGTAAGCGGCGTCACTGCTATGACGTGCGTCGAATCTGAGAGTCGTTCTCGGATTCCCTGGGTAGCAATTCTGTTTGACCGACGGACTGCATCGACTTCTCCAGCGTCATCGAGTAATTGTGCAATTCGCTGTGTCGTGAGAGCTGCCTGTGACGGATCGATCCAGGCACATGTCTCATTCCCAGCGGACAGTGGTTGGCGAATGTTATTTTTGTCAACACCCAGCGTCGCTGCCCCCACCTGATTGCCTGCATCGTAGAGAACGGCTGAAAGCTGGCCGGCAACGTACGCACTCAGTTCGTCTCCTCTCGGAGAACCTGGTGACGAAGCAACGGCCGTCGTTTCACGGAGATCGACTAGTAGGTGAACTCGTGTAGATCGTTCTTCACGGTACCGAACGGTCACGAGTGAGCCTGTTTTTGCAAATCGCCGCCAATCGATATCGCGAACAGAGTCTCCGGGCTGGTATTCGCGGGTCGAATGAAACTCCATCCCATCGCCTGCTGTACTCGCAGTGAGTGTCCCTCGCTGTTGGGTTGTCGCCGAGGTTGTTGGTGATTCTGTTGGCGTTGACTCGCAGATGAGATCTACTGTCCCCGTTGCAGTGAGGAGTGTCGTTCGGCGACGCGTCCCCCACAATGACCACAACCGACATAACACAGCTGTAAAATCGTGTTCGCCTCGACGCGCAGTAAGTGTGTATGTGAACGTTTGTGAGTCACCTGGTGACAGGGCAAGGCTTGCACGTGGTGTTCCCGCTGTCACTGACAACTCAGAAGGGACACCGTCAACAACTCGAAGATCGCTGACTGGTGTCTGACCTTCGTTTTCTACGCTCACGGTTACCTCGACAGCTTCACCGGGGAACGGTGCTGATGTCGAAACAGACCGTTCGACCGCAAGCTGTGGTGTATCTGGTTCCCCACTGAGCGCACCACCAATGACGAACAACAGCGGCAGAGAACCACCAATGGACAGTGCTGGTCGGCCAGTTGCAATACCGATTGCGGCTAACAGTACTGCGGCGCCCAGTGCACCGTTCCATCTCCGGACCCGTTCAATACTCATTGGGTTCGTCCCTCCTTGGCCGCGGGGTCGACGCGTTGTTCGAGTTCGGTGATAGTCCGTGAAATCTGTGTCTCGAGGTGTTTCTGTGGGACAAGCCAGGACTGGATACGACCGCGGAGTGGCAGACGGGCTTCTGCTCCGAAGAACGTTGCTGCATACGGATCATCTGTCCATGACCCGTCGTTGATTGCGGCTGTCGCTGCATCGCGGCCTGTGCGATGTTGCTGTTCGAGCTCGATTGCAGTCGACCGAAGTGCAGCACGTAATTTTTGCTCTGCTCGATACGACGGGCCTGCACTAATCTGTTCGATGAGTCGATCGAGATCGCCATTTGCAACTGGCGACGGTGAGCGATAGGCTGCTTCGGGTGGCTGTTCAGAATACAACTCGAAGGGATCAGTCGCAACCGCCAGTGGCATGCTTGGTGGTTCGAGATCGGGAGTGCGGGCTGAGTGCGAATCTCCATCGGTCATTTCTGCTGTGTCTGTCACGTCTGAGCCCGCTGTGTTTGTCTGACCGAATTGCACAACGTCTCTTCCCATTATGGAAATCGAGCCTGCGGCCGACTCTGATTCAGTATTCGTGTCGTCACTGGGGTGGGTATCTTCGTCTGATGGATCTTCATCACTCGACTCACCGAGACAAGTTCGAGCCACCGTGTGAGTGTACTCTGCTAGAGGCATGTCGATTGGGATTGATCCTAATCCATCCCACGCTGCTGCATCTCCAACTGTCGTGTAACCGGCCTTCTGAAGGGTGAGTGCGGTTGCAGGCGTGACATAAGGCAGGCAGTACAGTGGATCGTCTTCGGTGACCTCAGGAGGTTCATCGAACTCTGACTTCGTGCTTGGGGACACTGTATGAGGTTTCGAAGCGCCAGAAAAGAGCACTAAATTGAACGCATAGAACCCGATGACGAGGCCCAACACTTGGACGATTCGTGTCGCAAACTCTGTGGTAAGCTGGGAAGGGAGCAACAGGTCAATGACTCTTGGACCCCCATTCATCGCTGCTCCCACAATAAGCAAGAGGAAGCCGAGGAATGCACCGATTCGAGAAGGCCAGTTCATCGTTCTGTGCCCTCTTCAGTGTCGAGTGCTGCTTCGATTTCTGAGAGTGCTTCTTCGGCTCCAGCCAGCAATTCATCCGGTTCTCGGCGGCCATATTCGACCCCTCGATATGCATTACACAGCGTCGTCACAGCTGATTCTGGAAGATTATGTTGCATTGTTGCTTGGCGAGCACATTCACCGGGAGTCCGTGTCGGTCGATTCTGTGTTCCGGTGAGTGTGTAGAATTCACGCCATGCATCTCGAATCGTATAGGTCGCTTCTGGCACAGTCTCACTGCCGTTCGATTCGGTGTTGTGGGCGACTGTAGATGACGTTCCCAGAGAACCGGTGTTCGTGGTTTGTGCTTTTGTGGCCATCAGCTTCCAGACCCGTCTGAAGACTTCACGAACTGAGTGTGTCCGAACGAACACGAGTGCATCCTTGAGATGGTCTGTGGCCCCTTTGACTGAGGCGTAAATGAACCTCAGCCCTGCTTTTACAGCACTCCACACGCCCCCACGGAGCTTGCGAATGGATGTGCGAAAGAACGTAACGAGTTGGACGAGTCGCCAAGCAAGTCCGATAAGAGAGGTGACTGCACGTCTGAGAAGCCTGGAGAGTGTCCGAGCAGCTTGTATGCCAACGCCTCGATTTTGATATACGGACCGAACTATCAAAGCTCCAAGCCCGAGAAGCATCCCTCCCAGCCCGAGAAGATTGAGTAGTGGATTTCGAACCGTCGTCGTCGCAGTCTGTTGGTAGCCCGAGACAGTCACGGGAACTGCCTCGGTGAGTGGGAGGTTCGCGGCCAGTATACCATTACTTCCTACTGACCCCTGAGAAATCCCCCCCACCGAAACCGTTGCATCCGTGGCAGGATCGCCTCCAATCTTCGAAGTTACAGCCAGTGGGAGCCATGGGAGGGGAAGGCCAAATTCGGGCTCTGTCTCGACAGTGAGTTGTCTCAAAGTGATCGTACGAGAACCACTCGCGACTCCGCGCTGCGCAGTCAGATTCATTGTGCCATTTTCATCCGGGAGCGTAATCGTCGTACGGCCATCGGCGGCTGTTGCAGTCTGATTTCCAACTGTAACCGTTGCATTCGGGACTGCCTCATTTTGCGCAGTGACGATCACAGTCGTCTTTTTGCCTGGGATTGGCTTCGATGTGAGCTCAATGTCGAGATCTGTGACAAGTGAAACCGTTGCCTGAGCGGACACGTCCCCACGAGAGACTCGGTACTTCTCGCTGAACTGTTCGGATGGAAGTGTGACTGTGAGGTTGCCTGTTTCGTTTGTCGTGCCAACCTTTGACTCGCTTGAACGAACTGTCGCACCACGTAGTGGGTACTCACCAATGGTTGCCCGTAACTGGACTGGTTCGCCGGGAATTGGGGTGCCAATGACAGTGAGAGTCGCGTTTGTCTCAACGGTATAGTTTGCTGTACCCTGCGTTGATGCCTGTTGGCCACCCATGGAGGGATTCAGTTCTGAAGGTAACACCGGTCGGAGGCTGAACCGAATGGACGATGACTGTTTGTTCAGCGGTGGAAGCGACGGTTTGGGTTCGGCCTCGCCGCCAACAGAGACGTTGAGTGTCTGTGTGAACGGAACTGTCCCGACGACGGTACCTTCGGAGGTAGTCGTACCGATCTTCTTGTCGTTAAACCAGACACCAACGCCTGATTCAGGATTTCCATTGACGGTCACCGTCACCGAAACTGCTGTTCCTGGGATCAGTTGGCTTCGATTAAGTTCGATATCGTATTCCGGTTTCTCATCTGTCGGTTCAGTTTGCTCATCCTGTTTTTCTTGTTGATTTTGCTGTTGCTGTTCTTGCTTATCGCTCTCGGCCGTGTCCGTTTCTTCATTCGAGTCTTTGGACTCCGAGCTATCTAGTTCAGTACTGTTTTGACTAGTGCTTTCGGCTGACTCACTCTCAGAAGTCGAGTCCTCGTTCGCACCACTTTCTGCTTCGCCGCTCGCGGACCCTTGACCGGATTGAGTCGATTCATTCTCCTGTTTTCCTCCACTGAAGACCCCCGAGGAATTGCTATCTATGGTTGAATTAGTAGTCTTATTCTGACTCTCTTCTGAGGTGGCACTAGACCCACTGCCGGTTGTGTTCTCTCCTGTCCCTGCTTGACCGCTTTGACCCTCCTCAGTTGATGATTGGCCGCTTGAGCTAGCAGTCACAGTATATTGCTCTGTATTTTCTCCTGATTGAGAGGGTTCTGCAGTTCCATTTTGGGAACTTGTTCCGCCATTTCCAGCCGACCCATTCGTTGGCATTGATGCGCCACCCGCAGAACCGTTACCTGAGCCAGCACCGCCACTCGTTGATGCGTCACCTTCACTAGCAGTTTCTTCGCCTGAGCCGTCACTCGGCGCTGTCGCCTGCCCTGTTCGATTCCCACCCGTCGCTCCGTTCGCTACTGATGAGTTCTCTGAGACGCTACTGCCGTTTGTCGATTGTCTGCCTCCATCTTGACTTGGTGCTTCTGACGAAGCGGCTGACGTTATCGGACTCGGTATCGACGCGGTTCCAGCACCACCGACCGCAGGAAGTGCGACTGACGAAATAACTAATGCAGTGATCAGGCAGACTACAATTGCAACACGGAACGGCTCTCTCCCTCCTACCATTTTCTTCCCTGTCGAAGCTTTGAAAATACGAACATTCGTCTAGATGTTGTTAGTTACTCAACCCTTGTTTGCTCCGCCTCATAATTATTTCTGTGCTGACAGCAACGTGAATCAGACGAGAACCGAGCTACCGTGCATAATTTTACGACTAGTCCTGTGTACAGATTTATTCAATTATGTCAGACAATTTTAATTCAGTTTGACGTTACTGTCGGCACGCGATTGGTATAACGACGATATGGGTGTTTTATTGATGGTGTATTTTCCTCAGATTCCACTGAGAGACGCTTTTGTGTTCGTCGAAGCTATGGGGACATCACATGACTGCAAGGAGGAAGCCCCACCCTCAAAGAAGCAACGCGAAGCGTTGCTGAGTAGGGCCGGGTAGTTCACTCGATTTTGGCGTGTTTGTTGGTGATTCCTGAGTTAGGAGCTCACCTCGACGAATAACTGCTGTACGTCGACGATGTTGACTTCACCATTTCCAGTAAAGTCGAATTCATCCACGTTGTCTTCCAGTACCGGATCGTCGCGGTTGGCGAACATCGCCTGGACGTCAGAGACGGTTACGTTACCGTCTCCATTGATGTCCTCGAACGATCCATCGCCATCAATATCACTTGGTGGGTTGGTTGCACCAGCAACAGGACTGAGATTTGTTGCGGTAAGCGTCGTTCCAGTTTCAGAGGTAACCGTGATGTCGTTTCCGTCTGCGGTTGCAAGAACCGTGTTCGAGACGTTGACGTCAGTGTCTCCCGCAGCGTCAAGTGTGACGTTTACGCGCGCGAGGACGACATCGCCAGTCTGTGCTGTGTTCATACCGAAGGCGTCGACTGAAACCGTGCTGTTGTTCGCACCATAGTCCACGGCGGACGTGTTGGGCGACCCGAGAACACTGACGTCCTGGATTGTCCCCACAGAGTCGTTCGTGAGACTGAGCGTCGCTTCAAACGCACCGACACTGTCGGTGACATTCTGTGCGACAAGATCGACAGTCACGGTGTCACCCACGCCTGCGGACGTGGTGGGAGCAACAGCAGTGACATCGACTCCGTCGACAGTGGTGTTGTTTGTCTCGTTGGTGTTCAACTGGACAGTCACATTGCGGTCGTCAGTAAGCGTGAGCGTTTCAGTGGTTACCGCACCTTCGAGAGTCGTCGAATTTGGAGGTGCCTCCACAGTGAGACGAAGGTCTCCAGAGAGCTCAACGCCGGGTTTACCCGTGGCGTCAAGAATCATTGTCCCATTCGCGAGCGTGTTTCCAGAGACAAATGCGACGGACCCATCGTTACGATGGTCGATCGTCACACGGGCATTCTCAACAGACGTGCCGTTCGAATCCACGACGGACACATTGAGGAGACTTGCAGTGGGGAGCGAGATCGTCCCAACGTCCTCGGGTGAGGTGCCCACGTCGCGCTGGGTGACGGCGTAGACGTCCGGGACACCATCACGCGGGAAACTCTTTCCGGCAGTATCGTAGCGTTCCTGACGGAATTTGACGTTGTAGGTTCCGTTCTGTGCAACGGAGGCTGTGAAGTTTCCGGCGTCGTCGGTTCGGACAATAGCACCACCAGTCGTGCCGTTCGTATCGCCGAGCACGACCGCGGTCCGGTTGACAGCTGGCTGCGAGTCCGGCCGTATGAACGTCCCTGTTACATCCGTCCGGTTACGGAGTTCAATCGTGATGTCGGTGTCGTTGGTAACGGTAAGCCGCGAACCTGCGAAGGTATCATTCGGACCGTATGCTTGCACATGGACGTTCCCACCGTAGTCGTTCGGGACGGCGTTCGGACCAGCGACTTCGACGCCGTACGTGTCGCCGATAGCGAGCTCACCCGCTTGTGTTGTCGTCCCGCTGATGTAGTCGAACACGCGGTTGCCGCCGTAGAACACGTTCACGTGAACGTCAGAGACAGGCGAGCCGTCCGAATCAACGACGGTCACGTTAAGCCGGTTTGCACTCGGAAGTACGTCGTTCCCGAGGCTTTGTGGGTCGTTCGTGTACACACGATGCAGTGGGTAGAGGTCTGGAACGTTGTCGATATTTCCGTTCGGCTGTCTGAACGAGACCTGGTAGGTTCCTTCGTCGTCGGCAGTAAGACTGTATCGACCGTCAGACCCCAGTGTCGACTCATCACTTCCGGGTGCACCAAGTCGGCTCTTGAGCGTGACAACGCCCTCTGGGGTGGTTCCATCTTCGGCTTGGACCCATCCATTGACTGTCGATGGGCTCATGTTACTCTCGTTGAGCGTGAATACAAGGTCGGTGTCGTTCGTGACGGTCAGGTTCTTCCAGTACGTTTTCGCGACGTACTGATCCGAATTTTCTGGCGGTTTAACTCGAACGTTGTAGTCACCGGCTGCTTCAACGCCACGGTGGCCACCGGCCGTATAGTAGCCGTCTTCATTCGTCCACTCAAGCCATCCACCTCCTCTCAGGCCTCCATCTTGGTCACCGAAGATCGATACGTTTGCACCCTCAACGGGATCCCCGCTCTCGTTGACGACTCGGACGCCAAGTATTCCTTGAGAGTCAGGGACTGTGTACGTACCTGTGTTGATGTCAGAGGAGTCAACCGTGAGATTGTCCGCTTCATAGATGTCAGTCACACCATCGCGAGGCAGGTCGATATCTTGGGTCCCGTTACGTTGGATGACACTGATCTGGTACGTGTCGTTCTGTGGGACGCCAAGTTCGTACCAACCTGTACTGTTGGTTCTAGTGAAGTAGAAGCTATCGTTGTTTCCGACAAGAACGAAACTATCGGTGAGGCCGGTCTGGTTCTCGTCGACAATCCGACCACTTACCGTCACTTGCTCTTCGACGACGACGGTAGTGTTCGTTCGAGAGTGTACGTCAATTGGCGCCGATTGGACCGCATAGCCACTTCCGTCTGCAGGCTTGATCTCTACTGTGCCGTTCAGTTCGATGCCGGGAGACGACGCACCGTCGAGGACAACCTCTCCCTCAGCGTTCGTGTATCCTGGGTGGTGCCCGCTTGCATCACCCGAGATCGGAATCACATCGAGTGCAATTCCAGTAACTGGCGTCCCATTTTGATCGACGACAGTGATATTGGCGAGATGTGCTGGTGGAAGTGTGGAGGTTCCGAGCGACGTGTCGGACTCACCGATAGAGACTGGGCCGAAGACATGCAGGTCTGGTCGACCATCCTTTGGGAAATTCGGCTGTGGCTCGCCAAAGTCAGTCTGTTTGAATGCAAGATCGTAGCTTCGGTTCGGCGTGACCATGAGGTTGTATTCTCCGGTACTGTCGGTTCGTTCATGGTCTCCGCCATCGCCAAATGCATCAACAGTGTATCCGGATGCTGCAGTGCCGTCGTTGTATTCGACGTTGCCCGAGGCGGTGACACCTTTCGTCAGGGTGAAACGAATTGTGTCATCGCCTGTAATGTCTACTTCAGTGCCTGCGTCCCTGTATGCGGAATTCTCCGCGTGGACATTGACGCCAACACGACCCACAAGCTCAGCGGTAACAGTACCGTTCGAATCGGTTCGAATGTTTTGTCCTTCCCATGCGTTGCCGTTTTCATGCCGAAGCCAGACACGAACATCTGAGAGACGGTGACCAGTACTGTTCTCAACGATAACCGTCACATTGTGTGGTGATGGGAGTTGTACCGTCCCGAGGTTGGGTGCACTCTGGTTGGCAACACCCAACGCGTAGATGTCTGGGACTCCATCCTGTGGGAAGCTCCCTTCGTAATCTCCTTCATTCGCGACTTGGACAAAGCCAACACCATATGACTGACCTTCTGCGACTGACAGAGAGTATGCCCCATTACTATCGGACCATGTGTCTTCGCCACCCGGCTCACTCAGGCCGTGTGCGCTAATCATCTCATCTACTGCAGGGGTCCCGTCTGGTTTTTCCACACTCCCCGTGAGGGTTGTCGTCTGACTCAACGTGAGAGTGCGAGATTGATTTGAAGTAACGGTGAATTGCTCTCGTGTCTCGGCGTACTGGCCACTTTCGGGTTCGACGTGGACAACGACCGTTCCGTTTAGTTCAATACCCGTTTCAGTTGCACCCTCGAGGAGGATCTGGCCTGTCTCTGTCGTGGTTCCACTTTCCCAGACGTCGACGTCGTCTTCTCCCACACCGACCTCAACACGAACGCCTTCGACCGGCGTTCCATTCTCGTTTTCGACTGTGAGGTTCAGAAGGTGTCCTTCAGGCAGGGTTTTGGTTCCTACATCTGCATCAGTAGTCCCCGTGGTAAGTGACCCAAGTGGGTGCATGTCCGGAACACCGTCTTTCGGATACGTGTTATCCTCATCAGCACCGTACTGGAGGAACCCAAGGCCAAATGAGGTGTTCTGTTCTGCTTTTGCACTGAACTGTCCACTGTCGTTTGTCAGTGTGTCAAACCCACCCCGGCTTTCGTCGCTTGGGTCTGCATTAACACTCCAGCCAGACAACGGCTGACCGTTTGCTGTCTCGACTTGTCCATTCACACGAACCCCTTTTTTGAGCTGAATCTGGAGCGTGCCGTTTTGTGTGATCGTATATTCGTCGTAGAACCTGATGAGGTCTGAGTTTGCCGAGGGCTCAACCTCGACTTCGACTGTTCCGTTGAGTTCAATTCCTGAGTCAGACGCGCCACGCGGAACGAACGTTCCGTTTGCGTCTAACTCACCGTAGACCGGTGTTTCGCGACCATCGCTCGTATGTGCAACCCGCACTTCAGCGTCAGTGACCGCACTTCCGTTCGGTCGTACAACGGAGATGTTGATATCGTGGCCGTACGGGACGCTCAAACTGTGGTCTTCAGCTGTTGTTCCCACAGTCCGGAAGCCGTATGCGTACGAATATACGAT
>NZ_LOPV01000193.1 GCF_001469865.1 Haloferax profundi
TCCATCGTTCGGGAAATTGTCTCCGGAGAGATCTGATTGCCGAAGGTCGATGTGGTACGTCTCGTTCGGCGGAACCTGCATTGAGTACACGCCACTGGCGTTTGTTCTTGCTTGCTCATACGCAGACTCGCTATGGTAGACCACCTCGACATTACTTGCCGGGTTGCCCTCCGAATCAGTAACCGTTCCTGTGATTGGAACCTTCTCTTTGAGGACCACAGTGTGTGT
>NZ_LOPV01000194.1 GCF_001469865.1 Haloferax profundi
TGTAACTGTGACCACGGAATCGTTGTCTGTGTACCCTGCAGGGCCGAAGACGTCTAGTTCAATATCTCCAGTCGCTTCGACACCAGGCACATCATTTCCGTTGAGGACGGCAGCACCTGCGCCGTTCGTCGTGGCATCAACATATGCCCGTGCACCATTCCGATGGTGACTCAAATAGACGTCTGCGTTCGGAACCGGTGTTCCATCCTGGTCTACGACAGTTACGTTGAGAAGCGATCCATTCGGGATTTCTCTGGTCCCAAGGTCTTCGCCCGTACTCGGTGTGACCTCACCGAGCGCGTAGAAGTCGACAAACCCGTCACGCGGGAAATTCGCTTCTGCAGAGAGTGAGTCATTGTTCTGCTGAAACTTGACTTGGTACGTCTCGTTGGTTGTTACCCCAATCTCGACTGCACCTGTGTCGTTTGTAGAACTAGAGAGGTACTCTGAGCGACTTGATGCGGTGACATCCCAACCGCTAGCGGCTGTTCCATCAGCATAATTCAACTGCCCAGAAATGGTCATATTGCCGTTCGAAGTTGCCCCACCAACGATGCCGACCGGGAATAGTGACCCGATCATCAACATGGTGAGTAGCACTGCTCGAAGCTGCTTACTACCCATACATTTCGTATCTCAATACACTATGATAGTTGTTGTCATTCACTTGGTTAGACGTTCACCGGCCCAGCCCAACGAACAGATGCTGGATATCAACGATATTGAGTTGACCATCTTGAGTGAAATCAAATCTACCGGCATTGTCTTGAGCCACCGATCCATCACGGTTCGCGAATAGTGCTTGGACATCTGAGACAGTCACGTTCCCGTCGTGGTTAATGTCCTCGAACAACCCATCGCCATCCAAATCTGCAGGTGGATTAGGTAGCTCGCCGAGTGGCGAGCGCATCGAGATGCTCATTCCTGTTCCTTCTTTTAATTGGACTATGGATGGACCGGTGATAGTCAACAACCCCGGGTCGGGTGACCCGGGGCTTGTCAGTGTTCTCGGCGTCTAACTCGGTACTGAGTACGGGATGAATCCCCGATTCGGCCTCACTGTCCCTGACTTCAGGGCAAGTTGACTGTTACCCGTCCGCCGTGAGTCGTTTAGCCCACGACGGACAAACCGCCACCCAATGTTCTTCGCCGCATTATAATCTGCGTGAAGCGTTTTTCCGCACTTCGTACACTCGAAGTGCGACTGCTCCGGTCGATTCCCACGG
>NZ_LOPV01000195.1 GCF_001469865.1 Haloferax profundi
CCAAGGTGATAGTGTCACCATTTACATTGAAGGGCCATTATACAGAGACAGCTCCCTGGAAGAAATCGCTGCAGCTGGTGACAACCCACCAGGGACATTCGTTGAAGATGGGGGACGTGCTGAGGAGACGAGTATCGTTACAATCATTCAGGAGTATTCAGCCCAGTCCCCTGAGTTTGCAGCTCTCGTAGACCGCAATGACCTCAATGACAACGGAATTCCTGATGATAACCTGAGGACTGTTTACGATGAGCTTCTTAGTTCACCGTATGGTGACCGTGCTCGGCAGTATATTACTGAAGATTACCGCAGTGCACAGGTAGTCTACACAGTCGAAAGTGACGCCAAGCAAGCGGCAGTAACTGAGGATGCCCGTACAATCGCCGACCGATATCGATTCACTGCAACAGCAACCGGCAACATCGTTGTGCTGAAAGCGGTCTCTGACGTCATCTCAACTTCCGCGTTGATTAGTATGGCTGTTGCGCTCGCGTTGACCGGGGCTTTCCTCGTGTTAAGCTACCACGTTTTGGAAGGCAAAGGATCGCTCGGGATCGTGAACCTAATCCCAATCGCGGTAACTATCTCGCTTATCGCCGGCACGATGCGATACTATGGAATCCCCTTTAACGCTCTGACAGGCACGATACTCTCGATTGCCATTGGATTGGGTGTAGATTACTCTGCCCACACCGTCCACCGGTTCGCTGAAGAGTACGACGAAAACGACGGTGACGTTGTGCTTTCGCTGAACCGGACAGTCCGCGGAACTGGTGGTGCCCTCACGATGAGTATGCTCACAACCGTGACTGGAATTGGTGTGCTAGTAATCGCGATTACGCCTGTTCTCGGCCAGTTTGGGCTCCTAACCGGTGTGAGTATCTTGTATTCGTATCTCACCTCAATTATCGTTCTCCCCCCTGCGTTGGTCCTGTGGGACCGATATTTCCAGCCTTCCACAACAAATCAATTCACAGATCATGACAGTGGATACCTCTGACGTCGCAGAATCGCTCGAATGGTTCGGCCTTTCGAACTACGAAGCACAAGTTTTTGTTGCGCTCCACCAGCTTGGGCTGGGAACAGCGAAAGAAATTGCTGAAGTAACTGATGTCCCCCAATCACAGGTCTACGGTGCCGCAGCTGCACTTGAGAAGAGTGGCTTAATCGAAGTCCAACGGTCAAACCCCAAGCGGTATCGCCCTATCGAGATTGACCAGGCGCTTGACTATCTTGAGTCAGAATATCATCGCCGTCGAGCACAGGTTTCTGACGGACTACACGCAATCCGTGAGCAGTACGAGGATGAGCGGTCAGAATCACAAGAACACGTTTGGACGGTTACTGGTTCGGCGGCGGTTCTTTCTCGGATCTCGACTCTCATTGATGATGCTACAGATTCACTCATCGTTGGTATTGAGGCAGCATCACCGATTTCAGAGCAAATTGTCGAAAAGCTTCAGAGCACGAAAGATGAGTCGGTTGACATCACAATTATATCGACGAGTCAACAAGTCTTAGATTCACTCAAAGATATCGCAACCGTGTACAACCCTCCGCTCCCACCACAAATCGAGGGTACTGAAGAGTTCATGTCTGGTCACATCTTGATCGCTGACGATGAAGCCGTCTTGATGAGTGCTTGTGCTAGTGCCGAAGAAGTGGCAATTTGGTGTGCTGGAACCAGCTTCGCACGTGTTCTCATCGATATGAGTAAAGCACGCCTCGAGATCTTGTTCGACGAGTCAGAATCTCTCAATTGAACGCACTCTAGTTTGTTTTCGATGGTTCTGTGAGGGCCTCTATTGTTCGTTGAATCTCGGCTTCAAGAGCTTCTTCAATTCTCGAATCAAAGAGTAACTGACACTCTAGTCGTTGAAGCAAGAGTCCGGTTAGTTTTGCTGTAGCATCGCTACTGTCCTTGTGATCAGTACAGTCTTGAACCACTGTAGTAATTGAGGTCAATATCGAAGCCGAGATCTCTCCCGCATATTCCCGGTATTCGGCACGTAGAAACCCCTGCGAACGCAGGTCAAAGAGTACAGTGTAGAAATCCTGCGAGTCTTCGTCTTCAACCGCGACAGTGTATGCAATTGTGCTCAGCGTTGCTTTCGCAGATTCTTTTTGGATACTCTCCAGAGTGTCTTTGAGTTGAGCGGCCATCGCTGTTGCCAATTCTAAAAATAGCCTATCTTTATCATCAAAATGATAATAGATGAGACCGGTTGAGTGACCTTGTTCAGCACCGACGTCGTTGATTGAGACTTCAGAGTAACTTGCTTTCCGTAATGCGCGGAACGCTCCTTCGAGGATTTCTTTTTGCGTCTGGGAATATGATGAGTTTGTAAGGTCGAAAGAGACCATGGTACGAATAGTGTTTATTTGAAGCACATAGTGATATGCGAATCGACACTCTAGTCAGGCATTCATCACAACCTTTAAGTATTCTATGACATATTTTGTAACGGTTGGTATTGATCCAACTACGCTATAAGATGGCCACCAGATGGGTAGGCCAGCCCGTGTTATGGCTGGTTTTTTGGTGGCAACAGATTAGCGTCCCGCGCGAATTTGCTTGTGTGAGGGCAACTCAATGGGAACGTCTGTTCACCTTGGGTAGGTTGGTCTCGGGTACGAGGCCATCATTGGTTGCCCTTTCATGCATTCCGCTTCAGAATTGTACGCCACAGAAATCTCTCAAGTCGTCACGATTACTTTACGAGCTACTCAAGATACCTCCCACAGCTGTGGATCTCTTTCAAAGATTCGAGGCAGGATTCCACGGGTCACCCGACCCGGGGTTGTTGATGTCTTGCTGATCGGAAGTTCTTACAGAATGTAACGCTATGCACGTGTGTCGAGATAACCACGGTACGCGTTCGTCTCGATGACACTGGTCTGCTGTCTTGCTACCCGATACAATGATCGACTCGAAAGCTCCTTGCCGTCGGCGATGCCTTCGCAACAACGGGTGTTCGGTTAAATCGACACCATGTGTGCCGTAGAGGTTGACGGCCGGGTCATCACTGCGTACCCACAAGGGAAAAACGTGCTCCAGTGGAGAGATACGACCAACGATTGGGTTCGAAACTCTGTTCAAAACCATAGTCCAGACCACCCATGCAAATCGAACTCGACCTAGACGAGAACTTTCGAGAGGGGATAGAAGACGGAGATATCGCCGCGGGTGCGGGAATCAGCTACGCCGCCGCCGACGCATACCTCGACGGGAGTCCGACGGAGTACCGCATCGACGATGCTGTCGTCTATACTCTGCATCGTCTCTGCGAGGCCACTATCGAGGTGATGGAAGGAAGCGACGCCGACGTTCACTACCTCTATTCGGACCATACCCTCCACCTCGAGCACAAAGGTCCGTCGACGGTTTCCGTCTGGACATCGGGTTCGGGGCCAGTCGAAACCGACTTCCAGAGCCTCGTTCGCGGAGTGGTCGTCGCCGCAGAGCGACTCTCAGACTACGTCGTAGACGTGAATCCGGGTCTCTCGAATAACTCGGAGATTCAGAACCTACGGTTGGCTATCACCCAATTGAGCGTGATGTACCAAGACGAGTTCGGGGAGGTTCTGCGGACGTAGCGAACTCGGTCAGGTGGTGACCTAACGAGTCCCCAGACCTGACTGTCAAGAATGTCTTAAAATTGATATATTGTGCTCGGGGACGATTGTCGACCATGGTCGAGATACCAGACCTCGGAATCGAGATTCCGGAAATAACACAGATTGCGTTCGTGGTCGAGGACATCGACGACGGGATGGACCGTTTCGGTGGCATCCTCGGACTCGGTCCGTGGGACGTCTACGAGTTCGCTCCGCCGACGCTCCACGACACGACCTACAGAGGAGAAGAACACGACTATTCGATGACGCTGGCGCTCACGTACGCGGGCGACACGATGATAGAACTCATCGAACCACAGGAGGGCGAGAGCATCTACACCGAACACCTCGACGAACACGGTGAGGGCCTCCACCACGTCGCCTGCTTCGCGTTCGAAGACACCGAAGCGGTGGTCGAGACGTTCGAAGAGAACGACATGCCCGTGCTTCAGAGCGGCGTCTTCGGGGAGGTGCCGTACTGGTATTTTGATACCGCCGACGAACTCAACGGCGTCATCTTCGAGACGGCGACGAACCTCGAAGCGATTCCCGAACCGGATCGGCAGTACCCATAGTTCGGGACTCGGAACATGACACGTATTTTTCGATAACAGCGTGGTCGGTTGACCAAGGTTGCATAGGAACCGACGCCGTCCATTGTTGGGCTATGTCCGCGATCATCTCGTGACAATCTCAGCTACTTCTGTGAAATTTTATTGCCCCCTGAAGGGGTGCGGGGCGGCAGTGCCTCGCGTTGATTCGAATGAACGTACAAACGATCCAACGAATCGAATTATCGCAGATTGAGCTGAGTCTCTTTCAGCTGATTTGGGAAATCAATCTCAAATGAAACGAAGCAATACATTCGAAGTCGTCCCTCAATCTGAACCAGACGAGGAGATACTTCGGCAACTGTTAGACGCTTCTGCCGCACTCTGGAATGAAATAAACTACGAGCGCCGCCAGAAGTACACTGACCCAGATGGAGACGTATGGGATATCAGTGATTATGGCGAGCGATACGGTGGTATTCTTGGTTACGCAACAGTTCAACAAATCGAACGTAAAAACCGAGAAGCATGGAGGTCGTTCTTTGCACTCCGAAAGAAGAGTGAAGCCAACAGGACGCCTGGCTATTGGGGTAACGCCACAGACGGTCGCGACCTTCGGACTTACATCCGTAACACGTCGTACACGGTTAAATGGGGTGACTACTCACGACTGGAAATCCTCGTCGGTCAAGAGCTAAAAGAGGAACACGGGTTCGGATACTACGAGCGCCCGCGTCTCGAAGTTAGGGGCGAACCGAACTGGAAAGATTACGACAAGCAGGGTCGGTTGGAACTGTACTATGATGAGCACTCGGACTCATTTAGAGCCTTGCAGCCAGTTACGATTGACAATTCTCGACTAGCACAACCACTGGGATCAAAGAGTGCTGCTCTAGATATTGGCGTAAACAATCTCGTTGCATGTACAACCACGACCGGCCAGCAGTACTTGTATGAAGGACGCGAATTGTTCGAACGGTTTCTGGGGACCACGAGAGAAATAGCTCGACTTCAGTCACTGTTGAAAAACGGGAAACACAGCAGTCGGCGCATTCAACGGCTGTACCGGAAACGAACAAAGCAACGTGACCACGCCCAGGCCGCCCTCGTGAGGGATCTCATTGAGCGGTTGTATCAAAACGGCGTTTCAACCGTTTACGTTGGGGAGCTAAGAAGGATACTGAAATCACACTGGTCAGCTCGGGTGAACAAGAAAACACACAACTTCTGGGCGTTTCGAGCGTTCATCAATCGGATAGAATGTACCGCTGAAGAGTTTGGAATGACTGTTGAGCGCCGATCAGAAGCATGGACGAGTCAGACCTGTCCATACTGTGGTTCAACTGATGACACGATTCGACATCAGGACACACTCACTTGTTCGTGTGGTTTTGAAGGACATGCAGATTTGGCTGCGTCAGAATCGTTCTTGAAAAAGCAAACAACGATAGTACGGCCGATGGCACGGCCTGTATGCCTCAAGTGGGACAACCACAACTGGTTGGAGTCATCATGCTCTCTTCGTCTCAACGAGGAGCATACAAACCCGTAAGTTGCCTCCGTGGACTCGGCATCGCTGAGATTCCAGCGTGAGGATTCCCTGTGATTATCAGGGTGGATGTCACTGGTACTTCGACACCGCCGACGAACTCAACGGCGTCATCTTCGAGACGGCGACGAACCTCGAATCGATTCCGGAACCCGACAGACAGTACCCATAGCACCTGTTCACAACCGATTTCACTGTTTTTCACCAACGCGGCGTGTTATCTACCTCGGCGTCCGATACTGTGTATGGCTATCGTCGCAGAGATTCTTCTCGCAGACCCCACGCTACCCTTG
>NZ_LOPV01000196.1 GCF_001469865.1 Haloferax profundi
TTTTGAGATGATATGTCTTCGAGGAATTCATCTGGTAGTTTTCGATTGCGTTCTGCATGGAATCGTTCTAGTATCTGCGCCCCAGTAGAGTGAGCACTGAAAAGTTCTTCACGTGACAATGGTAGAAGACTTGCTTCATTATTGTCCGAGACCATGATATATCAAATATATAAATAATAATAAATGTTTATATCATGAGAACTAATTAGAGTCAACATCAAAATATGCTAATATGTTCAAAAGAACACCTACTGGCGATCGCAA
>NZ_LOPV01000197.1 GCF_001469865.1 Haloferax profundi
AAACGGCTCGACCGGATTTGCAAGAGAAGTCCGCTCTCCCCGATTTGAACGGGGGACAAGCCGATCTACAGTCGGCTGCTCTGCCAGGCTGAGCTAAGAGCGGTCAAGAGAATCTCAACCTACGATTGGACTTAAGAATTCTCATTTCAGGCGGCTAACTGGCCGACTGCGGGTCGATACCGAAGTCGTGACAGAACTACCTATGCTCCCGAACCCACCATCCTACGCGCCCGACACCACCTTCCTACGCGGCCGGCTCACCCATCCTACTCGGCCGACCCATCGTCTGTGGGGTCGGACGAGTTGACTTCGCGGACCTGAATCCCCTTGCCAGCGAGATGCTGCATCTGTCGCTGGGCGAAGTCCTCTTCGCTGGTCCCGCGGGTCGCGAGGACGTAGACGAGTGCGCTTCCGGCCGGGCGCATGGTTCGTCCGGCGCGCTGGGACCCTTGCCGACGCGACCCACCGAGGCCGGAGGCGACGATAGCGAGTTCGGCGTTCGGGAGGTCGATTCCCTCGTCGCCGATGCGGGAGATGACGAGTGTCTCTACGTCGCCGTCGCGGAAGGCCTCGAAGTACGCCTCGCGGCGGTGGTGTCGCGTCTCACCACTGACGAACGGCACGTCGAGCGCCGACGCTATCTCTTCGCCCTGGTCGAGATAGTCGACGAAGACGAGCGTCTTCGAGTCGGGGTGACGGGCGCGGAGTCGACGAATCTCGAAGACTTTGGCGGGGTTCATCGCGGCGAGCATGTGTCGCTCCCGACCGTCGCTGGACGCCCATTCGTTGCGCGCCATGTCGTCTTCCCACCCGACGTACCGAATCTCGACTTCCGGCTCCTGGACGTAGCCTGCGTCGAAGAGTTTGCCCCAGTCGGTCCCGATTGGCGGGCCGATGAGGGTGAAAATCTCGGCCTCCTTGTCGTCTTCACGGATTGGCGTCGCCGACAGTCCGAGGCGGTGTTTGGACTGAAGGTCGGCACTCCGCTGGAAGACGCGACTGGGGATGTGGTGTGCTTCGTCGTAGATGATGAGTCCCCAGCGACGTGAGTCGAACAGCGACCGATGGCGGTCCATCCCCGCCGTCTGGTAGGTTGCGATGGTGACCGGTCGAATCTCCTTTTGCCCGCCGTGGTACTCCCCGATTTGGTCGTCGTCGAGGTCGGTCGTCGAGAGGAGTTCTTCCCGCCACTGTCGAGCGAGTTCTCGACTCGGAACCAGAATCAGTGTCTCGCCGCCGACTGCTGCGAGTGCTCCGATGCCCGCGATGGTCTTTCCCGCACCCGGCGGGCCGACGAGGACGCCAGCACGCTGGTCCAGGAAACGGTCCACCCAGTCTCGTTGGTAGTCTCGTAACTCGACGTGGAGCGAGACGTCGAGTGCTTCACCTTCTTCGAGGTCACGGTCGTCTTCGACGGGGTACCCCGCGTCGTAGAGGATTCGCTTGATTGCTGCGACCGACTCGTCTCTGACCCACGCTTCGGTGTCAGAAATCGGCGCGTAAATCTGGTCGTCGTCGAGTTTCTGGAGGGCGACGTTTCCCATGAGGCTCTCCGTCGCGGCTTCGAGGACGGTGTATCCCTCTTCGTGGGAGTACAGACGGAACTGGTGGGCGCGTTTCCACTGGTCTTCGACCCACGTCTCGAGGTGGGGCGAGCGCTCCGGCACGACCGACCGAAGCATCGCGATGAGGTCGCGAACGTCGTCGAACGGTGCCTGCCACACGTCTTCCTGCCGAATCCGGTAGAGATAGCCTCGGCCTCGACCCTCTCGGTCCCCCGTCGTGTCCACGAGGTGGGCGAATTGTGAGAGGCGCGCACGGGTGTACTGCGTCGGGTTGTCGACGACGAGTTCACGACGCTTTGGAAACAGGACGACGCGTTCGCGTGCGGCGAGTTTCCCCCACTCCGTCGGATACCACACGATGGGGTCGGTCTCGACGTTCACCCTCTCGACACGACCCGCGTCGACGAGTGCGTCGAGTCCGTCCATCGCGTCTGCTTGCGCCACGTCGAGCCGGCGAGCAACTTGCTGTGCCGTCACGACTGGTCGACCCTCCGCTTCCAGGGCATCGTAGAACGAATCGAGAGAGACACCCGGTGCGTCGGGCGAGACGCTATCGGTCGATAGTGCGTCGTCGGTCGGGACGGTGGCATCGGTCACGTCGCTGAGTCGGTCGAGTACGTCGTCGTCGGACTCGTCCGCAGGAGCAGTCTGTCCTCCGTGTTCGTCAGTCTGCATCCCGTTTTCGTCAGTCTGCTCTCCGTCCTCGGCAGTCATCACTCCGGATACGAACGCGAGGGGGAAACGGCTTGCGACACACGGACTGCGCCCGAACACGAGAGACATCCGATACAGAGGCTATCGAGACACGGGGTCCGTGCTATCGGGGGAGAGTGACTGATGGAGTGAGGCACGTCTTAGCGAGACGTTCTCGACTGCGCAGGTGCCATGCGTTCGAAAACAGACCGGAGATTCTCGTCGATGGTGATGAAATCGGGGAACTCTTCGAGTGTTCGGATACCGTCGAGGTAGACGTACTCGACGGGTTCCGGTGGAATCTCTTCGAACACTTGGACCGGCCCGTGGTCGGCGAGTCCGATAAACGGACGCCCCTCACGGTCGGTCTGTGGTGTCAGTCGATGCTCGAGGTAGAGCCTCGCCATCACGAGGGCACTGGCGAGAGGGACCTGTCCCGGTGTGAGTTGCCACCTGACACCTTGTCGCTCGTACTGGACGGTCGTCACGTAACCGTCGTCGAATCGGAAGCAGTCGATGAGTTCGTCACCGTACGACCATCGGGTCTCGACTCGGCGTGACCACTCGAGTGCCCACTTCTCGCCGCTTTCAGTGTTGCCGATGGCCTCGCGAAGACGCACCCACGCACGGCCGAGTGCATGCATACGTAGTCGGTTCGCACTCTGGGGTAATTGCATTGACGCCACGAGAACGACACAGTCAGTTCTCGCCAACAGTCACGAGTTCACGTCAGTTGGTCCCACACCGCGTTTCCGGTGAATCGTCGTGGGGTCCGTTTCAGCCGTGGGGACGTGCGGTCGACTCTCCTCCCTGTAGTATCCACGGTAATCCCTCTTCTCCGCAGGTATTTCTCCGCAGGTATCACTGGTGGGTCGGAGTGTGGCTCCCGGAAGATTGTGGCGTGTCTTTCCACACCTCGCTTCCGGTGAAACCTGAGAGGGACGAAAGAGAGGCAGAGACACCACGTTTCCGGTGAACGGGTCCGTCGCGGAGTGTCGGTTTCGTCGTGTCAGGTTCGTGCTACTGGTGGGTCCTCGTTTGGGAACGTTACAGCGCTGACAGACACCACGTTTCCGGTGAAACCATAGCACGTGTGGGGGCGGCGTCGACGAAGTGTGTGCTGTCTCGAAAGGTGTGCACACACCGTATTTCCGGTGAAGTGTCCACGGCGGTTGTAGGACTCGAACCGACTGGATTCGGGGTTTTGGAGGGCCAATGTACGGTCGGTTGCGCACGACGCCGATTCGAATCGGTCCACTTATTACCTGCACACCACGTTTCCGGTGAAAACACCGATATCAGCGGGTCTCGAGACTGTCTCCAGTGGTCACGAACGACCAGAGAGAGAGACACCACGTTTCCGGTGGACGATGCCGGTTCTCCGTCGCCATCGTCCTCCTCTCGGTGTCGTTGCCTCGTGTTTGCGTTCCACCTGTATCTCCAATCTATAGAAACTATTAAATAGTTTATTTGTGTTACCGACCATTGATACACTCGCAAACATAGTGTGACTCGTTACTCGAGGAACGTTCGAAGGGAACTACAAGTGCTAAAGCGGCTAATTTCTGGGGATTCGTCTCCACCTTGTCTTCTTCCGTCTCCCTCGACTCTTCTGGTGAGTTATCTCTCGTCCAACCGTCCAGGTGTTTCTACCGAGTAACCACGCTACCGAGGAGGGTCGACCACGTTCTGTGAAACCTGCCGCCGCATCGTCTGTCGACGACGCAGAGGCCTGACTGACGAATTCGGAGGTCGGCGGGCTGATTGTCGGCCGTGAAGCTCGAACGTCGACGAGATTATCTTGTCCTGGTCTGTCCCACACCGAGTTTCCGGTGAACCCACACCTCTGTTTCGTGTGGACTGGAAACGGAGGTTCGTACCCGTTCACCGGAAATCCGGTGTGTGTGTCCTGCGTCGAATGGTAAGTCCTTTCACCGGAAACGTGGTGTGTTGCGAACATGCCTAACGCCAGCGACGACCTCTTCACCAGGGAGGACCCCATCTTCGCTAACAAGGAGTTGTTAGAAATCAATCATCTCCCTGGTGAGGGTCGCATCGTCGGTCGCGACGACGAGATTTCGAACCTCGCGACGGCGGTGAATCCTGCAATCTTCGGACAGAGTCCGAGCAACGTGTTGATATACGGAAAGACGGGAACCGGGAAGTCGCTCTGTGCGAAGTACGTCTCACAACGACTCGTCGACACTGCCGAAGAAGAAGGCGTGAAGGCGATGTTCGCGTACGTCGACTGCGCACAGGACACCACAGAGACGCAGGCTGTCCAGACGATTGCGGATAGCGTCAACGACCCCGCGGTCACCGGCATCAAAGTCCCCGACAAGGGGCTCTCTACGTCGACGTACTACAAGCGTCTCTGGCGTATCCTCGACGCCCTCTACGACGTCGTTCTCATCATCCTCGACGAAATCGACAAACTGAGCGACGACGATATTCTCATGCAACTGTCGCGGGCGGGTGAGGCGGGGAAGATATCCGGGTGCAAACTCGGTGTCATCGGTATCAGCAACAAGATTCAGTACAAAGACCGAATGGACGAACGCGTCAAATCCAGTCTCTGCGAACGAGAGTTCGTCTTTCCACCGTACGACGCCAACCAACTGCGTGATATCATGGACGCACGGAGTGACGCGTTCCGCGACGGCGTCTTGGACCCCTCGACGATTCCCCGCGCCGCGGCACTCGCTGCCCGTGAACACGGGGACGCCCGCAAGGCAATCGACATCCTTCGGTACGCTGGTGAAATCGCACAGTCGATGGGCGCGAGTACGGTCAAAGAAAACTTTGTCACGCAGGCGCGCCAGCGCGCGGAGACAGACCGGTTCCGTGAACTCATCCGTGGTTCGACACCGCACTCACGCTACGTTCTCCAGGCGCTGGCGATTCTCTCGCTGTCTAACCAACAACAGGACGGCTTCCGGACGAGTCGTGTGTACGAAGTCTACGAGAACATCTGCCGACAGCAAGGTTCGGATAGCCTCTCTCTTCGGCGAGTTCGTGACCTCCTCAAAGAACACGCGTTCCTCGATATCATCGAGCAGTCCAAACACAGCGGCGGTAGTGCTGAAGGGAGTTACACGAAACACCAACTGCTCGAAGACCCGGACGTGGTCAAAGACGTCCTGACAGAGGACGTCTAAGAGGGACGGACCGACGCCCGAGTCGGTGGAGGTGTCGAATCGTCAGCGGGGACCACCTGCCGCTGCACTAACACCTCTGAAGAGGACAGTCTTATATTTTATTGCATGCTTGTGTGATTGGAAAAATCACGTGTGACTGCTTCGGTCACAGTTCTGTCTGGCCCACCGTCGTCGACGCATCGTCGGCTGGTTGGCTCCTCGGCTTACACTGCCGAGTCACCGTACTCGAGCGGTTTCGACTCGCTTCGAATCGACTCGTAGAGGCTTTCGACCCACGTCACGACTTCGGGTGCGTCACCGTCGACGAGTGAGACCATGTTTCCGTAGTCGTCGTAGGCTGCGACCAGGCCGTGGCCATCGACGAGGAGGAGGCCGAGTTCGAGAGTGTCTTCTACGACGCGAAGCGAGAACTGGTCGAGTTCCTGTCCGAGTTCGAACGATTCGGTGTACTCCGACATGGACCGTTCGAGAACGTCTCTGTCGACGACGAGTTCCATCTCCGTCTGCGGGCCGAGGACCCGTTCTGCTGCTTCGTTGAAGACCCGGCTGACGATAGGGGAGACGCCGCGGAATTTGTCTACTGTGTCGCTACCGAGGACCGTGAGGTATCGATTGATCGGTGCGTGTGGGTCGTTGTCCACAGCAGTCGTGACGGTCAACTGCTCGAGGACATCGTCCGGGACGTCGTCACAGACGCCCCCAGCGTTCGTCAGGAACTCGCGCATCCGGGCCGTGCACTCGACGGTGTCGACGAGGTCTGTGTACTGTTCGTAGACCATCTTTCCTCCAGGGGTGAGTCGGTACAATCCGTCGGATTTCTCCACCCATCCCCGGTCACAGAACCCTGCGAGTGTCCGCTGTGCTGTTTCGCGGGCGCATCCACAGACCCGCGCGAGGTCAGTTGGCCGCCGTGGCTCTCGCGCGAGTGCCTGGAGTATCGACTCCCTGCTTTGCGACCCGACGAGGAACGCGACGTCCTCCCGCGCATTCATGTCGTCTCGTTAGTGTATTCGACATTTTACGCTTGTCGGTGCGTCGCTCACCGGAGTGCACTGCCGAAGAAAGTATGGTGTGAGAACTTAGCCGAGAAGACCGAGTGCGTCGATACGCTCGACGATTTCTTCGACGGCCGTCTCTGCGTCGTCAGTCCGCTTGCCACCAGTGATGACGATTTTCCCGGAACCGAACAGGAGGATGACGACCTTCGGTTCGTCCATCCGGTAGACGAGGCCGGGGAACTGCTCGGGTTCGTACTCGACGTCCTCGAGACCGAGACCGATAGCGAGGGCGTTCAGGTTCAGGTTGTGACCCAGGTCCGCACTGGAGACGATGTTCTGAACCGTAATTTCGGGTTCGTCGTCGACGGGGATGCTCAGTTCTCGGAGCTTGTCGAAGATGATTCCGAGTGCTTCGTGCACGTCGTCGATGCTCTTTGCACCGGTACACACGATCTTCCCAGAC
>NZ_LOPV01000198.1 GCF_001469865.1 Haloferax profundi
GGAAGATGAGTGCCGCGGCCTTCGGCTCTTGTGTCCGATAGACGAGGCCAGGGAAATTGTCTGGGTTGAAATCAGCACCGGGAAGGTCGTCGGCAAGTGCTTCGAGGTCGAGCTCTTGACCGATCCCGGTCGATGCGACTACGTTCTGAATCTCGATGGAGTCTGCCGGCCCACTCATTGCTCGCTTTTTAATCATACCTCCTTCCTTATAAAGCGACCCGTTATAAACCGAGTTCAACTGAGTCGATTCCGTCGTCGCTTCGCACGCGCGCGAAACTAATACTTTGTTTCACTCGCTCCTCGATCGAGGTCAGGACTGGACGCGCGTGAAGTTATGACACGCCTCGTGTCTATTTTTCTCACAGAGCCACTAAATCAACGGCGTTAAATGTAACCGTGCCATTCGAAGTAATGTGAAGAAGCGCACGGGGGCACTCC
>NZ_LOPV01000199.1 GCF_001469865.1 Haloferax profundi
ACCCTCTGGCGCGTGGATATGGCCCGACGAGACGCTCGCCCCGGACGGACACTACGCCGCGTTGAAACTCACCGAACTCGTCGCGCGCGAGGGTCCGCTCTCTGAACAGGTCGAATCGCTCGGCGGAGACGCCTACACGACACGCCGGACCAGTCTCTCGTTCGAGAACAAGACCCGGGCGATGGACCGAATCGCTCGTGAAATCCACGCCCAGTACGAAAACGTCGATACCATCGACGGAATCCGCGTCGACACCGACGATGGCTGGTTCCTCGTTCGCGCCAGTGGGACCGAACCACTCGTCCGTATCACGGCAGAAGCACGGGATTCGTCTGAGGCAGACCACCTCTTCCAGGAAGCACGCGCTCTCGTCGAGGGTGCACGTGTCGTCGCCTGAGCGCTCTTCCACTCGATTTCGACCCGTTCGTTCGAATCTGACGCTGCTTCGTCGGTGCGTCACACTTCTCACAGTTTAAATACGATGACGCAGGAGTCAGAACCAACGAACCGATGAACGACGTTCCCCCAGATGCCCCGGCGTCACCGAACAGAGTCACTCGACGGACCACACTGAAGGCGCTCGCTGTGGGTACAACCGTGGGACTCGCTGGGTGTCTTGGCGGCGATTCCGCGTCGAAACCTGCGCCAATCGACCTCTCTGGTGGGAAAGAGGACGACCAGGGTGGCATGGTCATCGGCCTCCACGCCGGCCCGAACGGACAAATTTTCTACCGTGACAACGCGCCAGACGGACACGAAAACCCGGCGTGGTTCCACACGCTGAGTATGGGACTGTTTCCCTACTACTTCGAACACGAGCAGATGGGCTGGAACGAGACGGCAATCTACGTCACAGACTACTCTGTCGTGGACTATTCGCTCACCAGCGACGGGGGAGACACGTTCATCTCGACACACACGGGTGCGGATACCTTTGGCGACGCCACCGAGATGACCTACGTCGTCGGGAGTGCGGTCCTCGGTGGGATGGGGAGAGACCTGATTCCCTTCTCGTCGGCGGACGATGCCGATGTCTTCGTCGAAGACCACGGTGGGTCGACGGTCGGATTCACCGACATCACAGCCGAATGGCTGCGTGGCTACGTGCGCTCGTAGGTCTCACGAGGTGTCGATTGCTGTGTTCGTAGCCGTCGGTCACTCGAAAAAACCGTAACTGGAGGGACTCGCCCGCGCCGGCCATCGGTTCGATACCGGTGGCGATTCACAGACGTGCGTCTGGTGCACAGAGAGTGGTGACCGGAAAACGGCGCTCTGGACGGCTCTCAGAACGAGTTGGTCGGCACACGGACGCCGTCGACGTACACTGACACGGAGTCGGTCGACTGGAAGTTCGTGATGTCTCCGTCGAACTGGTAGCTCCGTGAGTCGTCGCCGACGGTTCCTTCTGCCGCCGGTCCGACTGCTCCCGTGGTGCTGAGTGCACCGTTCGAGTTCAGTGGTGAGATTTCTCCGCTGACGGTCACCTCGAACGACGAGAGTGAGCCAGTACCTGCGACGACGAGCGTGTGGTCGCCATCGCTCGGAGATGATTCGTCGGACTGTTCTGTCGCCGAGCCGAGCCCAGAGACGCCTGCGAGCGTACCCGCAGCAGTTACTGAACCGAACAGCGCGAGGTATCCCCGCCTGCCGACAGCATTTTCAGTCTTGTTCTCGGGGCCCTGCCCGGTGGACCGTTCGCTTACCATGTTTCTGGAGTTGCGGATTAGGTCCATAAATGTTGCGATAATTACATTAGTAAGAAGACATGAATATCTAATCCTAATACTATTCAGATATCGACAGTCACGAGTTATTATACGATACGTTTTCGCTTCGAACCCAAAAATCGCTGTACAGCAGCTTATTATCGCTGTATTAATCACTTTCTTATGACCGCATTAATGACTGCTTTGTCCCCGGAGCAGACACAGTAAATATTCTGAAATATTTGGTGGAATTCCAATGTCCTGTATTGTGATATTTTTCTTCTGACCCTCCGCAGTGTTTCGGATGATTCTCTATCTAATCAGGGGCCAGCGGTACGGGAGGGTCGTTCGCGAGAACGCGAATAGCTCCCTGTGGCCCGAAACAGTTGCGTTCTGACGAACCGCACGGTCGACGATGTGAACACGACTGAGTCGACGTCTTCCCTGCCCTGAATGGTGAGGACTCTCGATCACGTTGGGATATCGTGGTTTACGATGTGGTCTGTTCTTGTGGTGCGAAGCATCCGCTCTCTGTGTCGAACAGGTACGTCGATGGCTGTGTCGACCAGTCACTACTCCTATTCGTCGACGGACTCGGTGAACTCGGAGATACGTTCTGTCGAATGTCCTCAGCACCATTCACGTCAGCGTTAGCCACTATACCGCAGTCATCGCAGACACACAACCCGCGTTCAACACGGTTCGCGAGCGGTCGCTCCACTGGCACCTCGTGCACGGAACTAGCGACTCGCCTGGATCGATTCCGTGGCTCACACCCGAGACCGGTACTGTCCAGTAGGTGGGAACGTCACTTCCGTCGACGCCTGAAGAGTGATGGCTCTCGACGCCGGCACGGTACCGAAAAAGAGAGACAGCGGGATTCGTCTCGCCGCTTTCATCGAGGACAGTTCTCTTCTCGTCGTCGAAGACGGTTCGACGAGTGAACGCGAACCGTGGTAGCGTTCTCCCGCCCGCGTGTCACCTTAGACCGGTGCTCCGGAGTACCCTCTGGCACGAACACTCCAGTCCGGTCGCTGTTCGAAGTGACGGTTTCACGACCCACTCGCGCGTCGGAAACTCACTGTTCGTGGCGTACTAGAGGAAGCTGACGTGTTGGTCTTCCCACTCTCGCCGTGCGAGAATCGACTCTCGACCTTTCTCCGACATCTCGTAGAAGTTTGTCCGCCGGTCGTGTTGACCTTTGTTGACGTAGCCTTGTTCGACGAGTGCGTCGAGGTTCGGGTAGAGGCGTCCGTGATTCACTTCGCCCACGTCCTTGCTGATCATCTCTTTTATCTCTTGGCCGGAGGGTCGCTCCGCACCGGCAATGACGTACAGTAGGTCGCGCTGGAAGCCAGTCAATTCGAACATGTAGTCTCAACTCATATTATCGCCGTACTCTGGTATTGTTAGCCACCTCTATACTGGATAATTGGTCTCATTACCGCTGGGAACGCGCGAGAACACATCTATTGCACATTTGACTTTTCTCAACACCCCTCCCCTCCGGTAATCATCTCGATTTACGAGATAAAACCAGGGTACTGACCGTCTACGTGTGCCGGACTTTCTGATGAAGATGAACTTAAATTTCGTCCAATATTGGTCCAGTGCCTCCCAGAAATGTCACGATAACAAAGGTCACATGTGGTGTACATTGGTCAACCGGAGCTATGGTCCTCTCGCGCGGCGTGCGCGGGACCGCCCGCACACACCGATGACATCCCTATCAAAAGACGAGCTGTTCCGCATCCTCAGCAACTCGCGTCGGAGGCAAATCCTGTATTTCCTCCACCGAGCAGACGAGGCTATCTCGTTAAAGCAACTTGCTGCGATGGTCGCCGCCAGAGAGAACGAAACGGCGGTCGAAGACGTGACCGACGAGGAACGGCAACGAGTGTACATCTCGTTGTACCAGACGCACCTTCCGAAACTCGAGTCGGCGGGCCTCGTCCAGTACGACGAAGAAGAACGAAACGTCGCTCTCGTCTCGGACGTCGCTAGTCGCGGGTTCTTCTGGATGCAGACCGAAACTGGCCGCTCGTGGACGAGATACTACGGCTCACTCGGTGTTCTCGGGTGGGTGATGATCGTGGGACTCTGGGCTGGACTCCCCGTTTTCGCCCTCCTCTCGTGGGCGGCCGTCGCCATCTTCGTCTCGACTGCACTCGTCGCCTTGGTACTTGCACAGTACTTCCTCGAAGAACAAGGGGGCACACCGCCTGACGCCTTCGAAGCACTCGTCGAGTAGGGGAGAGATGACCCGGCGACCGATAGTTTCTCGACTCGATAGGGCCCGGTTGGACCACCGAATGCGGCGTGTTGGCATATACAATTGGTATTCTCACTTTTTGCTACCACCGAATTTTCAAATTGACTATGGAAGTAATCAGCTAACGAGAATGTTGCGAGAATCCGATTGGTACAAAGTAAATAATCGAGTCACTGCGCGGCTATCAGAATTCTAGACGTTGTATCGGGATAATTGAAAATCTGAGTTAATATAGATTGTTACAACCGATTTACTCGCACATTTTGAGACCCTAACGGTCGGACAAATCAATGTCTGGGATTGTCAGGCAGGTATATATCCTCATCTGTCGTATAGTCTCGGTAACCCTCGTGTGTTAGGTCGCACCTGGTGGAGTGACCTACGCTGTGGTCTGTGCCTGAGTGGTGACCGACTGTCGGAACACCACACGACGTGCCAGCTTCGGTCGTGGTGACGACCGACGTCACGCGAATACGCGAGTGGGGGAGGAAGGAACAATGGTAACCGATTCGCTCCAAACGAACACTGACGCTGACGCTGTCGAACAGACAGCACCGGAACAGATAGCAGAAACGACCGGAGGAAGCTGTGAAGTCTCCGAACAAGAATCAGAGTCTCTCTCGAAGGACGTCGTCTTCGAGATTCTGAAGAACCAACGCCGCCGCGACGCACTCCGCTACTTGAAAGAACACGAAGGCGAAGCGAAACTCGGCGACATGGCCGAATTCATCGCGGCGAAAGAGAACGACATCGACATCAAGGCCCTCTCTTCGAGTCAACGCAAGCGCGTGTACATCGGGTTGTACCAGTGCCACCTCCCGAAGATGGACTCGGCGGGTATCGTCGACTTCGACAAGAACCGAGGTGACATCACGTTGCTCGATGCCGCAGAGCAACTCGAGACGTACCTCAACGGTAACGTCTCGAACGCCTCGGACGCCGCCGAGGAATCCGAGAGTCTCGTCTCGTCACCGAAGCGGAACCTGACGATCGCCGCCGCCGTGGCAACGACTGTCTCTGCCGGACTGCTCGGTGTCCCCGGTCTCGAACAGATTCCTGCTGCGGGATGGGCCGTCCTGAGCACCGCGACGCTCATGGCTATCACCGCGATGGAGTCGTACAAGGACCGCCTCGCTGCGTAATCTCCGGTTCGAAACGACTTACACTTCGTTTTCACGAGTGACTCGGGACGACTCCCGAGTCTATCTACCCCGTCCGCGAGTCACGTCGCTCAGCCTCGGGTATCGCCTTCTGGTGGTCGCTCTCTCCGAGTTGGACACCACGAGGTGTTCACGAACACCGGACAGTCGTCGTCTGGTTTGATTCTGCAGACGCTCGACGTCTCTCTCCCGACGATTAGGAGTATCCATACCGTCGATCTCCCAGATTTCGCTCGCCTCTGACCGTGACACCAATTAACATATGTGGCCCTAACGACCCCCCCGATTCGAGAATTGGCTGTATAACAATCTCCGTCGCTCCCCCAAACACTGGTATGATTTGTGCCCAGTCACGGATACGTTCTGAAGGTACGCTCGTCTCGGGTGGTGGCGCATGAACCACCGCATCACGGAGGCAGTCGTGCTCGCTGCTGGCGAAGGAAGGCGGCTCCGACCACTCACCACGTTCCAGCCCAAACCGATGCTCCCTGTGGCGAACCGGCCGGTCATCGAGTACGTCCTCGACTCTCTGTTCGAGTGCGGCATCGAACACGTCGTCGTCGTCGTGGGGCACCGGTCCGAGCGCATCCAGACACACCTCTCTGCTCGCTACCCGGATGCCGACATCGAGTTCGTCCGTCAGGACTCGCGACTCGGCAGTGGTCACGCCCTCCTGCAAGCCGAGGGACACGTCTCCGACTCGTTCGTCGTCTGCAACGGTGACAACGTCATCGATGCGGACATCGTCTCGAGTGTGTTGGAACGATTCTCGATGACTGACTCCGTCGCGACACTCGCTGTCGCGTCCTCGGAGACGCCAGAAGAGTACGGTGTCGTCGTCGAACACGACGGCCGCATCTCCGACATCGACGAACACGCGGACGATGGTGACGGCTACCTCGTCAACGCGGGCGTCTACGCGTTCGACGAGTCTGTCTTCGATGCACTCCGCCGGACGCCATCGTACGAGGGTGAGACCAGACTCCCGGACGTCATCCACCGCCTGGACGGATACGTCTCGTCGGTCACGGTCAACGGTGGCTGGCTAGACCCCTCCCACCCGTGGGGGCTCCTCTCTGTGACCGAGATGCTCCTCGCGCGTCTCGAATCGTCTTCGATTTCGACGTCCGCGCGCATCCACGAGCAGGCAGTCATCGAGGACCCAGTCGTCATCGGTGACGACTGCGACGTGGGTCCGGGTGCCGTCGTCGGGCCCGGGTCTTGCCTCCAGAACAACGTTGTCGTCGGCGCGAACAGCGTCGTCGAGCGGTCCATCCTCTCGACCGATGCCCGCATCGACGCCGGAGCGATACTCCGAGACTCCGTCGTCGGGCCCGGTGGACACATCGGCGACGGTGTCGTCTCGCCCGGTGGGCAGGCAGACGTCATCCTCGAAGGGCGTCTGTACACGGACCGCCAACTCGGCAGTATCGTCGGTGACCGTGCGACAGTCGGTGCGAACGTGACGCTCTCTCCGGGGAGTCGCGTCGGTGCCGAAGCAATCGTCGGCGCGGGGACGGTCCTCCATGGTGACGTCCGCGAGCGCGTGGAGGTGACGCACTGATGTGCGGAATCACTGCCTGCATCGGCGCAGACGACTCGGTCGATTCCATCATGGACGGCCTCCAGCGGTTGGAGTACCGCGGCTACGACTCTGCTGGCATCGCAGTCAAAGACCAGGCCGGTATCTCGCTGACGAAGCGTGTCGGCGAAGTGTCCGAACTCGTCGCGGCAGTCGAACAGAACCCCATCTCCGGGAACTACGGTATCGGCCACACCCGGTGGGCGACGCACGGTGGCGTCACCGACGGCAACGCGCACCCGCACACTGACGAGTCCGGCAACGTCGCCGTCGTCCACAACGGTATCATCTCGAACTACCAGTCGCTTCGGTCCGAACTCGAATCGAAGGGCCACACCTTCAGCAGCGAGACGGACACCGAAGTCGTCCCGCATCTCATCGAAGAGAACCTCCGAAACGGTGCGACACCCGACGAGGCCTTCCGCGCCGCTATCGGCAGTCTCTCCGGGAGCTACGCTATCGCAGCGATAATCGGCGACGACCAGGCTATCTACGCGACCCGCTCTGGGTCGCCACTCGTCCTCGGCGTGGGCGACGGCGAGTTCTTCCTCGCCAGCGACGTGCCGGCGTTCATCCAGCACACCCAACGCGTCGTCTACCTGCACGACGGCGACTTCGTCGTGACCCGCCCGGATGGCTACGAGATTACCGATTCCGCTGGCCGGCCGGTCGATAGACCGGTCGAGCACATCGAGTGGGACCCCGAGACGGCGACGAAGGGTGGCTACGAACACTACATGTACAAGGAGATTAACGAGCAACCCGGTGCACTCCGCCGGACGACGCAGGGTCGACTGAACACCCACACCGGTGGCGTCGAGTTAGACGAGTTCCCGCCGGGAACGTTCAGCGACGTGGAGCAAGTTCACCTCATCGCGATGGGAACGTCGCACCACGCAGGGATGTACGCGGCGTCGCTGCTCAACGCACGTGGCATTCCCGCGTACGCGTTCATGTCCGGTGAGTACTCGGTGGTCAATCCGCCGGTGACGGAGAACACCCTCGTCGTCGCGGTCAGTCAATCCGGCGAGACGGCCGACACGCTCGACGCCGTCCGCCGCGCCCGCGCTTCGGGAGCACGGACTCTCGCCATGACCAACGTCGTCGGGTCGTCGATTACCCGCGAGTGTGACGACGAGATGCTCCTCCGTGCCGGTCCAGAGATTGGAGTCGCGGCGACCAAGACGTTCTCGTCACAGGTGACGGCGCTCGCGCTCCTGTCGGAACGCATCGCCGAGGATATCGAGGGAACGAAATCTCCAGACGCCCGGAACCTGATGGAGGCACTGGCGCGCCTCCCCGGCGACGTCCAAGAGATTCTCGACACCTCCACGGCGCGCGAAATCGCAATCGAGTACCAAGACAGCGATGCGTACTTCTTCATCGGCAGGGGTCCAGCCCACCCCGTCGCCCTCGAAGGTGCGCTCAAGTTCAAGGAGATATCGTACGAACACGCCGAAGGGTTCGCAGCGTCGGAACTCAAGCACGGTCCACTCGCGCTCGTCACCCCGATTACGCCAGTGTTCGCCATCTTCACTGGCCACGAGGACGAGGCGACGCTGAGCAACATGAAGGAAGTCCAAGCGCGGGGTGCACCGGTCGTCGCCGTCACGAGCGAGCGGTCGACCGAAGTCGTCGAGTTCGCTGACCACGTCCTCACGATTCCCGAGACGCACCCAGAAATCGCGGGTATCCTCGCGAACGTCCAACTACAACTGGTCGCGTACCACGCGGCGAAGTTGCTCGAACGACCCATCGACAAGCCGCGCAACCTCGCGAAGTGTGTCACCGTCGAGTGAGCGCGCGCACCCACTCCACCATCCAGTGGACCCACACCGGCGTGTCCGCTGTTCTGGCTGACTGACACGGTACACTGTCTCGTTTTTCGGCTGTTTTCCTTCACCTAACAGACGCAGTCTGCTGTTTTCTTCGCTCACCCCGACGCCGTCTGGCACGACAGATGTATCAGGATAAATGAAATAATAAGAATACTGTAGGCGCCGATTACATATTCCTTGCCGACGTTTGGTAGCACACGATGACACGACGAGAACTTGTGGACGACGTCCTCTCGTCGTCAGACGACCCCGACGGACCGCTGACGGGTGACGCGGACGAGGTCCCACCCCCATCGAGTACAGACGTCCCTCCGGAGTCTACTGACGACGAACTCCTCGACGCCCTCGGAGATAGCGTTTCACGTGAGGTCTTGTTGGCCTGCAAGCATTCCCCGATGACCGCAGAAGAACTCGCAGAGAACTGTAGTGTCTCCGAATCGACTATCTATCGACGCTTAGAGACGCTCTCGTCGCTCGGACTCGTCGAACGGAGCCAGCGGGTCGAGACACCGAACAAGACGTGTTACGAGACGGTCGTCGACGGTCTGTCTATCCACCTCGGCGACGACCTCCGCGTCGAGGCAGGTGCGAGCAACTACGTGGTGGACTCGATGCGGACGCTGCTCGCTGCAATCGACGTGAAGCAACTCTCCTACGACAACGAGGAGAACAGCGTCGACGTGCGATTCGAGTTAGCGCCACACCTTCTGGATGCGCTAGTCGAACTGTACATCCGCGATACCACGTCGCGCGACGGGTGACCTGACGCGCACATTGCTGTTGTGAGGCTCTCTTCCTGCCATCCAAACGACCCTCGGACAGTGCACTAACGCCACGACTCGTCGACTTCTTCGAGGACGAGTTCGACCGCTTTGGCAGGATGTCCAGCGGCGATGAGGTCCCATGCCGTGGCGGCGGTGATGGGGCCGATGAACTGCGACGCTTCGAGACCGGCGACGATGCTCGGGGCCTCGCGCGCGAACCAGTCGTGGACTCCCGTTCCGGTGGTGTCCGCGTGGGGAGTCGACTGGTCGGACCCAGAAATCATACCGGATGTACGACCCCGACACCCATAGTTAAGAATCCATGATACGAAATAACGTGACTCGTTATCTCTCGAAGAAACTCAATTTCGAGTAAGCCCAGTGCTCATACATCTTATTTATTTTATGCAAAGAATCAAATAATGGTACTACGTCTTCACCACTCAGTATGTCTCTCAGCGAGTTGATCGCCGGTGTCGCCGCCGCTGAGCGGACGCTCACCGTATTCAATCCGCGCGAGGGAGTGGTCGACCGTCTCGCCGAACACTTCGAGGACCGAAACGTCTCGGTCGAAGCGGCGACGGTCGACAGTGGGCCATCGAACTACGCCGTCCTCGGGACGGGAGAGAAGTTTCACACCGCGGTCGACGTCGCACACGTCCTCAAAGACGCCGAGGACGTCGAACCCGGGTTCGAACGGGAGTCGTACGCCCCTATCTTGGACCACCTCGACGAGACGCTCTTTACGTCGTACGACCGGCAGAAGATGCTCAACGCGACGCGGGAGATAGAAGACCGGGCGTGGCGCGTCGGTGCTGGCCAACTCCACTCTGGCTTTCAGACGGGCGACAACCTCGACCCTCAACTCGAGTCGTACAACCGACTAGGTGAACGAAATGACCTGTTCGTCCACGCGTACATCTATCCGTCTGCGGACGTTCCGAAAGTGGACAACTTCCAACTCCACCTCGCTCGCTCTGCGGAGGTCCGTCGCTCCTGGTTCGTCGTCTACGACGGAAATGGAGTCGACGACTACAAGTGTGGTCTCGTCGCCGAGGAACAACCCGATGGGCAGGGATTCCGGGGCTTCTGGACGTACGACCCGTCCACCGTCGACTACGTGCTCAGCCATCTGACGACGACGTACTCTATCATCGAATCCGATGGGAGGGGTGACAGCGAGGTAACTTCGTCCTCTACTCACCCGGCGGAATCTGAGTCGGTGTAACGCATCGGCCCGCCACGATTCTCTCTTCTCGAACTACCTCTCGCAGCCACCGCCGTCTGCGAAAATCAACACCGAGAACTGGGCGCGAATACTTACGACTGGGTGGTCAGAAGTGGCCCGTATGGTAGACGGTATCCTCCTCGAACCCTCGCAACTGAAGGGGAAAGTAAAGGGTGGCCGCGCCGGCGCAGAGATAACCGGGATGAGTTACATCGGGTACGAAATCGGCGTCACAGAACACAGCCTCCACATCTTCGGCGACCACTGTAACGCCGACATCAAAGACGAAGACTTTCGGTATCTCATCGTTCCGCTCGACTCGATTCAGGGTCTCGAACTGAAAGACACGACCGACCGTGGACGGACCATCGAGGTCCACGCACTCGACGACGAAATCGTCCTCTTCTCTGAAAACCAGACTCGTCTCTCAGAGAACCTCAAACGCGTCTTCTTACTCCTCTCTCGACTGCTCGCGTGAGGTGTCAACGGGGATTTGATACTGTTCACTGTCGGTGTCGAAGACCGGCTATTGGCCCGTCAGACTTCACTCACGTACTCGTCGGTCGGACGAACGTGACGACGCGTTCGTCTCCCCCGGTGTGACTCTCGTGAGGCCCGGTGACGGCTAATTCGTCACGCGTCCAGAACTCGACGGTCGGTTCTGTGACGAACGTCTCGGCGTTCCATCTGTACTCGAGCTCGACTTCGATTGGCCGACGTGGGTCCGGTGACGCGGGAGCACTCGTCTCGACGATTCGGGCGATGCTCCCAGTCGTCGGTGTCGTCACGAGGACGTACTGTCCCCGCTGAATCCCTCCTTCGGAGTCGGCGACGAAGTGCTCGTCTCCCACCCAGAGGTTGAGGGTGTCCCCACGGAGCAGCACGACAGACGCTTCGAACTCGAAGACGCCACCACCTGTGTCACCACTCTCACCGACGACTGTCAGTGAGACCGGCTGAAACTCGTGCATGAGATGGATACGCACTGTGACGACAGAACGGCTTCGCCTCCGTAGGTCATCCCTTCCGAGACGGCGGACTCCGATTCAGACGTCCGCCTCGGCGGCGACGTCGAGTGGCGGTAGTCGGTCTTCGATGACGTCTCTGTCTGCTTCCAACCACGGGGGCAGTTTGAGTTCCGTCCCCAGGGCGGTGGGGTCTTCGTCCCGAGTAAACCCGGGTTCGTCGGTGGCTATCTCGAAGAGGACTCCTCCCGGTTCTCGGAAGTATATCGACCGGAAGTAGCGTCTGTCCTTCTGTTTCGTGACGTACATCCCGGCCTCGGTGAGTCGTTCGCGCCACGCCGATTGCTCGTCGTCGTCCGCCGTTCGGAACGCGACGTGGTGGACGGTTCCGACTCCCGGTCGTCCGCGAGGACCGTCGCTGGTCAGGATGTCGATAACCGACGCTCGGTCGCCGTTCGTGGTGTACCGGAGGCGCTCTTTCGTCGACGCAGTCTGCTCGTACCCGAGAACTCCGAGGATACTCCCTGTCACCTCGGGGTCGGTCGAGTGGAGCGTCACACCGTGAAACCCACGGATTGCGTGGTCAGATGGAACTGGGCCACCAGTCCACGGTTCGACTGGCGAGTCTCCCGTGACGAGTTCGAGTGGTTGCCCATCGTGGTCACGGAACGAGAGGACAGTCT
Organism: Haloferax profundi; assembly: GCF_001469865.1. Taxonomy (GTDB): domain Archaea; phylum Halobacteriota; class Halobacteria; order Halobacteriales; family Haloferacaceae; genus Haloferax; species Haloferax profundi. Next base: position 12,199 of record NZ_LOPV01000199.1, read on the forward strand.
CACCGAAGCGTGTGGTCCGGTCGTCGACTTCTACGTCGTGGGCGCGGAGACGGTCTTCCCAGTAGTCTACTGAACCGTCTGGGATGGTGAACGCGGTGGCCGTCGCTTGACCCCGTCCGGGTCGACCGGGGTGTTCGCCGGCGAACGGGAAGAACGTGAGTATCGTTCCCGGCGTTCCGGTCTCGTCTCCGTAGTAGAGGTGGTAGGTGTGCGTGTCGTCGAAGTTGACTGTTTGCTTGACGAGGCGTACGCCAAGCACGTCGGTGTAGAAGGCGACGTTCGCCGTGGGGGTACCCGCGATAGCGGTCACGTGGTGTATTCCGTTCGTCTGCATGGTGGTGGGTGTCGTGTTTCGTATCGGTCCACCGGCACGTTTGCCCCGTTTGGACGAACCTGCCGAGATACGATTCGAACCTGAATCTCCATAGGTTTCGCCCGAACATATAGTTGTTCTGACAGTGGTGAAACCTGGTTACTCGCACGTCACCGTGCTTCGTCCGTCAGTGCGTGTTCGTTCCCGTGGGCGTTCAGACGAACCAAGTAACGTTTTGAAAGTAGGTGAACTAACCGAACCACTAAAGTCGGTGTGACTCCAGAGGTGGGTATGGCCTCCGAAATGTCCGTGGACGACGCACCGTGTCCCATCATCGACTCGCTGAAACAGATTGGGTCACAGTGGCGGCTCATCGTCCTCCACGACCTACAGGACGGCGAGAAGCGGTTCAACGAACTCAAGCGCTCGACGGGCGCGAGTTCCCGGACGCTGTCGCGCGTCCTCGACGACCTCCAGGAGACGGGCTTCGTCAACCGGCGACTCGAAGAAGACGCCCCCGTCGCGACGTACTACTCGCTGACCGACAAGGGTGTCTCGCTGTGCCCGGTGTTCACCGAGATAGAAGAGTGGGCGAACGAGTGGCTCGAAGAGTCACCCGTCGAGGTCGAAACCGCCGAGTCGACTGCTTGAGCCCGTTAAATCTCTAGTGGGTCGACGTCTGCGGCGTCGAACACTGTCTCGTGGACGTCGGCGACAGTGACGGCGTCCAATTCGTCGAGCATCGCTTGAATTGCGGGTTCGAATAGTTCGTCGAGCACTGGTTGGATGTGTTCACCAACCGTACACTCGTCGTTCGGTTCGTTCGCGTGGAAACAGAACGGTTCACCGTCTTCCACCGCCTCGTAGATGTCTCGAAGTGAGATGGCCCCCGGTTCACGCGCGAGTGTGAATCCACCAGTTGGACCGCGCTTGGAGTCCACGAGACCTGCCTCTCGAAGTGAGCAGAGCAGTTGCCGGATGACGACCGGATTCGTGTTGACGCTCCAGGCGAGACGGTCGGAAGACAGCCGTTCGTCGCGCCGCACGGCCAAGTTCGTGAGCACGTGAGTCGCGACGACGAATCGGCTGCTGTTCGACATATACTCTGATTCGTTCTACGGCCATTTTAGATTTCACGGTGGCTCGCTCGTCCTCCTCGACGCCCTCAAAACTCGACTTTTGGTCGGGTATGCCCGCTTCAGGTGCTACGACTGAGGGCATACTATCACAAAAACTGTACAGACACGTCCAATTAGTGCGAGATTCCGAACGTGATGGTCCGACAGACGTTCAGACTCACACGACAATCTGTCGGCCGGTGACGGTCGTCGCGGCCGCTACCCCTCAGTTGGCGTCTGTGTCGGGAGCGTCGTCGACCCGGTCGTAGAGGATAGACTCGCCGGGTTTGACGGTCCCATCAGTCGGGAGTCGGACCCCAGCGTTGAGTGAGGCGTTGATTCCTGTCTTGACACCGTCTCCGAGAATCACGCCGTACTTCCGTCGTCCGGACGAGACGAGTTCGCCTTTGAGCATCTGTCGGACGGGTTCCCCATCGTGGCGGAGATTGGCGACTTTCGTTCCCGCTCCGAAGTTCACGTCGCGTCCGAGGACACTGTCGCCGACGTACGAGAGGTGGCCGACCGTTGCGCCTTCCATCAACACACTGTTTTTCACCTCGACGGCGTGGCCGACTTTCGCGTCTTCGCCGACGACAGTGTGTCCGCGAACGTAGGCATTCGGGCCGACAGAGGCCCCGCGACGAACGAGGACTGGTCCGTCGATAACCACACCAGAGCGCACCGTCGCGCCCTCTTCGACGACGACTGTCCCATTGAGCTCTGCCTGCTCGGACACGTCACCGTCGATGCGCGTCTCGAGTTCGTCGAGTTTCCACTCGTTCGCTTCGAGGAGTTCCCACGGCCGACCCACGTCTAACCATCGGTCGAACGCGACGCCGCGAACGTCGTATTCGTCGCACGTTCGCGCGAGTACGTCGGTCAGTTCGAGTTCGCCGCGGTCACTCTCGGCGACGTTGAGCCACGTCTGTGCCTCTGCCGGGAAGACGTACGCACCGGCGTTGATGAGGTCTGACGGAGGGTTCTCGGGCTTTTCGATGACTCCGTTGACGAACCCATCGTCGTCGGTCTCTAAGACGCCGTAGGACCTCGGGTCGTCGACTCGGTACGACCCGACTGCTGCACCGCCGCCGTACAACGTCGTCAACGACGGCACGTCGTACAAGGCGTCACCGTTGAGGACGACGAAGGGTTCCTCAGGGTCGAGAGATGCCGACGCTGCTCGAACTGCGTCCGCGGTTCCGCGTTGTTTCTCTTGGACCGCAAATTCGACCGGGACTCCACCTCGCTCCGTACCGAAGTACGACCGAACGTCGCCTGCCTCGTATCCGACGACGAGCGTGAGACTCGACGCTCCGGCGTCGATGGCCGCGTCTGCAGTGTGTGCGACCAACGGTTTGTCGGCGACCGGAAGCATCGGTTTCGGTCGTCGGTCGGTGAGCGGACGCATTCTGGTCCCGCGCCCGGCAGCGAGGATGACGGTTTGCATGCCTAATGGACGCTCCGCGGGAAGGAAATTTCTTCGGACTGATACAGTTCGAGAGAGGAGATGGGGGACCACTGAGCGGCGACGTTAGTGGGGGTGTGCCTCTGTCCACCTACCGTTACCGACGTGTAGATGGTCGGTCCGGCAACTGGTTGTCAGGTTCAACAGGAAATAACGATTCCGAATAGTGTGCGCCCCTCACTATCGTGGTGCGCGTCGTCCGAACAGCACTTCCGCTCGCCAGAATACGAACCACACGGCCCGCGAGCGGCGAATGTGTTGGGGTTACGATTGGGTTGGAGATTCGCACGGGACGCGGCGCCGTGTGTTATTAGACAGACGGACTCGGTGAGGTAATAGTTTCGTTCCGCGGCGACGTGGGCCGTCTCCGTCGGAACTATCCTGTCACGCCCCATCCGCTGTGGAGGGTTACGATGGAGATTCGCACAGGACTCTCGTATGGAGACGTATTGCTGGTTCCACAGCGCTCACCGGTCGATAGCCGGAGCGACGTGGACCTCTCGACCAACGTGACGCCGAACCTGCAGTTGGAGACGCCGCTCGTCAGTGCAGCAATGGACACTGTCACCGAAGCAGACCTCGCGGCCACGCTCTCGGACCTCGGCGGTCTGGGTGTCGTCCATCGCTTCCTCGACGCCGACGAGCAGGCCGAACAGGTGCGAGCAGTCGCAGACGACGGCGGCACCGTCGCTGGCGCTGTCGGCATCGACGAGGCGTATCTCGACCGGACCGAGGCGCTCCTCGACGCCGGTGCAGACGCCATCGTCGTGGACATCGCACACGGCCACATGGAACGGTGTCTGGATGCAGTCGCACACATCCGCGACGAGTTCGACCCCGAAATCGTCGCTGGCAACGTCGTCACGCCGGAGGCCGTCGAAGACCTCTGGGAGGCGGGTGCAGGATGCGTGAAAGTCGGCGTCGGTCCCGGGTCTCACTGTACGACGCGTGAGGTCGCTGGTGCGGGATACCCACAACTGACGGCCGTCTCGAACTGTGCCGAACGCGCCCACGACTTGGGAATCCACGTCATGGCCGACGGCGGTATCCGCACGTCGGGTGACGCGGCGAAGGCGCTCATGGCTGGTGCCGACACCGTGATGATGGGGAGTTTCTTCGCCGGCACCGACGAAGCACCCGGGCACGTCGTCGAAGTTGGCGGCGACACGTACAAGCGCTCCCGCGGGATGGCATCGACCGAGGCCGCATCTGACCGCGACGACAAACAGAGCGACGTCGACGCAGGCGAGGGCGTCGAAGCGCTCACTCCGTACAAAGGACCCGTCGCACCGCTCGTAGAGGAATTCCTCGCGGGCATCCGGTCGGGCGTGAGTTACTCTGGTGGCCACACGATTCGCGCTGCACGGGAGAACGCGGCGTTCGTCCGCGTCGCTGGGAGCGCGAAAGAACGGGAAGGTGCGCACGGAGTCGTCTTCGCCGACCGGACTGCCGACGGCGAGGACGTCGCCGAGAGAGACCACGAGCGACAGGCACCGCTGGCAGACTGACGACGTCGATTCGTCGGGTCTGTACCGCCGTCGCGTTCCAATTGCAGTTTTCGTACGTTGCACTACGGCCACTAGATGCATCTCACCGCCTCCCCCGTCTATCTACGAACGTCTCTGGAGGATTCTGCTTAAGATAAAAATACTGACACTTGTGTCGAACTCTCTATAAACGACTATTTTGGTCGAGTACCGTCGTGATTATCGAATAACTCAACGATACGGGCTACTCACCCAGATTTGGACGGTAATCACCGCGCGACCGATTGCTCATCTTCTCTCTACTGGAAGAATTCTTCTCACTCTCTGTATTCTGTTCTCGTGGCCTCAAAGTGTCGAAAACTGCGCCTTCGACTGCGAACTCCGTCGTGGCCACTTCAACGAGTAGTTTGATATCTGTCTATAATACAAAACTGATAGTTAGGGGGTTGATGACGCCGCACGAGACACCTCCGATCCCGTACTCCAGACTGGAGATATCGGTCTCGCAACTGTCTTTCCATTACGTGTGTACTGACGTAATGTGTTGCTGGACATCGGGCTGCCGCGTGCTAACAACAGTACCGGTGTAATGGTTCAACTAGGGGTTCGTGAGGGTTCGCGTGCGAGACGGTAGTCGAAGAAATCACCGATAGTGAACGAGCGTTCTGCAGAATAGAACTACGAGTACGTCGCGCGGATACCGATGACGCGGGCGGCCTGTTTGACCATCTCTGGGACCTCGCTGTGGTACCATTCGCCTTTCATACGCGTCGTCGGGCCGGAGACACTGATAGAACCGAGGATGGTCTCGTCGTCCGAGAGAATCGGCGCACCGACGGCGCGCATCCCAGTGATTCGCTCCTCGTCGTTGAACGCGTGACCGCGTTCACGAATCGCATCCAGTTCCGCGTCGAGTTCCGCTCGGTCGTCTATCGTCTTCGAGGTGAGTTGCGGCAAGTCGTCGCCGAGAATCTCGTTCCGGTGCTGTTCGTCGCAGAAGGCGAGATAGGATTTTCCGACCGCGGTCGTGTGCAGGTCGACAGTCGTCCCGATGTGGGAGTCGGTCTGGAGGCCCTGCTCGGACTTCACCTGGTAGATGTAGACGCCGCGGCCGTTCTCTTCGACCATCACTTGCCCACGCTCGCCGACAGCGTCCACGAGGTCGTCCATCTCTCCAATCGAGGCGTGGTAGAGTGCGTGCCGTGTTCGTGCGTGGTCACCGAGGTCGAGGAATTTGAGGCCCAAGGCGTATTCCCCGTCTACCTGAACGACGTATCCCAGTCGCAGGAGTGTCTGGAGGTGGTTGTGTGCCGTGCTCTTCGAGATTCCGAGCGCTATGGCCACGTCAGAGACGCCGCTGGCGCCCTCATCACGGAGGTGTTCGACGATGCCGAACGACGTTTTCGTAGCACCGATAACCCCGCTCCCACCTGACTCGTTCGTGTTCATAGGTACCAATGTGAAGGGTGTCGCAATAATTGTTCGTGTTTTGTTCGGCAGTGCCGAACACATGTTCGTTTTATTTACTCAGTACGGTGACGACGGCCGAGACTGGGGTTGAATCGACTGCGTCGAGCGCTTCGATTGCCTCGTCGGCGTTCTCCAACCCGAGGCCGTACGTGAGTAGGGTCCGGTTTCGGTCTGTGAGTGCTGTCTCGCCGAGTGGGTCGCGATAGTCTCCACGAGGGACGTCACGTTCGCCGACGTATCGCGTTCCGTCACGGCCGACGAGTTCCACGCGGGCGCCCCACTTGTCGGGGAATGCCTCTTCGTACT
>NZ_LOPV01000200.1 GCF_001469865.1 Haloferax profundi
CGTCGGCGTGGAGGTGAACCCGTTCTGAGAGCGCCTGAACCGCCTCCTCTTCGAGCGCATCGTCGAGGAAGTGCTCGAGAGAGATGGCACCGTCGGCGACCCACCGCGCGAGGACGTACGGCGTGGAGAACTTCGCTGCTGTCAGGGTAGCCGGTCGGGTGTGACTCATGTCGACACCGTTTCGGTAGGTGTACACGTCGATTCGCTCCACGTCGTCGGGTTCGAGACCGTCTGCGTCGGCGTCTCGGAGCGCATCCAGTGGGGCGTGTGTGTACCGACAGGAGGGGTAGGGTTTGTGGTACGCCTCTGTGACCCACCACGCTTCGCCGAGCGAGTCGAACAGGTGGTCGAACTCCCCGTCTTCGAGGATGGACTCGAAGGGGTCGTACACTGCTTCCATCGCCGCCGCTGACCCGCGAAGACCGGCCCCAGCGAGCGTCGCGGCACTCACCCCTGCCTGTGCGGAGAACCCCGCCGTGAAGTTCCGTGACGGCGCGCCCTCGGCGAATGGGTCGTGCATCGAGACGACAGCGAGGTTCAGCGCCGTTCGGACCGTCTCGCGTATCTCGTCGTCCGAGTGCCCCATACAGACGGCCGCGGTCAGCGCAGGCCCGAGCGTCGTCCACGTCGAGTGAGGGTCCCGAATAAGCCACGGAACCGCGTCGTTGAGTCGCGCCTTCATCGCGAAGATAGCGTACTCGAAGCGGGTGCAGAGTTCGTACGACCGAACGCACGCATCGACGAACGTCTCGCCGTCTACGTCGTGGGCCTCGGCGACACCGATGGCACCCGCCACGATGCTCGCACCGACGTGCCCGCCTCGGTTGTGGCCCTCTTCTATCTCCTGTGTTATCGCGGCGGTGGCGTTCAGGAGGGCCGCCTGTGCGGGGTCTGTTCGCCGGTCGGTTCCGAGAACTGACGCTGGACCGTCGGCGAGGGCCACTTCGCGGAAGACCGAGGCGTTCTGCGGCGCTGCTGCACCTGCGACAGTGGCCGCGAGTACGTCCGCGACGACGCGCGTGCCGACCGCTCGGACGTGCGGTGGAACCTCGGTGTTCAGAAAGTCGTACACGTGCCGTTCCCAGTCTCGAACTGGTGTCTGTGGAATCATAGGTCTTCGATGAATGAGGAGGGGATGTCTCACGCCCGGGTCAGGGCGGTGAGAACGCGGGGGGCCGCGGGTTCGCGGGCGGCGGCCCAGAGGCCGTCGATACTCTCGGCCCCGATGACGGGTGCGACGAGGTGTTCGAACTTGGTTCGAAGGTCGGCGTCCGAAAAGGGTGCGTGTTCACCGCCACGCGCGGCGCGAACTGCGTGACTGACTGACTCGCCGCCGACTGTCTCGATGGTCACCCGCGCCCCGCGTTCGTCGGGGACGCGCGAGGCGAACTCTTCGGTGGCAGTGACTTCGACTCGCTCGGCCAGTGCGAGTGTCTCTTCTGTCAGTGCGTCGTCGGTGAACGACAGTTTCCCGGTGTCGCCGGTCACCAACGCCGACGCGACGGCGAACGGAACCGAGAACTTCGCCTGAAGCGCGTTCTTCGGACGGGTGTTCGAAAGCGACGCCGCTGCTGGGTACGTCTCTACGCTCACCGCCTCGACGTCTGCCGCGTCGAGTTCCTGTGCCTCGGCGAGTGTCTCGACGGCGTCGAGGACGGCGTGCGTGTACCGACACGCTGCGTGGACTTTGAAGTAGCCTCGCTCGATTTCCCAGCGTTCGCCCAGTTCGTCGGCGAGGGCGTCTCGATTCGGTTCGCCAGACGCGATGGAGTCGAGGTGGCGTGCGATACCGTCTTCGAGGCCGGTGAATCCCGCTTCGGCCTGTTCGACGGCGATGACTCCCGAGAGGTTGCTCATACCCGCGTAGCTATTTCTGACCGTCGCACCCTCGGTTGCCGCTTCGAATCGCGTGTGCTGTGCGTAGTTCGCTGCGATGCGCATCGCGTCGAGCGTCGTCTCGGCGTCGAGTTCACGCAGGCGAGCGACTGCTGCTGCCGTTCCAACACCGCCCCACACGCCGTGTGGGTGGACGCCGTCTGCAAGCGGGACGACCATCTCGGCGACGCGGACAGCCACCTCGTACCCGGCGACGAACGCGGTCAGAAGTTCGTCACCGCTCCGGTACGACGACTCACCGTCGGCTAAGAGCGCCGGCAAGACGTGAATCGCGGGGTGTCCTGCCGCGAATCGGTGGCCTTCGTCCAGTTCGAGGACGGTCCCTGCAGTCGCGTTGACGAACGCCGCACGGTACGCAGACGTTCGCTCGCCGGCGGTCCCGAGGATGGTCGCCTGCCCGCCGTTCTGGGACGCCCATCTTCGCGTGAGCGACGACACCGCGGGGTCGGACGCGCCACCGAGGATGACACCCACCGTATCGGCGATGACGAGTGACCCGCGGGCAGCGACGTCGTCCGGGATGTCTTCCCGGTCGAGCGTCGAGACGAACGATGCCAGCGTCGCTTCGTTCATCTCACACCCCGAGGTACGCCTCGACGACGCTTTCGTCTTCGAGGAGGTCGGACCCGCTCGCAGTCATGCTGATTCGGCCGTTCTCCATCACGTACCCGCGGTCGGCCACTTGGAGCGTCTGTTGGACGTTCTGTTCGACCATGAGGACGGTCACGCCTTGTTCGTGAATCTCTTCGACCACGTCGAACACCTCTTGGACGAGATGTGGCGCGAGTCCAATCGACGGTTCGTCGAGGATGAGGAGGTCCGGTTCTCCCATCAGAGCGCGTGCGAGGGTCAACATCTGTTGTTCGCCGCCCGACATCGTCCCGGCGCGTTGCTTCTTGCGCTCTTCGAGTCGGGGGAACAAGTCGAGCATCTCTGCGAGGTTCTCCTCGCGGTTCGCGATGGCCTCGTCGGTCTGTGCGCCGAGGAGGAGGTTGTCGATCACCGTCATGTTGGTGAACAAGTCGCGGTTCTCGGGAACCTGCACGATACCGCGCTCGACGATTTCGTGCGACGGTTCGGTGTGTATCTCCTCGCCACGGTAGGTGATACGGCCGTGACTCGGCGAGAGGATACCGCAAATCGTGCGCATCGTCGTGGTCTTCCCTGCTCCGTTCGACCCGATGAGCGCGACGATCTCTCCCTCGTCGACGTGCATGTCCACGCCGTGGAGCACTTCTATCTCGTCGTACCCCGCGCGGACGCCTTCGAGTTCAAGCATCGACGTCGAACCCTCCGATGTACGCCTCGATGACGCGGTCGTCTTCGACGACTTCGTTGGGTTTGCCGAAGGCGATTCCTTGGCCCTGGTCGAGGACCTTCACGTAGTCTGAGATGTTCATGATGGCTTTCATGTCGTGTTCGATGATGAGGAGGCTCGTCCCCCGTTCTCGCAACTGCCGAAAGAGTCCGAGCATCTGATTCGACTCCTGTGGCGTCAGTCCCGCCATAATCTCGTCGAGGAGCAGAATCTTCGGCCGCGTCGAGATGGCGCGCGCGAGTTCGAGACGCTTCTGTGCGCCGACGGTGAGTTCACCCGCTTCCTCTTCTGCGCGGTCGGACAGACCGACGAACTCGAGGTTTTCGAGCGCGATTTCGCGTGCTTCCTGCCGCCGTCGGGTGTGGATGTGTGCACCGACCATCGCGTTCTCGACGACGGTCAGTTCTTCGAGTGGTCGCGTAATCTGGAACGTCCGTGCGAGTCCCGCCCGTGCGACCTTGTGTGCGGGAAGGCCGGAGATGACGTTTCCTTCCAACGTGACTGTCCCCGACGTCGGCGGGAACGCACCACTGATGCAGTTGAACAGGGTGGTCTTTCCGGCACCGTTGGGGCCGATGAGGCCGATGATTTCACCGCTGTTGACCGTCATGTCTACGTCTTGGAGGGCTTGAAGCCCGGAGAAGCGTTTTCCGACGCCCTCGACGGTCAAGAGGGTCTCTCCGTCTCGCTCGGGTGATTGGTGGTCCATGTTCGTCATCGTTCGCTCACCTCCGTGTCACCGCGAACGCGGTTCCAGAGGGCGCGGGCGCGACTCGGCCAACTCACCACGCCGCGTGGAGAGTAGATGACGATGGCGACGAGGAATGCGCCGTAGATGATGCGGTCCAGTCCGTTGATGTTGGTGAACGTCGTCCGCGCAACCTCGCTGACCGGCGTGACGATGAACGACCCGACGATGGGGCCGATGAGCGTGCCCGGTCCGCCGACGACGGCGGGGAGGAGCAACTCGACGTTCTTGAACAGTGCGAAGACGGTGTCCGGTCGGATGGTGTTGAAGTACATCGACCAGTACGCGCCACCGAGTGCGGTGAAGAACGCACTCACCGCGACGCCGATGAGTTTGTACCGGAACGACGGGACACCGACGCTCGCGGCGGCGCGTTCGTCTTCGCGGATGGCGAAGAAGTACAGGCCGACCCACGAGTTCTTGATGGCCCACGAGATGACCGTCACGACGAGCAGGAACCCGAGGATGACGTAGTAGTACGGGAGGTCGTTCTGGAACTGGAAGGCGACGAGGCCGTACTCGGCACCGTAGTCACGGGGGAACGGTTTGAAGTAGCCGTTGGCCCCACGCAGTTCCGACATGTTCGTGACGACGAATCGGAGCAGTTCGGCGAACGCGAGCGTCGCCAACGCGAAGTAGTGGCCCTTCAGATTGAAGCGGAACGAGAGCGCACCGATGAGGAGGCCGTACAGCGCGGCGATGATGCCCGCGACGAGCATGCCAAGCCAGGGGTTGATGGCGAAGTCGACGAGGAGTTTCTGCGTCGCGTACGCACCGATACCGAAGAACGCCGCGTGTCCGAACGAGAACTGTCCGGTGTACCCGGACATGATGTTCCACGACTGGGCAGTGTAGGCGTAGATGACGGTGAGGATGAGCACTTTCAGGCTCAAGGTAGCCGCGAGCTCCATCCCGGCAACGTCGATTTCGATGATGAACGGGAGCGCAGCGAGGAGTGTGAACAGGACGACACCCTTGACGAGCGGTGCGAACCGCTGGTCGTCGAACGTCTGGTAACTCTCACGGACCGAGTCGAGGGTGCTCATGCGTTCGCACCTCCGAAGAGACCCTCAGGCTTCACCAGCAGTGTGCCGATGAACAAGAGGAAGATGAGCACCTGTGAGGTCGTTCCGGGGAGGTAGTACCCGCCGAACACCTGAATCATGCCGACGATGAGTCCGCCGACGAACGCCCCGGGGAACGACCCGAGACCACCGAGGATGACGATGACGAAGGCGTTGATGAGGTACGTCTCGCCCGTGAACGGGTCGAAGCGCTGGAAGAGCGCGATGGACCCACCGGCCACGCCTGCGAGTGCCGCGCCGATACCGAAGGTGAGGTAGTTGATCTGCGGGACGTTGATGCCGACGTAGCGGGCGCCGTCACGGTTGTCCGCCGTGCCGCGAATCTTGCGACCGAGGTCGGTCCGGTTCAAGAACGCGCGGACGCCGAGCATCGTCCCGAGGGCGATGAGGAGGGCGTAGAACTGGCCCAGCGGAATGAACACGCCGCCGACCTGGACGGACCCGAGCGAGAGTTCGACTTGCTGCGGGTCGGGCGTGAAGATAATCTCGATGGCCGATTGGATTATCAGCAACACGCCGAGGGTGGCGATGAGTTGGTTCTGTTGGGGTGCCTCGATAATCGGTTCGACTGTCAAGATGTGGACGCCGATACCCAAGACGAACAAGACGACTGCGGCGATGGGGATGCCGACGAACGGGCTGATTCCGACCGTGGTCGAGACCAACCAGACCGTGTACATCCCGACGACGAGGAACACGCCGTGGGCGAAGTTGATGACGTCCATGACGCCGAAGATCATCGTCAGACCCAGCGCCGTGAGTGCGTACACGCCTCCGAGGAGGAGGCCGAACGCGAGCAACTGGAGGAGAACCGGCTCCATGTTGGCGACGTCGGTCAGGAACTGTGCAAACGGATCGATGAATCGGCCGAGACCACCACCTTGCAATGGGAGTGGGGCGACCGATGTGACTAGGTGTCGCATGCGGTGTCTACGCTCGGGGATTGTTGGCAACTGCCATAAAAGGTAACTATCTTTTCGAGGTGATTCGTTGACGTGTACGCGAACTTAGACCTGTGGGTCGGCCTCCGCGTACTCGTCTGGGTAGACGACCTTGACCGAGAGGTCTTGGACCTGGTTGACTGGTCCGAGGGCGTTGACGTTCTCACCCTCCTCGTTGAACTCGATGGTACCCATCGCAGAGATGTGGTCGTCGTACTGGAGGTTCTTCAGCGCCTCGTTGATGTCGTCGGGGTCGTCGCTACCCGCTTCTTCGACCGCTTGGATGATGACTTCTGCCGCGGTGTACGCCATCCCGACGGACGCGGAGAACTCCTGGTCGTAGTTCTCGGTGAACTGCGACCGGACCTCTGCGGTCTTGTCGATGGTCGGGTTCAGCGCGTAGTTGTTGTCCAAGACGCCGTTGGCGAACTCGCCGATGTCGGCGATAGCATCGTCGTCGGTGAACGTCGCAGATGCGGAGGCAGTCAGGTACGGTGGGCGGTAATCCTGGTCCTGGAGTGCCTGTGCGAGGAGCACGCCGCCGGCGACGTACGTCGTGGCGATGATGGTGTCAGGGTCGGCGCTGCGGAGTTTCGAGACTTGCGTGTTGGCGTTCGACGCGCCGAACTCGATAGCCGTCTCCTCGACGATTT
>NZ_LOPV01000201.1 GCF_001469865.1 Haloferax profundi
AACTCCCGGAGGCTGTCCCGAATCGCCTGCCCGTAGCTGTTGTTGATGTAGAACAGCCCAGCGGTGTCGATGGTCCCGCCGCCGTCACGGATGACCTTCGGAACGAGGTTCGCGTAGTCGCTCGCCAGACGGCGTGCCGGCGGTTGTGGCCGGTAGACGTAGTTGAACCCACGGCCCTGGAGAATGTTGTCCGCCGCCGCGATGGAGACGACGAACGGGACACCCTGTCGCTCGGCGACTTGTGTCGCCGCCGTCGTCACCGGCGAGGAGTAACACCCAGTGAGGACGTGCGCACCGTCACTGAGTAGTTCTTCGCTCACCTGTCCGCCGAGTTCCTGTTTCCCCTGGTTGTCGCCTTCGATGACCTTCACTTGCGCGCCACCGAGCGACTCGATGCCACCTTCCTCGTTCTTCCGCATCGCGGCGAGTTTGATGGCGTTGCTCATCCCGACGCCCGTAGCGGCGAGGCCGCCCGACAGCGGGTGGTTCGAGCCGATGATAATCTCTTCGACCGATTGTTCGGGGGTGCCGGTTGTGGTACCTTGGTCTCCGCCAGACCCACCGGAGTCGCCTCCGGAGTCACCTCCCGAGTCGCCGCCGCTGCCGCCAGCGTCGTCGCTCGTACATCCAGCCAGTGTCAGTGCCGCGACGCTCGCGCCCGTTGCTTTGAGGAAGCGTCGCCTGTTGCTCGTCGAAGACTTGAGAGTCTTACCCATGGCAATCGTTCTCGGGGTTAGAGAGTATCAGTAATAAATACTAGCGTACTCGTTCTGTCACGTTCAGGTGACGTTCGTGTTCTGGATGTGGTCCATACTCGTCTCTCGGGGTCTCTCTGGCCAGAGTAGTGGGTTTTACCCCTCGCTCGGCGTGTGGGGAGCTAACACACGTTCATTACACTCCACTCAGTACGTGCTTCATGGTCACTCCCAGTACGGACCAGTCGGTACCGAGCGAAGACACGTTCCAGAACCACACTGTCCTCGTCACGGGGACGGCGAGTGGAATCGGGCAGGCGTGCGCACAGACGTTCGTCGACGCCGGTGCGACAGTCGTCGGTGGCGATAGAACAGGCCAGAAAGAGACAACAGAGGCCTGTGCGGATGGGCCGGGGTCGTTTCGGGCAGTTACGATGGACGTGACCGACGAGGCGGACGTCACGCGTCTCGTAGATACCGCAGTCGAGACGGGCGGAATCGACGTGCTGGTCAACGTGGCAGGCATCATCCGGCGTGGGTTCGTGGCCGAATTGTCGGATACCGACTGGTCGGACTCACTCGACGTGAACCTCTCTGGGCCGTTTCGCCTCTGTCGGGCGGCGGCACCTTATCTGAAAACTGACGGTGGCGCCGTCGTGAACGTCTCGTCTATCTACGGACAAGTTGGTGCGGCGGGTCGGGCGAGTTACGTCACGTCGAAAGCCGGGTTGGAAGGGCTCACTCGGACGCTCGCGGCGGAGTGGGGTCCCGATGGCGTCCGTGTCAACGCCGTCGCCCCCGGATACATCCGGACGCCGATGACAGAACCATTCGAAGACGACGCCGATGCACTCGACAGGTTCCGGTCGCTGTCGGCACTCGAACGCGTCGGCGACCCAGAAGAAGTAGCGTCAGTCGTCGCGTTCCTCGCGGGGGATGCGGCGAGTTTCGTCACCGGGGAGACGATACTCGTGGACGGTGGGAGAGCGACAGTCGAACCGTAGCGAAAACACGCTGGCCGTGTCCCAGTGAGGACGCCTATTCGAGCGACTCTCTCGCGTGGATGCCGGCGAGACGGCCGTACCCGAGTGCCGTCGTCAAGCCATTTCCAGAGAGGTACCCACCTGCACCGTGTCCGCTGATTCCGCAGGCCGTTCCCCCACCGGCATAGAGGTTTGCGACTACACTTCCATCGGTCCGGAGAACCTGAGCGTGTTCGTCGACGACGAGACCACCTTGCGTGTGGAACAGCGACCCGGTGACTTTGGTCCCGTAGAACGGCGATTCGAGCGGGTGGGTTCCGTCGAGGCGGCCGACTTCGTCAGGTTCGCCTGCCGTAGCGGCCTCGTTGTACGCGGCGACAGTCTCCGCGGCACGCTCCCCGTCTGCACCGAGTCTGTCTGCGAGTTCCGCGACGGAGTCTGCACTGTGGTAGGTCCCGTGTTCGACTGCCTCGTCGAAGTCGTCGAACTCTCCCTGTAACTTCTGGAAGATGCGCTCGTCGAACAGTTGGACCGCCTGGCCGCCGGGTTGCTTCAGCACGTCGATAGCGAACTCGCTGTAGCCCGACGACTCGTCGCCGAAGCGTTCGCCGTCTTCGTTGACGAGGATGCCGCCGTTCATCGTGACTGCGTAGGTAGAGAGCATCCCCGTCTGACTCGCGACAGTCGCGTGACCCTGATAGGCGTCCATGCACGCGAGTTCGCCGCCGAGTTCCGCGCCGAAGCGAACGCCGTCACCGGTGTTTCCGTCGGACCCGAAGTACAGTGCCCGTTCGATGTCTTCCTCACAATACTCGGTAATCATCTCGCGGTTGCCAGCGAACCCGTCCGTCGCGAGAATGACCTTCTCTGCCTCGATTGCCTCGTCGTGGGTGAGGCCAGCGACGACACCGCGGACAGCACCGCCTTCGGCGACGAGTTTCGTGACAGGCGCGTTCGTCAGGAGTTCGATGTTCGGCGTGTCTTCGACGCGTTCGACGAGTTCTGCGACGAGATTCTCGCCGTTTCGCCCGTCGGGGGCGTGCATTCGAAACTCGGAGTGTTTGGGATATTTGAAGTCGTCCACGAGGTGAAGTGTGATATCCCAGTCGTCGACGAGCCAGTGGATGAGGTTCGCGCTCTCTTCACAGAGGTACGTGACGCGTTCTTCGTCGGCCTGGTAGTCGTTTTTCTCCAGAATGTCCCGTGCCATGTCGGCGGGCGTCTCTTCGATACCCGCTTCTCGTTGGAGTCGTGTCCCCGCCGCGGGAATCATCCCCGTCGAAAGCGAGGTGTTGCCACCGCAGTGTGGTGCTTTCTCTAAGACGGTCACGCGAATCTCTGGATTCTCGCTGGCCGCCAGCGCGGCGACTAACCCGGTCCCACCGCCGCCAGCGACGAGAACGTCGGTGTCGATGTCCCACTCGATGTCCGACACCGAGACAACTTCCGCGACGCTATCGCTGGGTGTGCGCGTTGCTTGCTCGTCCATGGACCCTGCTAGTTAGACTCTCTCGTAAAACTACCGCCAGCGGTGGTCTTCGCTCGCGTACGCGACTGAAACACCTGCCGGGCAGCGTGCCTGTCGAACTGAGGTGAAAAATTATGGTGGTTGGGAACGCGCTGAAACCATGGACTCACCACGAGTCATCGTCGAAGAGTTCTTCGACCGGATGGAAGACGACAGGAGAAAGACCGTCGGCGACCTGTTCGCCGAGGACGCGATTATCACACTCCCCGGTGCGACGTTCGAGGGACCGACCGCGGCGTACGATTTCCTCGACTTCCTCGGGCCACGATACGAGTGGGCGGCGAAAGAGTTCGACCGCTGGATAGAAGCGGGCGACACCGTCGTCAGTATCGGAACGCTCTACGGCGTCGACAACGACGGTACCGAGTTCGAAGACGTGCGGTACGTCGACGTGTACGAAGTTCGCCGCGGACTCATCGAACGACTCGACATCTGGAACGACTTGGCGGCAGATGGTGTCGTCCCCGTCGAGGCACCTGACCCCACCACGCGGGGAGTCGCGGAACCGCAGGACGCGGAATGAGCGAGCGGATTGGCGTCCTCTTTGCGCTCCGAGACGACCCCTCGCTGGTCGTCCGCGCGGAAGAACTGGGGTACGAGTCGGCGTGGGCCGCGGAAGGACAGGGAAAGACCGCATTTGGAAAACTAGAGCGGTGGGCCGTCCACACCGACGAAATCGGTCTCGCGACGGGCATCGTCAACGTGTTCTCGCGCACGCCAGCGACGCTCGCTGCGGCGACGGCGACGCTGGACGCGCACTCGAACGGGCGCGCGATTCTCGGCCTCGGTGTCGCACACCCTGGCGTCGTCGAGACGTTCCACGGCGTCCCGTTCGAACGTCCACTCTCCCGAATGCACGAGTACGTCGAACTCGTCCGGCGCTATCTCCGCGGTGAGGCAGACTCGTTCGACGGCGAATTCTTCACGCCCGAGCGAACGAGTTTCTGGGACGCCTTCGAACCAGTCCGCGACGAGGTTCCCATCTACAACGGGGCACTCGGCCCGGCGAACGTTCGACTTACCGGACAGGTCGCCGACGGATGGCTCCCCAACCTCTATCCGCGCCCCCAGTTCGAGGAGGCGATGGGATGGCTCCAAACGGGTGCTGAACGCGCCGGCCGCGACGTCTCAGACGTGGACGTAGCGATGTACGTCCTCACGTCGGTCCACGAGGACCCAGACGAGGCCCATCGTGCTGCCGCCGAACACGTCGCGTACTACCTGCGCGACGTTCCCGGATACTACGACCGGGCAGCCAAGGAGGCTGGATTCGCCGACGAAGTCGAGGCCGTTCGGGCCGCACCGACGACCGAGGCCGGTGCGACGGAGATTTCAGCCGACTTCCTCGCTCCTCTTGGCATCGTCGGGACGCCGGACGACGCACGGCGGCGACTCGACGAACTCCGCGAGATGGGGGTCGACCTCCCCATCGTCCGGGCACCCGGCGGTGTCGACCGTGATTGGGTGGCGCGAATGTTAGAGGTGTTTGCACCGTAACATGTGCTCGCCAATGTGTGCCGTACTTTTATGCTGGATGCCATCGCATCTCAGTCGAAGCGAGTCATGACAGACCGTATCTGGGAGGACCTGCTATCTGAACAGGATAAACAGGTCATCACGAAGGCTGGTTACGACAAGGAGGGCGCGTCGTCGTGGGAGTCGCGCGGCATGGGCGAGAACCCGATGGTTCTCGTCATCGACATGCAGCGACTCATCGTCGGCGAGAACGTCCCCATCCTCGACGCCGTCGAGGAGTACCGCACCGCGATGGGCGACATCGCGTGGAATGCAATCGAGTACATCGACCCGTTTCTCGACTTCGCGCGCGAGGAAGGACTCCCGGTGACGTACACCCGTGTGGTCCCGTCGAGTTACGACGACCCGGACCACCCGGACCTCGACATCGTCGACCCCGTCGCACCTGAAGACGGCGACACCGTCGTCGACAAGTCCTACGCCTCGGCGTTCTACGGGACCGACTTACTCTCTCGACTCGTCCGTGGTGACCACGACTCGGTCATCATCGTCGGCAACTCCACGAGTGGGTGTGTCAGGGCGACGGCAGTCGACGCGAAGCAAAATGGATTCAGCGTCATCCTGCCACAGGAGTGTATCTTCGACCGCATCGAGGCGTCCCACAAGATTGGCCTCCTCGACCTGTGGATGAAGTACGCCGAAGTGCTGGAGACAGAGGAAGTCCAGTCGTGGGTCGAGACGTTATGACGTACGACCTCGTCATCTCGAACGGAACGGTCGTCACACCCGAACACGGGACCTTCGAGGCCGACGTCGCGGCCGATGGCGAGACAATCGCCGCCATCGCCGCACCGGGGACGCTCTCGGGCGAGACTGAAATCGACGCGACTGGGAAGTACGTCCTCCCCGGCGCAATCGACCCGCACACCCACCACGGCATCTACCGTGGGTTGGAAGCGGACGCCGAGTCCGAATCCAAATCCGACCTCGTCGGCGGCGTGACAACGATTGGCAACTACTTCCGCCGCGCCGGAGCGTACGCCGACATCATGCCGGGGTACTTCGACGAGGCCGAACCGAACTACTACCACGATTACTTCTTCTCGCTCGGCTTGCTCTCGATGGAGCACGTCGAAGAGATTCCGACCATCATCGACGAGTTCGGTATCACGACGTTCAAGTGGTACATGAACTACAAGTATTCCGCGCGGGAGAAGTTCGGCGTCGACTGCGACATGAAAGACGACTTCGGCGACGCCTTCATCCAGAAACTCGCCGAACAGGACGTGCCGACGACACTCGGCTATCACTCCGAGAACGTCGAGATAACGAACGCCCTCGCCGGCGGCAACGTCTATCTGGAATCCGAATCCGACGACACAGACGCCGACGCGGACGAAGGTTACGAGGTGATGGTCGAGGAGTTCCCCGGATACGCCGAGACGCAGAGTATGGTTGCGGGGTCGTCGCTCGCGAAAGTGCACGGCTACGACGACCGATTCTACGCGGTCCACATCTCCGCCGGACAGACCGCAGACGAACTCGCCGCACTCCACGACGCCGGGTACGAGACGTGGGGCGAGACGTGTATCCACTACCTCACACTCACGACCGACGAGTGCGACGAGCGGATGAAGGTCAACCCCCCAGTTCGGTCGAAAGCAGACCAAGAGACGCTCTGGAAGCGCCTCGCCGACGGAACCATCTCGACTATCGGGACCGACCACTGTGCCAACCTCGCCGAGAACAAGTTCGGCGAGGGAATCCGCGACAGTCTCCTCGGGTTCCCCTCGACGCCGGTGATGCTGCCGCTCATCCTCTCAGAGGGTGTCAACGAGGGTCGCATCTCGCTCGAACGCGCCGTCGAGGTCACGAGTACGAACGCCGCGAAGGCGTTCAACCTCTATCCCAAGAAGGGAACCATCCGCGTCGGAAGCGACGCCGACCTCGTCGTCGTCGACCTAGACGAGACGAAGACGGTGACGCCCGAACTCCTGCACAGCGTCAGCGGGTACTCGCCGTACGAAGGCCGCGACGTGACCGGGTGGCCGACACAGACCGTCGTGAAAGGGCAACTCGCTTTCGACGACGGCGACGTCGTCGGCACGAAGGGTCACGGGACACACGTCGACCGGCCAGTCTGACTCCCCACCACTGCATCGATACCTCCGACCACGGACACTGAACCATCGGACGAACGCACCACGACAACACGAACGAGATACGCACGATATGACAGACGACACGAACGGACCACTCGACGGCCTCGTCGTCCTCGAAGCAGGGTCGATGATATCCGGCCCGACCGTCGGCCGCTTCATGGCCGACTTCGGGGCGACGGTCATCAAAATCGAACACCCGAAGTTCGGCGACCACATCCGCCGATTCGGCCCGCAGAAAGACGGCGTCGGCCTCTGGCACAAGTACCTCTCGCGAAACAAGCAATCGATTACGCTGAACATCTCCACCGAGGAGGGCGCAGCGGTGTTCGAGGACCTCGTGAGCGAGGCGGACCTCCTCATCGAGAACTTCCGACCCGGTACCCTCGAACGCTGGGGAGTCGGGTGGGAACACCTCTCCGAGGTGAACTCCGACCTCGTCATGCTCCGCATGTCCGGGTTCGGCCAGACGGGGCCGTACTCCGAACGACCCGGGTTCGGCACGCTCGCAGAGGCGATGTCTGGATTCGCCTACCTGAACGGCTTTCCGGACTCGCCACCGCTCCTCCCACCGACTGGACTCGCAGACAACATCGCGGCGTTGTTCTCGACGTTCGCGGTGATGTTCGCACTCTACCACCGCGACGTCCACGGGGGCGGCGGCCAGTACATCGACACGAGTCTCATCGAACCAATCTTCGGGCTACTCGGCCCGCAACCGCTCCGGTACGACCAACTCGGTGAGGTAGAAGCTCGGTCGGGTAACCGCTCGACGTCCTCTGCCCCACGGAACGTTTACCGGACGGGCGACGACCGCTGGGTCGCAATCTCCGCGAGTGCGCAACCGCTCGCAGAGCGGACGTTCGAGGCCATCGGTCGGCCCGAACTGAAAGACGACCCGCGCTTCGAGACCAACGAGGACCGACTGGAGAACGTCGAGGAACTCGACCACATCATCCAAGACTGGATGGACGACCACACCCGCGAGGAAATCCTCGACGCGTTCGAAGAAGCAGACGCGACGCTCGCGCCGGTCTACAACGTCGAAGACATCCTGAACGACGAGCACTATCAGGCCCGTGAAGCGTTCTTGACTATCGACGACCCTGACCTCGGTGAGGCAGTCGTCCAGAACGCGTTCCCCAGATTCTCCAAGACGCCGGGGAGCGTCGAGTACCTCGGCCCCAGTCTCGGTGAACACAACGAGACGGTCTTTCGAGAGCGACTCGGCTACGACGACGAGTTCCTCGCCGAACTCGAAACGGAGGGCGTAATATGAACTTACTCACAGAACTCCCAGACCAGATTCACGTCGTCGAGATGCTGCCCCGCGACGGGTTCCAGCGACTCGACGAGTTCGTCCCGACCGACGAGAAAGTCGAGATAATCGACACCCTCTCGGAGACCGGCGTCGACGAAATCGAAATCTCGTCGTTCACGCACCCGAAGGCAGTTCCAACGCTTCGAGACGCCGACGAGGTGGCGAAACAAATCACCCGCCACGACGACGTCACCTATCGGGCCCTCGTCCCGAACCTCGTCGGCATGGAACGCGCCGTCGAGGCCGAGGTGGACAAAGTAAATGCTCTCGTCACGGTGAGCGAGACGTACACGAAGAACAATCAGAACCGGACGCGCGAGGAAGTCCTCGCCGAGATGGACGACATCGTCGAACTCGCCCACGCCCACGGCATCGAAGTCGAAGCGGGCATGGGGACGAGTTTCTACTGCCCGTACGAGGGCCAGATAGACGCCGCGGAGACGCTCGCAGTCGTCGATAGCGTGGTCGAATCCGGCGTCGACGAAGTGACGCTCGCGACGACCATGGGCCTCGCGAATCCCGTGGAGATTACCGAGCGATTCAGCGCCGCGTTCGAGGCCCACCCGGACCTCGACATGGGCCTCCACCTCCACGACACGAACGGGATGAGTCTCGCGAACACCCTCGCCGCGATGGCAGTTGGTGTCGACCGATTCGACGCGTCTGTCTGCGGTCTCGGCGGCGGCGTCGTCCTCCCCGAGGGGATGTCCGGCGTCGGAAACACGCCGACAGAAGACCTCGTCCAGATGCTCACGCGGATGGGCGTCGGCCACGGCGTCGACTTCGAGCGCATCGAAGCAGTCGCCCACGACGTGTCCGACCGCCTCGGACTCGGGGCGACGAGTCACGTCCTCATGGGTGGGACGGTAGAGCGCGTGCTCGAAACCGTCGCCGCCGACAAACAGGAGAGCTGAATCATGACCGGAAAGACACTCGCAGAGAAACTCCTCTCGGAGAAGTCCGGAACCGACGCCCGCGCCGGCGACTACGTCGAAGCAGAAATCGACGTGGCGATGGCGCACGACATCACGGGTCCACTCGCGTTCCAGACGTTCCACGAGGTAGCGGGCGAGGACGCCGACCTGTTCGCGCCCGACCGGACCATCTTCACAATCGACCACCACGCCCCCGCAGACGGGGTCCAGGCCGCGAACAACCACAACGCCGTCCGCGACTTCGCCGCCAAACACGGCGCGAACCAGTTCGACGTCGGCGACGGCATCTGTCACGCCGTCCTCGTCGAAGAAGGATTCGTCTCGCCCGGTGACCTCGTCATCGGGGCAGACTCCCACTCGACGACCTACGGCGGTCTCGGCGCGTTCGGAACCGGTGTCGGGTCGACCGACCTCGGAACCGCGTTGGCGTCTGGCGAACTGTGGTTCCGCGTCCCGCAGACGATACGCTTCGAAGTCGACGGCGACCTACAGGACGGCGTCTACGCGAAAGACCTCATCCTGCGGTTCATCGGCGACGTTGGCTTCGATGGCTGTACCTACATGGCCGCGGAGTACGCCGGAAGCACCATCGAATCGCTCCCTATCCACGAGCGACTCGTCCTGTCGAACATGGCCATCGAGATGGGGGGCAAGGCGGGTCTCGTCGCGCCCGACGACCGAACTGCCGCGTACCTCGAACGCCAGACCGGGAACGAAATCGACCTCGACGACGCGTTCCGCTCCGACGACGACGCCGAGTACGAGTCGGTGCACACCTACGATGCCGCCGAGTTGGCCCCACAGGTCTCCAAGCCGTCGAACCCCGAGAACGCCGTCGACGTGACGGACGTCGAAGGAACCGAAATCGACCAACTGTTCGTCGGGACTTGTACGAATGGTCGCTACGAAGATATCAAAATCGTCGCCGACATCCTCGAGGGTGAGACGCTCGCTCCAAGCGTTCGGATGGTCGTCGTCCCGGCGTCGAAGTCGGTCTACAGGCACATGCTGAACACGGGCGTCTTCCAGACGCTCACCGATGCCGGTGCAGTCATCCAGAACGCTGGGTGTGGCCCCTGTGCGGGCTACCACCAGGGCGTGCTCGGAGACGGCGACGTGTGTCTCGCCACGGCGAACCGGAACTTCCCCGGGCGCGAAGGCTCGATGGATTCGAACGTGTACCTCGCCAGTCCGGCTACCGTCGGCGCGAGTGCGCTCTACGGCGAGATAACGGACCCGCGGAACATTCAGACGAATCGCTACGACGACACCATCTTCGCGGAGGTGCTGCCATGACGGACTCGAAGACGGCCTCCGGACGGACGAACCCGAGCGACCCGGCGCGTGCGTGGGTCTTCGGCGACAACGTCGACACCGACCAGATAACCCCGTCGCGCTTCATCGTCTCGTCAGACCCCGACGAACTCGCACAACACGCGTTCGAAGACCTACGGCCGGAGTTCTCTGAGTCTGTCGAATCGGGTGACTTCGTCGTCGCGGGTGAGAACTTCGGAAGCGGGTCGTCGCGCGAACACTCGCCGCTCTCACTCGTCGGTGCGGGCGTCTCGGGCGTCGTCGCCCAGTCGTTCGCGCGCATCTTCTTCCGAAACGCCATCAACCTCGGCCTACCGGTCCTCATCTGTCCGGGCGCAGACGCCATCGACGACGGCGACGAGATTCACATGGACCTGGACGCAGGCGTCGTCGTCAACCACACGAAAGACGAGCAGTACGACGCGGAGGCCCTCCCGGAGTTCCTCCAGTCACTCGTCGAACAAGGAGGGCTGAAAGCGTACACGAAAGCGAAACTCGACCGGTGAGCGGGCACTCGCCGGTCGAATCCGACGAATCGACACCAGACGACGACAGAGGCACCCACTGACTCGCCCTTCGATACGGGGTTCTCGTTTTACCGGACGCGCGCATCCCAGTAGAGGAGTCCAGCAGCGACGACGAGACACACTGCGAGACCGGCGAACGCCACGACGTAATTCAGGTACGTAGCAACGATGCCGACGTACGCAGGACCGACAGCGTTCGCGCCGAGGAAGAACGCCCGCGCGGCACCGAGGTCAGCACCCCTGTCGTCGTCCGGTGCGTTGTCGAAGATGATGGCGTCCGCGAGGGGGAACTCCATCTTGTAGCCGATTGCGAGTGCGACGACCGAGACGTAGATGAACGCACGCGCGTCGACGAACGAGAGCACTGCCAGCGCACCAGCGGCGACGAGGAGGCCGACGACGGCGATGGACTCTCTTCGGAAGCGGTCACTTAGGCCGCCGGCGACGGGTTTTATCGTAATCCCGACTGCGAACACGACGGCGAACGTCGCACTCGCAAGTTGTTGGTCGAAGCCCTTCGCCTCGATGAGGTAGGTCGGAAAGAAGTTGATGAACCCGCCGACCATGAAGTAGAACAGGCCGAACGCGAGGAGCGTCCGGCGTTGTGCAGGGCTGGCGAGCAGTCGGCGAATCGTCCCGGAGGCGTCGAGTCTCGGAGAGCCAACTTCGTACCCTTCTGTGGACCAGAGGGCAAAGAGGACGGTGAGTCCCCCGAGAACCACGGCAACCGGGAGGAACGGCGTGCGCCACGTCGCGTAGGTGAGTGCGAGGATGGCGAGACCGGACGCGAGGAGACCACCGAGGTCGGTGCCCGCCGCGTAGAGACCGAGGGCGCGCCCGCGACGCTCGACGAACAGGTCTGAGAGGAGTGCGCGTGACGGAATCGCGAAGAATCCCTTTCCGAGTCCGGTGACGACGGCAGCGACGACGAATCCAGCGAGTCCCCCTGCCAACCCGAACGTCGCAAATCCGACGACGAGGAGGGCGAGGCCGGGGACGATGAGTGTCGCGCGCGTCCACCGGTCGGAGTATTCGCCACCGGGATACTGGGTGATAGCGTAGACACCCTGAAACAACGCGAGGGCGATCCCGGCGGTTGCTTCGGTAATCTGTAAGTCCGCGATAATCGTCGGGAGAAGTGGCGACAAGAGGAACCGGCCCGCCTGAAGGACCGCCCACGCGAGCGAGACGGTGAGTAGCATCCGACCCCGATAGCCTGCGAGGACGTGCTGGTCGGACGCCGTCGTTTGGTTCACACGTCTCGTATGACGACCTGCTACCAATGAATTACGGTTTCGGAACCCTGTGGAGTGGGACGTGATGGCCGCCCTCGACTCGTGTCGTCTGCCCCCACTGTCTCTCTCACAGCTCTCTTTTTAAATTTAGACACATTTATCCCAATGTGTCTGGGAAAAATTGCTAAAATAACTTGGTCAGGGTAGATTAAGCCGTATTAGTCTAAATTTTGGGATTAAATCACGTATCTACATTATATCGTAGTAAATCACTAATTATTTACTGTCCTCACTTCGGCCCCTGTTCACCGGTGAGTGAGCATTTACCATACATGCGGCTGATATCCCGCCATGGACGTCACCGCGATAGACCACGTCAACTTGCGAATCCCCGAAGATGGCCTCGACGACGCACTCGCGTTCTACGGCGACGCGCTCGGATTCGACATCGAAAACCAGGACCTATTCGAGGCAGGTGAGAAACCGTTCGTCTCGGTTCGCCTCACACCGGTGAGTATCATCCACCTCCAACCGACGTCGACGTTCCGGCCGCCGGACGAGACGGCGTTCGACCACGTCGCCATCGAGTTCGACCACACCATCGACGAACTCCGCCGACACCTCGACGATGGAGGTGTGGACGTGGACCGGCAACTCGAACCACTCGGTGCGACTGGTGTCGCACCTGCGGTGTACGTCACAGACCCATTCGGTTACACGTTGGAACTGAAAGCACGCGCGGGTGGTGAGGGCGAGTAGTATTGTAAAAATTTCACAACACCATTTAGTATTAGTTTCGTTACACTATGTGGTCCGTCCCCAACCTCACTCAGTCGCGCACGTGGGCGGACCCCACCGTGATTTTGTCCTCGAAGCGTAACTCCGGATACTGAAAGCATCCCGATACCACTAGAAAGAAGCCCTATACTCCATTAAATTGGGGGTTTAGGGGTGGTTATGACGATACTTACAAGTGTGTAGGATATCAATAATTTCTAGTATGGGTGGACAAACAATTGACAAAACAGGCGGTCACCTCGAGTTCGAGTGGGGGGAACTCGGGAACTCACCGGATGGTAACACGGAGGTTCGTGGTGCCAGTAGTGCATGTATTATGCACACAACACTTCCGTTGCCCTACCCGGTAGCACCCGGTGACCGCAACTATGGAGATGGGGTGATCGGCGATGCGGTGTGACGAGGGACTCGATGATGGCTCGGTCCACACCGACGAGGGTACGCTTTGCAAGCCGGCTCGAGGTGTCTAACCGATGTGCCGAGACGAAGTCCCTGGTTCTGCGCACGAACTGGCAGGATTCCAGACGAAGACGTCGGAGGCTGGTCCGACCGACAACCGCCTCTCGTTGTACGTCCTCGCCGCATCCGAACACGTTCCGCGACCCGAGGACTGCTTCGACCCGCTTTCGGACATCACCTGGCTGCAGTTCATCGACGGCCTCGATATGTACGTCGTCGTGGGCGACGAGGCGGCGTTCGTCGACGCTGTCGCTCCGGAGTGCGACGCCCGAGAGCCAGGTGTTTGGCTCGTCGACGACTCGGGGACCGTCCACCGTCAGTGGACGCTTCCGTCGGAACGGACCGACGTGCTCTCGATTGGACGTACCGTAGAGCGGACGATCGACACGTGGGGTGAGGCGCAATGACTCCCCTCTTCCGTGAGATGGACCGCGTCAGCGAGAAATTCGTCTCCGCTATCCGCGGTGTCACCGTGGAGAAGTCAGTGTGGGCGAACGGCGAGGGACTCTCTGTCGTTCGATTAGAGGTTTCGTCGGAGAGAGACGACCCCGTCGACTTCCGACTGGTCGAGTCTGTGCCACGGGACTTCCCGTTGGAGAATCTGGGGCCCCACCCGAAGTACAACGGCGACAAGTGGACGAAGACCGACGACCGAGCGTTCGTCTACGCCGACCGACTCGAACCCTCTGGCGAGGCGTCTACTCTCTACGGAATCAAGGGACTCTCGCCGAACGACCTCGAATCATTTCTCACCGAAACGGCGGTCGAAATCGACCCTGCAGGTGACGAACCAGCGAGCGACAGCGACGACTCAACTACCATGACGAACGACGACACGACCGATACCGAGATAGACGACACCACCACCGATGACCACTCCGTCTCCCAGCGGAGCGACTTCAACGGCCACATTCCGCGCGTCGAAGACCTCCGCTCGGCATCAGGGGGGTGGGACTCCGGACAGTCGGACACCACTCCCTCGGACATCCAGTTCGTCGGGTCGAGAGCGCAATCGACTGCTGATTCGGCGACTGACGCCGACTCGGACTCTCAGCCGAAGGTAGAACTCGACGACCCGACGGCGGACGCAGACGAGAACGAACCCACCACGGATGCGGATACCGAAGAGGGCTCAGAAGACGACGCCACAGACGCGTCTGTAGAGGTGGGAACGGCAGAGTCGGCCGAGTCGACGGCCGAACGTGACTCCGCTGGCACCGACGAATTCGAGACGGACGCAGTCGAGGATAGAGACGGCCCGGAAACCGCCGACGAAGTGGTTGGCACAGATAGTGCAGCGTCGAGTGACGGGAATGTGAGTCCCGAGAACTCACCCGACGAAGAGACGACGAAGGACTCTGTCGAATCTGCTGCCTCCGACTCCGACACCACTGAATCAGAGACGGATGTAGAGACTGACGCCGACGGTGTCGTCGACGCACTCGTCGCCGAACTCTCGGCCCGTGACCTCTCCGAAGAAGAGATGGCGGTCCTTCGAGACTCGCTCGGGGCGTCGTCGCCGAACTCACTGGACGTCCGACTCGAACACGTCCAGAACCGCGTCGACAACCTCGCAGCCTACACGACTGCCCTCGAAGAGTTCCTCGACGAGAACGGGACCGCAGAGCAGGTTCTCGACGACTTGCAAACCGACACGGCAGAGATGCGCGAGGATATCGAGCGTCTCGAATCGGCACTCTCCGCGTCGAAAGAAGCCATACAGACCATCGAGTCACAAGTCGAGTCGATAGAAGACCGGATGGTTACGACGTCCACGTTCGAAGAACGCCTCTCAGAACTGGACGAACGACTCGTCTCCGAGTCGGCACTCGAAGCACAGGTCGAGGAACTCACCGACGAACTCGAAGACATCCGTGGTGACGTGGAGACCGGAAAGACGTGGCGCAGCAACCTCAGCCAAGCCATCCAACTGCCCGGCATGATGGAGGAGACGGACGACGAGTCCGAGGCTGCCTCTCAGACCGAATCTGTCGAACAGCACTCGTAGGGACGGTGTCCCTCTCGACGAAGTCTGTCGACCAGCACTCCAGTTCGGTCAGAAGAGGTACCGAACGACCGATTCCATCACCTTCCGCTCCGCGCGCCTGAGGTGTTCTTCGGCGGTCCGTCGCGTGACGCCCATCTGTGCCGCGATTGCTTCGGTCCCTGTTCCCCGTGGAAGGTCGTAGTAACCGTGTTCGTACGCCAGTTTGAGCGCCTCTCGCTGCCGACCGGTGAGGTCTGGCATCGCGTCGAGTGGGGCTAAAAGCGGTGCGTCGCCGCTCGCGAACGAGACTTCTCGCTTCGATTCGACGCTCACGTCGAATCCGCTGTCGACGAGGTCACGAAAACAAGCGGTCAGCGCGGCGGCCGAGACGGCGAGCAGACGGCACACTTTCGCACCTCGCTGGTACCGAAGCGGTGGAAGTAAGAGGACACCGTGCCGGCGGAGGTACCCCTCGATATCGTCTATCTCGTGGTGCCGAAGGCAATCGGCGGTGACTGCGACGACTTCGTCGCCGCGTTCGACTGCCGCTTCGATGCCGACAGTTTCACGCACTCGTTCGAGGACGTCGCCGCCGACTTCGTGGCTCACGTGCAACAGGTCGCAGTGTTCGTTACACCACAGTTCTATCGTGGCACTGGTTCCAGCGGTGGCGGCGGCGTAGGCGCTGTCGTCTCTGATTCGGAGTGTCGCCTCGTACACGAGTGAAGCAGATGTATCCGGTTGTTATATAAATTAACCACCGTGTGGTGGGGGAACCGATACCCGTCGTGGTCGCCAAGTGAGAGGTATGCACGACCAACCATCGTCCGCCGTCGAGGACCGACTCGGCGAACCAAGCGAGCAGTGGCGTCGGTACCAGGGGTCTCCGACTGGGACAGACATCGAGTGTAAGGGGTGGCGACAGGAGGCGGCGCTCCGGATGCTCAACAACAACCTCGACCCAGAGGTAGCCGAACGACCGGAGGACCTCGTCGTCTACGGGGGAACTGGTCGGGCCGCCCGGTCGTGGGATGCTTACGACGCGATTCTCACCGAGTTACGCGAACTCGACGACGACGAGACACTCCTCGTTCAGTCGGGCAAACCGGTTGGGAAGTTCACCACGCACGAACGCGCGCCGCGTGTCCTCATCGCGAACTCCAACCTCGTCGGCCACTGGGACGACTGGGACCACTTCCACGAACTGGAGGCGCAGGGGAAAATCATGTACGGCCAGATGACTGCGGGGTCGTGGGCCTACATCGGGACGCAGGGTATCATCCAGGGGACCTACGAGACACTCGCAGAACTCGCACGACAAGAGTACGGAAGCGACCTGCGCGGCAAACTCGTCGTGACTGGTGGTCTCGGCGGCATGAGTGGCGCGCAACCGCTCGCGGTGACGATGAACCACGGCGTCTGTATCGCCGCGGAAGTCAAAGCCGACCGAATCCAGCGCCGTGTCGAGACGGACTACCTGATGGACTTCGCGGACTCTCTCGACGAGGCATTGGAGAAGGCGCACGAGGCCCTCGACGCGGGAGAACCCTACAGTGTCGGCGTGCAGATGAACGCCGCCGACATGCTGGAAGCACTCCTCGCACGTGACGAGATACCCGACGTCGTCACCGACCAGACCAGCGCGCACGACGAGTTGGAGGGCTACTACCCGAGTGGGTACACCGTCGAGGAGGCGGACCAAATCCGCGAAGACGACCCCGAGGCGTACGTCGAAGCGAGTCTCGACACGATGGAACGTCACGTTGCGGCTATCCTCGCACTACAGGACCGTGGTGCGGTCGCCTTCGAGTACGGGAACAACATTCGGGGGCAGGTCCAGACGCACCGTGGGATGACACGTGCGTTCGACTTCCCCGGATTCGTGCCCGCGTACATCCGCCCGATGTTCTGTCGTGGCCGCGGGCCGTTCCGTTGGGCCGCACTCTCGGGTGACCCAGAAGACATCTACCGAACCGACGAGGCGATTCGGGACCTCTTCCCCGAGAACGAGTCGCTCATGCGCTGGATAGACCTCGCACAGGAGCAAGTGTCCTTCCAGGGACTCCCCTCGCGGGTCTGTTGGCTTGGCTACCACACGGACGAAGAGGGTCTCACCGAACGCGCTCGGTTCGCGCTGAAGATAAACGAACTAGTGGCGTCGGGTGAGGTTTCGGCACCCGTCGTCGTCACCCGCGACCACCTCGACGCGGGGTCTGTCGCCAGTCCGAACCGCGAGACTGAGGCGATGCGTGACGGCACCGACGCCGTCGCCGACTGGCCCATCCTGAACGCCTTGCTCAACACCGCCGCCGGTGCGGACATCGTCTCGGTTCACGACGGCGGCGGCGTCGGCATCGGCAACTCCCTTCACAGCAACAACCACGTCGTCCTCGATGGCACCGACCTCGCGGCGAAGAAGGCCCGTGCGGTGTTCACCACCGACCCCGGCATGGGGGTCATCCGCCACGCCGATGCAGGGTACGAAGACGCACTCGACGAAGCGACGCAATCGGGCGTCCACGTCCCGATGCGAGAATACGACGCGAAACGAGGGGACGAATGACGATATCTGACCCACCCGTCTGGGACGGAACGTCGTCGGACCCGAACGACGAGCAGTTCGGGGACATCGTCCACGAGACGAGTCTCGAAGACGTGAGCGAGTACGACGCCGTGTTCGTGGGCGAACCGTACGACGGCGCGGTCATCGGTCGTCGCGGTGCCCGTGAGGGACCGACCGCGATTCGCCGTGCGCTCGCGTCGGTGAAGACTCATCACTTCGACGATGGCCCCGTTGGGACCGTCGGTGACCTCGGTGACATCTCGTTCGACGGGTCACGAGACGGTGTGGCCGGTGTCCAGTCGATGGTCGCCGACATCACCGCCGACGTGTACGAACGTGGTTCGTTCCCTGTCTTCCTCGGGGGCGATAACTCACTGACCGTCGGCAACGTCCGTCCACTCTTGGCGCTCGACGCGTCGGTCGGCGTCGTGAGCTTCGACGCCCACCTCGACTGCCGAGAATCGCTCGACGGGCCATCCAGCGGCACACCGTACCGACAACTGTTCGACGAAGGACTCGACAAACTCGCCGTCGTCGGCGCACGCCACTTCGAGACATCGACAGCGTACGCCGACTTTCTGGGCGAGGTCGGTGGGACAATCCTCACTGCCGACGAAGTCGGCCGCGACCCACTCCAGACGACCGACTTCGCGCTCGACGCCCTCGCAAACTGTGACTTCGTCTTCGTCAGTCTCGACGTGGACGTCCTCGACCAGACTGCCGCACCGGGCGTGAGCGCGCCGACGCCCGGCGGTATCACCACTCGCGAGTTGTACACGATGCTCCGGCGCGTCGCCTCGGACTCCCGTGTGGTCGGGTTCGAAGTCGTCGAGTGCGCACCCCCGCTCGACGATAACGGACGAACTGTCGACGCCGCGGCGCGTGCAGTCGCTCACTTCCTCTCGGGGGTGACGGCCGATGCGTGACGCTGACACGAAGACCGAGCACGATGCAGTGTCCGACGGGGCCCTGACAATCGTCTACGGCGCGGCAGAACTCGTCGTTGGCCCGGACGACGGAACCGGAGTCACCGTCGTCGAGGATGGCGCGTTCGCCGCACTCGACGGCTACGTCGTCGCTGTCGGCCCGACCGAAGACGTTCTCGCCGACTATCCACTCGCCGACGCCGACACGGTAGTCGACGCGACTGGAAAGACGGTCCTCCCGGGACTCGTCGACCCGCACACGCACGCTCTCTTCGCCGGCGACCGGTCGGACGAGTTCGTGGCGAAACTCCGGGGTGCGACCTACGAAGAGTTACTCGCGCAGGGCGGCGGTATCCTCAGAACCGTCGACGCCGTCCGCAGGGCGTCCGACGAGGAACTCGTGGCCAATCTCACCGAGCACCTCGATGCGATGCTCGAACACGGGACGACGACAGTCGAAGTCAAGACTGGATACGGTCTCGACACCGAGACGGAACTCCGGATGCTCGATGCAATCGCGGCAGCGAGTGGCGACCACCCGGTCGATGTCGTTCCGACGTTCATGGGTGCCCACGCCGTCCCGCGCGGGATGGACGCCGACGAGTACGTCGAGGAAGTCGTCACCGAGCAACTCCCAGCAGTCGCCGAGCAGGGTATCGCCGAGTTCTGCGACGTCTTCTGCGAACGCGGCGTGTTCGACGCCGACCAGTCGCGTCGTATCTTGGACGCAGGCCGCGAATACGGTCTCACACCGAAGATTCACGCCGACGAGTTCGCCGCCATCGGCGGCACTGATGTGGCTTCCGGCGTCGGTGCGGCGAGCGCAGACCACCTCCTCCACACCGGCGAGTCGGGTCGAGAGACGCTCGTCGAAGCGGGTGTCACGCCGGTCATGCTCCCCGGAACCGCGTTCGGACTGGGTGCAGACTACGCCGACGCCCGCGCGTTCCTCGACGCCGGCCACGAAGTCGCCCTCGCTACCGATTTCAACCCGAACTGCTTCGCTCGAAGCATGGGGTTCGTCGCCACACTCGCCAGCGTCGGGATGCGAATGACACCACACGAAGCCATCAGGGGAATCACCAGCGCCGCCGCGAACGCACTGGGGCGCTCTGACGGGACCGGAACGCTTCGACCCGACAGTCCCGCTGACGCCGTCGTCCTCGACGTTCCATCGGCGACCCACCTCTCGTACCGCTTCGACACGAATACCGTTTCGACCGTCCTGAAGTCGGGGGTGGTCGTCCATGCGTGAAGCGACTGCCCTCCCCGACACCGTCGTCCTCGACGGTGCGTCGCTGACGCCCGAAGACGTGGCCGCTGTCGCTCGACACGACGCCAGCGTCGAACTCGACGCGGACGCTATCGAGCGAATGCGTGACTCGCGCGCGAGAGTGGAGTCGGTCCTCGACTCCGGTGAACCCGTCTACGGCGTCAACACCGGATTTGGCCACCTCGTGGAGACACACATCGACCGGGAAGATATCGAACGCCTCCAGACGAACCTCGTCCGAAGTCACTCGGCTGGTGCCGGGCGCGAACTCACCCGCACGGAAGTTCGTTCGATGATGGTGACGCGGGCGAACACGCTCGCGAAGGGCTACTCGGGAATCCGTCCCGAAGTCGTCGACGTGCTCGTCTCGATGCTGAACGAAGGTGTCCATCCAGTCGTCCGGTCGCGCGGCAGTCTCGGCGCCAGCGGTGACCTCGCACCCCTGGCGCACATGGCGCTCGTCCTCATCGGCGAGGGCGAGGCACACGTCGACGGGGAACGATACTCGGGCGACGACGCCCTCCGTTCGGCCGGATTGGAACCGGTCACGCTCAAATCCAAGGAAGGGCTGGCGCTCATCAACGGAACCCAACTCACCGTCGGACTCGCGTCGCTGTTCGTCGTCGACGCCGAACGAATCGTCGATGCGGCGGACGCTGCCGGTGCCCTCACGACGGAAGTCACGATGGGGACGACGGCCAACTGCGACCCGGCGATTCACGACGTGCGGCCACATCCCGGCCAACGAGAGAGCGCTGCCGCGGTTCGGCGACTCACCGAGGGTTCGACCGTCCTCGAATCGCACAAGGACTGTGAGCGCGTCCAAGACGCCTACTCGATTCGGTGTCTCCCGCAGGTGAACGGGGCCGTCAGAGACGCCGTCTCTCACCTGCGCGAGGCAGTCGAAATCGAACTCAACAGCGTGACCGACAACCCACTCGTCTTCCCGGCAGGTGCTGTCGACGAACGCGCTCCCGGAACCGACGTTGCCGCCGTCGTCTCCGCCGGGAACTTCCACGGTGAACCCTTAGCACTCCGTCTGGACTACGCCGCTGGGGCACTCACGGAACTCGCGGCTATCTCCGAGCGTCGGACCGACCGGATGCTCAACCCAGACGTACAGGAGTCGTATCTGCCGCCGTTCTTGACCGAACACAGCGGCCTCCGGTCGGGATACATGATTGCGCAGTACACTGCCGCGGCACTCCTCAACGAGTGCCGGTCGTTCGGCCGTCCGTCGCTCGACTCGACGCCCGTCAGCGGCGGGCAAGAAGACCACGTGAGCATGAGCGGTCAGAGTGCACTGAACGCGCGCGTCGTCGCCGAGAACGTCGCGACTATCGTCGGCGTCGAACTGCTCTGCGGTGCGCAGGCGGCAGAATTCCTCGCCGACGGACTCGAACTCGGCACCGGAACGGGTGCCGTCCGCGACGCGATTCGGTCGGTCGTCCCACCGTTAGACGACGACAGACCGCTCGATGGAGAACTCGAAGAGGCGTCGGACCTCGTTCGGTTCGGGGCGATTCGGGCGGCTATCGGCGACGCGTTAGACTGACCGTTTGGGTCGTCACAGCCCCGAATATCCTGTGGAACCCTCGTACTCGGCCGCACATTCCGCGTCCTCGTCTGGCGAAAATAGTGAACTCGCCGAGTATCGGCTTACCAGAGTTGGACTGCCGGTGTCCCGCAGTCGTCGCAGACGATTGCATCGTTGTCTTTGTAACTCCCGAGAATCAGATCGCCGTCACAGTAGGTGCAGTCGTCTTCGTGCAGCGAATCCAAGAGGTGTGCGGATTGAGACATAGTTCACGACTAGATTCCAGCCCTAAGAACATTTCTCCGGAGCGATATATTGTGATGCGTATTGGTCGTCGGTTCGGTGGCAGATGGTTACGCCACGCCGACGCTGTCGAGCAACGACTCGACGTCGACGCTGTCCGCGACGAGTGACGCCGCACGTTCGTATGGGTCTGTGTCGTCTCGGACCTCACTCGGTCGGTCGTTGCCTGCCGCGCGGTAGACGGCATCGACGAACGCGTCTCGCGGCGAGTCGTTCGCGAAGATGTCGTGGAGGTAGGTTCCGGCGACTCGGTCTGTGGCAGCGCCGTCTCCGGTGACTGACAGTGCGTCGCCGACGAGTCGCGTCTCTCCCATGTGTATCTCGTACCCGTCGACTGGACCGGATGCACCTGCGAGCGGTCCGTTACCGTCGAATTCGACACTGACGGGTTCGACTCGCTTCTCGGGCGAAAACCGCGTGACGGTCGGTAGATAGCCGAGGCCGTCGACTGTCTCGTCACTGTTCGTCCCTTCGATGTCGGCGTTCTCGATTCGCTCGCCGAGGAGTTGATACCCACCGCAGATGCCGACGATAGGGCCGTCGAACGTGGCGAGTTCGCTGTCGAATCCAGCGTCTCGAAGCGCGAGCAAGTCGTCCACCGTGTTCTTGCTGCCGGGGAGGACGACACCGTCGATACCTTCGAGCGACGCATCGAGCGGAAGGTACGCGACTCGAACACCGGGTGTCGCCGCGAGCGGTTCGAAGTCAGTCGCGTTCGAGATGTGTGGGAGGCGTGGCACCCCGACGGTGATGGTCTGCGTCGCGGGCACGTCGTCGTCGTCACCGACTACCGCTCGTTCGCCTTCTGCGGGCAATGCGAGACTGTCTTCTTCGGGGAGTCCGGGGTCGTCGTACGGAATCACCCCGAGGATGGGGACGCCCGTTCGGTCCTCGAAGGCGTCGAGACCCGAGTCGAGGAGGCTCGGGTCACCGCGGAACTTCGTGATGACCGCACCGACGACTCGGTCTCTGATATCGTCGGGGAGCAGTTCGAGCGTCCCGACGAGACTGGCGAAGACGCCGCCACGTTCGATGTCGGCGACGAGGAGCACCTTCGCGTCGGCGAAGCGCGCCGTCTCGACGTTCGCCAAATCCCGGTCGTGGAGGTTTATCTCGGCGATGGAGCCAGCACCTTCGGCGACGACGACGTCTGCGGTGTCTGCGAGTCGTTCGTGCGACTCTCGTGCAGCGTCTCGGGCGTCGTGCCAGTGGTCGGCGTAGTAGTCTCCAGCGGCGTTGATACCGATTGCCTGTCCCTGTACGACCAGTTGCGACGTCCCGTCGCCGTGTGGTTTGAGCAACACCGGGTTGTGGTCCGTGGTTGGTGTCACGCGGGCAGCACGGGCCTGAACGTACTGCGAGACACCGATTTCACCGAACCCGTCGCCGTCGCCGGTCGCCACGGCGCGCGCGTTGTTACTCATGTTCTGGGCTTTGAACGGCGCGACGCCGAGTCCACGGGTAGAAAAGAGGCGGCAGAGACCCGCCGCGACGGTGCTCTTTCCGACGTGGCTCGCAGTTCCGGCGACGAGGAGAGTCGGCGTCGTCATTCACTGGAGTGCAGGGGGGCTCGGTTGAAAGGTGTTGAGTTCGACGGCACACGACCTCGTCAGACTGGTGGCACGCTAGAACCCCCACTATATTTTGGGCCACGCGTCGAATCGTTGAAATCTTGCCGCAAGTGGTGCGTTTAGTTCACTCCGCGGCCCGGTCTTTCACGAATGAAAAAACAGTTGCTCGTGACGGATTTCCTCGACCGTGCGCGAACGTACTACGGCGACTACGAAGCAATCGTCGGGACCAACGGTGAGCGGTTTACGTACAGTGAGTTCGGTGAACGCGTCGACCGATTCTCTGCGGCGCTACAGGACCTCGGTGTCGGAAAGGGAGACCGAGTCGCTGTCCTCGACCCGAACACACACTACCACCTCGAAGCGGCGTTCGGGTCGATGCAGGCCGGGGCGATTCACGTCCCGCTGAACTACCGACTCACACCCGACGACTACGAGTACCTCCTCTCGGACTCGGGGACGGACGTGGTCTACGCCGATTACCAGTTCGCCAGTAAAATCGAGGCGGTGCGCGACGACGTGCCCGCGGACACCTTCGTGACGAACGACCCCGCTGCCGTCGAGGGCGAGTGGCTCGACTTCGAGGACTTCCTCGACGACGCCGACCCGGACGCTTACGAACGACCGGAGATGTTCGAAGACGAAATCATCACCATCAACTACACCTCGGGGACGACGGGCGACCCGAAGGGCGTCTGTCGAACGCACCGCACCGAGTCGCTCCACGCCCAACTGGTGACGATTCACCACCACATCTCGGACGACGACGTCTACCTCTGGACGCTCCCGATGTTCCACGTCAACGGCTGGGGCCACATCTACGCCATCACGGGCCGCGGTGCGAAACACGTCTGTACCCGCGGTGTCGACGCCGAGCACGTGTTCGACGCGATTTCCGACGAAGACGTGTCGTTCTTCTGTTGTGCGCCGACGGTGCTGTCTATCCTGCGCGAGTACGCCGAGGAGAACAACCCTGCGTACACCGGCGCGAACCCGATTCGCGTGACTGCCGCCGGAAGCGCAGCACCCAGTGCGACGATTCGCTACACCGAAGACGAGTTCGGGTGGGAGTTCACCCAACTGTACGGTGCCACGGAGACCGGCCCACTCATCGCCACCTCCGACGCGCGGAGATTGATTCCCGACGAGGGTGGACTCCGGTTCTCGCTGAAACAGCGACAGGGCGTCGCTCCACTCGGAACCGACCTCTGCGTCGTCGACGAAGACGGGACCGAAGTCCCACGCGACGACAGCACCATCGGTGAAGTCGTCGTCCGCGGGAACCAGGTGATGGAGAAGTACTGGAACAAGCCAGAAGAGACCGACGAGGCGTTCAACGACCGGCGCGAAGGCTGGTACCACACGGGTGACCTCGCCGTCGTCAACGAAGACGGCATGATTTCCATCCAGGACCGCAAGAAGGACATCATCATCTCTGGCGGCGAGAACATCTCGTCGGTCGAACTGGAAGACACGCTGTTCGACCACGACGCCATCGCCGACGTGGCGGTCATCCCTGCGCCGTCCGAGAAGTGGGGTGAGACGCCGAAGGCGTTCGTCATCCCGGCCAACGGCGACGTCGAGGACCCTGGTGTCACCGCCGAGGAACTGACCGAGTACACGCGTGACCGCCTCGCTGGTTACAAAGTCATCCGTGAGTTCGAGTTCGTCGAAGACATCCCGAAGACGGCCACTGGGAAGATTCAGAAGTACGAACTCCGGAAGCGCGAGTGGGACGACGAAGACCAGATGGTCGGCCAGGGATAACTGCGCCACCCGAACTGGGGACACTTCCGGCCCCTGCAGGTGAGTCGTTCGGGTGATGTCCAATGTCGGTTTAGAATATTGGACTAGTACGGCGGTCAAACGACTTCTCAGTGGTTATATTCTCGGCACTCTTGTAGTGATTGAACCAATCTGTTTTTCGGTGAATCTCGACTAAGTCGGAGTATGGACGACGACGAAGCATCCGACTTTGCTCCGACGAGGCGGACGTATCTCAAGCTTGGCAGCCTCACTGCGACGGCGGCGCTGGCCGGTTGTCTCGGCGGTGCACCGACTGCTGGCGGCGCTGGCCAAACTGGCGTCGAACCCGCAGACGTGCCCGACGACGCTTCGTGCGCCGTCTGTAACATGATGCCTGCGAAGTTCCCCGACTACAACGCCCAACTCGCCTACGAGGGCCAGGACCACCAGTTCTTCTGCTCGACCGGGTGTATGACCTCGTTCGCCGCCGTCCCCGGCCACTTCGACGAGGCGTTCGACGGTGAGACACCCGCCGGTGCGTGGGTCCACGACCACGGGACGAAAGACCTCATCGACGGCCAGTCTGCGTTTTACGTCTTGGAGATGAACCCCGACCGGGTCGACGACCCGATGATGAAGAACCCCCTCGCGTTCGCGTCTCGAGAAGACGCCGTCGCGTACGTCGACCAGTACGACGACCTGTCGGAGGACGATATCGTCTCGTTCGACGCCTTCGACCGGGAACTGGCAGAGCAGTACCGAGCCAAGTTCTTCTGACGAGTTCGATGCGTCGCCCCGTCCTCGTCGCGGTGGTCGGCGTTCTGCTCGTGAGTCTCTACGTCGCGCCGTTCGCCGTCGGGTCGACAGCATCGCCGCACCCTGTCCCCTTCGGTGAAACGGTCGAATCCGGTCTTTCGGTCGCATCTGTCCGTTCTGTGCAGGCCGACGGCGGAGTCGTCCCGAAAGCACAGGTCTCGTACGCGCAGTACGAACCGGTCGTCGGATACTACGGTGTCGAGTCCGCCGTCGAGACGTTCCAGCGCGACGGGCGTGACCAGCGCTTCGGTCCGCCGATAGCTGTCTTCGTGAGCGACTTCTCGGGAACGACGCCCAGTCCAACCGAGAATGGGTACGTGAACGTCTCGTCGGACCCCGGGTGGGTCGACGCCCGCGACGCACACTTCGTCGTCTCCGAGTCCGGGGAATCAGTCGTCGTGCCGTTCTCCGACCGGTCGGAAGCAGATGCGTACGCGACCCGTGTCGACGGCGCCGTGTGGGACTGGAACCGTCTCGTCTCGACCCTCGCCGTCGACCGAGGTGCCCCTGACTACGAGTCGCGGGTGGCCGACCGGTCCGCGACTGCCACGACGACGGCCGACTCACTTCGACAGTTGACCGACCGGCCCGTGTCTGTCGTCGTCGGCGACGACGCGCCGACGATTGTTGATGCCGTCGAACGTGCGCCCCCGAACACGACAGTCGTCGTTCCCGAGGGGACGTACACGACACAGGTCAGCATCGAGAAACCAGTCACACTCCGCGGGAGCGGTGTCGAGACAGTCGTCGACGGCGGTGGAAACGGGTCGGTCCTCACGGTGAACGCATCCGGTGTCGCCATCACCGACCTGCGGATAACGGGCGTCGGCACAGCGACCATCGACGTCGAGGGCGACGCCGAAGGGTGGGACAGCGTCGTCGAGCGAACGTACGGGCGCGGCGACGCAGGCGTTGCCATACTCGGTGGGTCGCGGGTCCTCGTCTCCCGAGTCCGCGTCGTTACCCCGTCGAACGGTGTTCTCGTGCGGGATGCCGACGATGTCGTCGTTTCGAACGTCACCGTTCGCGGCGACCCGGCACCCGGTGCGGGGTACATGGGTGTGATGGCGATGCGGTCCCCCGTCGTCGTGCAGGACTCGACGTTCGCCGGTGGTCTGGACGCCGTCTACGCGCACCGCGCGGACGGTTTGGTCGTCCGGAACAGTACGATGCGAGACGCTCGATTCGGCGTTCACCTGATGTTCACCTCTGACGCACTCGTCGCCGACAACGTCGTTCGGGACACCTCTACCGGCGTCGTCGTCATGACCCGCCCGTCGGGTATCGCTCTCGTCGGCAACGACGTGCGGGAGTCGAACCACGGCATCGTGACCGCTGGAGCGGACTCGTACGTCGCCCGCAACGTCCTCGTGGACGACGGCGTCGGCCTCAAAATCGGCTCTCGAACGTCGTCGTACACCGAAAACGTCGTCGCCCGCAACGACGTGGGCGTCGAAGCGGCGTCGTTCGTCGCCTCGAACCGCGTCGTCGGCAACGACTTCGTGGCGAACGGACGGCACGCGCGCGCCACGTCGGGTCCGCTCAGACTCTGGTCCAGTACCGACAGTGGGAACTACTGGGACACTGCGGTTGGTCTCGGTCCAGACGGGTCGCTGTCGCGTCCGTATCGACCGACCGACCCGCTCGACGCCCGACTCGACGAACGTGGGACCACGACACTCGCACGCTCGCCAGCACTGACAGCGCTTCGGGCGCTTCAGGGTGCAGTTCCCGGGATGCGTGCGGGTGGTATCGTCGATAGTCACCCGGAACCCGACCCGGTGAACCCTGCCCTCGTAGAGCAGGCGCTGAACGACTCTCTCCCATGAACACTCGAACCACGCCCCCAGAATCCATCCGCACTGAACCAGCGACGACGGCCGACTCGGCCGTCGTTACAGTCCGCGACATCACTCATTCGTACGGGACGCTCACGGTCCTCGACTCTGTCTCGCTCACCATCGGTGCGGGCGAACTCGTCGCCGTCGTCGGCCCGAACGGGTCTGGAAAATCGACGCTTCTCCGCTTGCTCACGGGTGCACAGCGACCAACCAATGG
Source organism: Haloferax profundi (assembly GCF_001469865.1). GTDB lineage: Archaea > Halobacteriota > Halobacteria > Halobacteriales > Haloferacaceae > Haloferax > Haloferax profundi. Next base: position 28,211 of record NZ_LOPV01000201.1, read on the forward strand.
CACTGTCGTGCATGGGCGTTCAGGGGACGAATCCACGGACACCGACCCGACAGTTGGGTATCTCCCCCAACGGCTTCACCCGCGAGACGAGTTCGGCGTCCGAGAGACGCTCGACTATTACGCGACTCTCGCCGACGAAGGACTCGACCCCGAAGTAGTCGTCGAACTCGTGGGCCTCGACGGCGTACCCGACAGGCGTGTCGGTGCGCTCTCCGGTGGAATGCGGCGATTGCTCGGCCTCGGTATCGCCATCGTCGGCGACCCGGACCTCGTCGTCCTCGACGAACCGACGAGCGGACTCGACCGGACGATGACTCGCCGCGTCTTCGAGGTCTGCCGTGACGTTGCAGACGCTGGCCCCGCCGTCGTCCTCGCATCACACGACCTCTCGACGGTCGAACGAATGGCCGACCGTGTCGTCTTCGTCGACGGCGGGTGCATCAGATTCGACGGTCCGCCGTCGGCGTTCGGTGGAGAGGACTGCTCACTCGTCGATGCCTACGACGACTGGGTCGAGACGGGTGAGAATACGACTGTCCGAGGGGGGACTCGATGAGTCTCGACCGACGCCACGTCGAAGCAATCGCCCGACGTGAAGTCGTCACAGTGGCACGAACACGAGCGAGTTGGCTCTTGACCGCCGGCATCGCGGTGGTCGTCTCGGGACTCGCTGTCCTCGGCGGTGGGGGTGCGAGTGGGTACCTCCCCGTCGTCGTCGACCTCTCGATGCCTGCGGAGATACTCGTCCCACTGCTCGCGTTCGCCTTCGGGTACCGTGTCTTCCTCGACGACCGGCGCAGCGGCGAACTGGCGGTCCACGCGATTATGCCCCCGTCACGGGCCTCCGTCGTCACCGGGGTGTTTCTCGGACGCGCTGTCGTGCTCGCCGTCGCACTCGCGCTCGGATTTCTCCCCGGATTCGTCGCGGGTGCCCTCGCTGGCGATGCTGGTGCCGCGCTGTACGCGACACAACGGGGCGCGGACTCACCGCTGTTGTACCTTCGGTTCGTCTCGCTGGCCACGCTGTACGGACTCTCGTCGCTCGCACTTGCACTCGCCGTGTCCGCGGCAGTTCGTTCGACTCGCGCTGCTCTCGCCGGCGTCTTCGGCCTCGGCTTGATTCTCCTCGTGGGTCTCGACCTCGGTCTCTTCGGGGCCATCGTGTCGGGACTCGTCGGAACCGAGTCACTCCCAGTTGCGCTCGCGCTCAGTCCGAATGCAGCGTTCCGTGGCCTCGTGCTGACTACCGTCGTCGAGGTTGCGACAGTCTCGTCCGGCGGTCTCGGTGTCGTCATCGCCAACGTGGCCAGCCTCGTCGCGTGGACGGGTGTCGGGTTGGTCGGGGCAGTGGTGACGGTGTGGGACGAGTGACAGTGAGGGTCGAATGGCGGTGAGGGACGAATGACGGTGAGGGACGAATGGCGGTGAGGGACGAATGACGGTGAGGGACGAATGACGGTGAGGGACGAATGATGAGGGGGGTCGAGTGACGGCCGTCCGACTGACTGTGACTCGTCTTCGACGATACTCGTCCTCATTCGAGATTGTTCGAGCCGTACAATTCGGGGAACCAACCAACCGACTTTCACGTGACTATCGTATAGGTCCAAGTAATGCACCGCAGGAAGTTTCTCGCTGTGGCCGGCGCGTCCGCGCTCACTTCGACGGCAGGGTGTGTCGGGTCTGTTCTGGGTGGGTCGTCCAAGACTGTCCTCGACAAGCCCGAAGACCAACCCGTCCGAAGTGCAAACCTCCCGTACCCTGCCTACGGGCAACCTCTCCCGGAGGTGTCTCTCGATGCACCCCTCGCCGACCGGAAGATATCGACCACAGATTTCGGCGACCGACTCGTCTTGATGACGTTCATCTACAGTCACTGCAACAGTATCTGTCCGTTTCTCGTCTCCACGCTTCGGCAAGTCCAGACGGCCGCCACACAGAATGGCTACGCCGACGACGTGGTGTTCCTCCCGGTCACGTTCGACCCGGCGCGAGACGACGAGGCCAGACTTCGTGAGTACGCCGACATGATGCACGTGGACCTCGACGTGGGCAACTGGCACTTCCTCCGCCCGCGCGACCACGACCACGCGAAGGCAGTCGTCGAAGACACGTTCGGCGTCACGTTCCAGAAGACCGGCGCGACAGACAGTTCGATGTACATGTACAACCATCTCGGGTTGGCTCTCCTCGCCAACGGAGACGGCGTCGTCGAACGCGCGTACACGGGGACAGACCCGAAAGCAGAGAAGATGAAAGCCGACGTAGAGACCATCCTCGACGCGCGGCGATGAACTCCGTCTTGTTACAGGCCGCAGGTGACACCTGTGTCGCACCCGGTGCGACGCCGACGACGAGCGCCGTCGAACTCGGGTTGTTCTTCCTCGTCGGCCTCTTCGGGACGGGCCACTGTCTCGGGATGTGTGGTCCACTCGTGTCCATCTACGCCGACAAGATGGACGAACGCAGAAGTGACGGCGGGAGCGGAAGCTTCCTCACCGTCACGCAGGTCCGCCAGCACTTCCTGTTCAACGCTGGCCGCGTCGCCGTCTACACCATCCTCGGGGCACTCTTCGGCCTCGTCGGATTGCTGACGTTCTCCTCTGCGAACGCAACGGTTCCATTCGGCGACCAGGTGCGTGCAGTCGTGGGCATCGTCGTCGGGGGGTTCATCGTCGTCGCCGGGGTGAGTTACCTCGCCGGCGGTGCCGGGCGGTCAGTGGTGAGCCGAATCCCGGTCGTCGACGGACTGTTCCGGCGTGTCCACGGCGTTCTCAGTGGTCGAATCGACGAGTGGGTCGGCGGACCGCGCATCTTCGGACTCGGGTTCCTCCACGGGTTCCTCCCGTGTCCCTTGCTGTACCCGGCGTTTCTCTACGCCTTCGGACAGGCGGACCCGGTGAAGGGCGCACTCTCACTGTTCGTCCTCGGTGTCGGGACGTTCCCTGCGTTGTTCCTCTACGGAACCGTGTTCCAATCTGTGAGTGCGCGCCGTCGCCGGTTCGTCCACCGACTCCTCGGTGGTGTGTTCCTGCTCTTGGGTGCGCACACGCTGTTCGCTGGGTTGCGACTCCTCGGGTTCGACGTGCCGCACCTGTTCTCGCTGCCGGTGTACCAGCCACTCGGCTAAGGTGGTTCGGTCTGGTACCGCGACGCACAGCGAGTTCGTGGACTGCACCAATTGCCATTTGTCCACCAACAGCCTAGTCGGGGTATGTGCCAGCACTGTGACTCGGCCGTCTCTCGTCGCTCCGTCCTCTCTGCGACAGGGGCTATCGGCGTCGCCAGCCTCGCAGGATGCCTCGGCGGCGGTGGTGGTAGCGGCAATGGTGACGTACCCGCCCCGATTGCATTGACTGGAAACAAGCAGTGTGACGTCTGCGGGATGATTATCGAGCAACACCCCGGCCCAGTCGGCCAACTCTTCTACGCGGACAACGCCCCCGAGGGGCACGACAATCCTGCGTGGTTCTGTAGTGCGTGGGAGACGTTCGCCTACAACTTCGACAGAGAGAACGAGGGATGGACGCTCTCGGTTGGATACCTCACGGATTACAGTTCGGTCGAGTACGAACTCTACGACGACGGCGGGGCGACGTTCATCGACGCACACCTCGAACCGGAAGCGTTCGGTCGGATGGACGAGTTGTTCTACGTCGCCGGGACGGACATCAAGGGCGCGATGGGGAACGACCTCATCCCGTTTTCGGACGAGGCGGATGCGGACGCCTTCGCCGACGAACACGGTGGAGTCGTGTATCGAGAACGAGACATTTCTCGTGACCTTATCGCCCAACTGTAACTCACTCACTCGTAGATGTGATAGACTGAGACAGGGGATAGCGGTTCTCAGCCTCTGATTTTCGGTGATTCTCGATTCTCTGGATTCGGAAACCAGACCCTCTTTATATTCTGATGGGGGTCGACTGTTCAGTTGTAAGGTGAATTACAATGGCCGCAACCGGACAAATTGAGATACTCGGCAACAGAATGGACTTCGACTACTCGCAGGGCGCGACTGGCTACGTGCTCGTGCTCGTCCGCCTCATCACGGGCTACTGGTTCCTCAACGCGGGGATGGGTAAGTACCTCGCGGCAGAACCCTTCAGCGCTGCTGGCTGGCTGATGAACTCCAGCGGTCCCATCAGCGGCTTCCTCGCGTGGGCAGGCAGCACTCCGTGGATGCTCGAATTCACGAACTTCATGATTCCGCTCGGCCAGACCCTCATCGGCCTCGGACTCCTCATCGGAGCACTCACCCGGCTCGCCGCCTTCTTCGGCGGCTTCCTGATGGTGTTCTTCTACCTGGGGAACGCCGACTGGGCGCACGGCTACGTCAACGGTGACCTCTTCGGTCTCCTGATGTTCGTCCTCATCGGCACCCTCGCCGCGGGCCGCATCCTCGGCGTCGACTCCATCATCGAGAAGACGGAGTTCGTCCAGCAACGCCCCGCCCTCAAGTACCTCCTCGGCTGAGGTGCACGGGCAACACTCCTCTTGCGGTCTTTCGCTGAGGATTGCGGGGACAGAACACGAACAGAGGCACAGTGGCACTTCTTCTGACACTCGAACACATACGTCCGAGCATAGCTGGCGTAGAATTGTTCTCAGCAAACAATACTGTTAAGACGGACGAGCGAGTACGAACAGGTACATGTCTGAATCCGAATTCGTCACCGACGAACCGATTCACGTCGAATCTGTCGAACACTTCCAAGAGCTCGTCGACCGCGATGGCGTCGTCCTCGTCGACTTCTACGCCGACTGGTGTGGGCCGTGTAAGATGCTCGAACCCATCGTCGAGAACATCGCTGCAGACACCGACGCTGTCGTGCTGAAAGTCGACACGGAAGAACTCGGCCAGCTCTCCGCCGCTTATCAGGTCCAGAGTATCCCGAACGTCGTCTTCTTCGCCGACGGCGAACCGAAGAAGCGCGTCGTCGGCATGCGCGGCGAGGAAGTCCTCCGGTCTGTCGTCGAAGAACTCTCTTCGTAGATTCGAATCGAACTTTCGGCCCGAATCACGACCTTGCTCTTGTAGAATAAGGGCAATATATTAACCGCTCCTCCGACAACAATCGGATATGGATCCGATAGTCATCGTCGGTGGCGACGCTGCGGGAATGAGCGCGGCGTCTAAGTTCAAACGCGAGCATCCCGACAGAGACGTCGTCGTCTTCGAGAAAGGTGAGTACGTCTCCTACGCGGCGTGCGGAATGCCGTACTACATCAAGGGTGCAGTCGAGGAGTTCGACGACCTGCTTCAGGTCTCCCCAGAGGAGTTCATCGAAGACAGAGACATCGACCTGCGACTGCACCACGAAGTCGTCGACATCGACACGGACGCTCGCGAGGTGACAGCTGAGACCCCCGATGGAGCAGTCTCCCTCTCGTACGACCAACTGCTCATCGCGACCGGTGCACGTGCCATCGAACCGCCGTTCGACGGGATGGACCTCGACGGCGTCCACACACTCCACAGTCTCGACAGCGCGAAAGCCGTCCACGACTTGATGGACTCGGGGTCCGTCTCGGCAGTCGGTATCGTCGGTGGCGGCTACGTCGGTATCGAGATGGCCGAGGCCTTCGCCGAACACGGCGTCGACGTACATCTCTTCGAGATGCTCCCGCACGTCCTCGCGCCGTTCGGTGAGATGGTCGCCGAGAAGGTCGAAGACCACATGCGCGAGGAGGGTATCGAACTCCACCTCGACACGGCAGTCGACGGGTTCACCGGCGACGGCGACACACTCGACGGCATCGTCGTCGGCGACGACACGGTCGACGTGGACCTCGCACTCGTCGGCGTCGGTGTCGCTCCGAACGCCGAACTCGCAGACGACGCGGGCATCGAACTCGGCGAGACGGGTGCCATCGCAACCGACGAGTTCGGGCGGACGAGCGCAGAAGACGTGTTCGCCGCTGGCGACTGTGCCGAGGCGCGACACGTCGTCACTGGCGAACCGGACTACGTCCCCCTCGCCCTCACCGCGAACCGCGCCGGACGGGCTATCGGCCAGACGATGGCTGGCGACGAGACGCCCGTCGGCGACATCGCCGGTACTGCTGCCGTGAAGGCGTTCGAACTCGAAGCGGCCCGTACGGGCATCATCGACGAAGACGCGGCACGCGACGCCGGATTCGACCCCGTGAGTGTCACCATCACCGCCTCGTCGCGGGCACACTACTACCCCGGCGCGAAGCCGATCCACATCACGATGCTCGCCGACCGAGACTCGAAGCGGGTTCTCGGCGCAGCGATGGTGGGACGCGAGGGTGTCTCCAAGCGCATCGACACCGTCGCCGCCGCGCTCCACTCCGAGACGACTGTCGGCGAACTGGAGTACTTCGACCTCGCGTACGCGCCGCCGTTTAGCCCGACGTGGGACCCAGTCCTGACGACGGCAAAAGTGCTCAACGGAAAACTCGACTGAGCGTCTGAAAAACGCGCTTTCGGACTCCCCCGCGTTATTTTCGCTCGAGACGCGAGAGACCGTGCCAGATTGCTTCGACGAGTCGTGTTTCGCCGTCACCCTCGGCGTCGTCCCAGCCACGAGCGATGGCGTCTTCGAGGACGACGAGCGAGTGGTTCTCGAAGTTGTTCATCCCGCGGAACGATTCGAGGGCCTCCACGGCCGACTCGTCGAACTCGTCGGTCGGTGTCTCGTCGTAGAATCCGAGGTCTGCGAGTGTCTCGCAGACTTCTTTGGCAGTGTCTCCCGTCAGCGAGACAGTCTCGGCGGGTGCCTCTCGTTCGAGGAGCGTGATGTCGTAGAGTTTGAACACCCGTTCGAGTTCGTCTATCGGGTGTTCGTGGTCGTCGACGCGGACGTCCACCCAGCGGTCGTTTCCGCCGTCGTACCCGCCTTCGGGTTTGGCGATGTACATCGCCGCGGACTGTTCGCCACGCTTGTCGCCGCCGGCGTCGTTGCCGGCGTGCAGGGCCGCGAGGAGTCGCTCTGGGAGTCCACCATCGGTCGTCTCGAACGCCTCGGCCATCGCGTCGAGTGTCTCTTCGTTTTCGAGGATGTTGCCCTGGACGGTGTACGTCGCACCTTGGATGTCGCCGGCGACGTCGAAACACTCGTCACCGGTGAACGCGGCGATGCTGCCGTCTTGACCGACGACGCCGACCTGCCGACTCTCGGCCTCGTCGTCCGCTTCGGTGAGTCGTTCGACGACTTCTTCGGCGGTGTGGCCCTCACGGAGCAAGTCGAGGCCGTCTGGGCCGTACGCGACGTTCGCGAAACTCTGTGTCGCGATAGCCCCTGCGTCTGCGCTGACGAACGGGACGACAGACCCGACGCTGATGAACTTCGACTGGACGGCGACGCCGACGGCGTTCTGGTCTGGGTCACGAGCGACGATAGAGAACGTGGACGGACGCGGTTTCATGGTCGGAACCGACACACTGCGTCAGGAAAAACGTTGACCTCCCGGTCAGCTGCGAGTGACCGAATCGTGGACTTTATATTTGTAAGAGAGTAGATATAAACTGTGATACATTGGTTTTTCGACTGGACACACTCGATGAATTAACAGTTGAATTGAGTGATTGGTTGCTCGTCACTCCCGTTTGGGTGCCTCGAATATACAAATTTTAAAATTTGTACAAATTGTACTCCTGCTGCACTGTCGTTATCCTCTCTGAAATCCCTTATTATACGATAACTGACTAAAACGAAGCGTCAGTCGCTGACTAGTGGTCGACGACGGTTATCTCTTCGACGGGCCACTGACTGAGGAGTTCGACGCCGTCGTCGCGGACGACGACCATCTCCTCGACGCGGACGCCCTGTCTGCCGGCGGGTTCCTGCGTCTCGACTGCCATCGTCATCCCTTCCTCGATTTCGATGGGGTGGTCGGGTGAGAGGCCGCGCCAGATGAGTGGCACTTCGTACAGTTGCAGGCCGAGGCCGTGCGCCCAGTGGTTGGTCGTCATCTGCCAGTGTTCGTCGGCACCGTACCAGTCGGCGTGTTCGCCTTCCATGTCGGGGAACGCCATGGCGATTTCGTCGGTGGTCTTGCCCGGTTCGATTTCGTCGAGGACGGCGTAGAGATTGTCGCGGGCGGTGTCGTAGGCGTCCTTCTGTTCTTGCGTCGGTTCGCCCATCGAGAACGTCCGGTAGTAGCACGACCGGTAGCCGAGGTAGCCGATGTTGTAGAAGTCGGCGTAGACGAGGTCACCGGGGCGAATCATCCGGTCGGTGGTGTTCGCCTGATGTTTCGGCCACGTGTTCGGTCCCGAGGTGATGTATCCTCCCTGAGCCATCGCGCCGTGTCGCCAGAGTTCGCGGACGGCGTCGCCCCACACCTCGGATTCGCGCTTGCCCGGCTTCGCGTTGTCCACGATGGCTTGGAATCCTGCCTCGCAGATGGCGGCGACCTGTCGCAGACACTCGATTTCGTCTTCGGTCTTCGTCTTTCGCGCGTCTTCCATCACGCGCGCGGTTTCTGCGGCACGAACGTCGACACCCTTCGATTCGAACGCGTTGATGAGACCAGTGTTGCCCGTGTCGATACCCATCGGTTCGTTCGTGAGGTCGTACTCGTCGAGGGCGTCGACGACGGTCTGTGCCATCTTGTCGATGAGGAACGACCGCGCCGAGTCACGGCCAGAGGCACGCGGGACGTTCCCCAGTCCGGGACAGGCGTAGCGAATGTCGTTCAACCACGGGCAGTTGTACTTCTGGTTGCTCGCGTGGTCCGCGGTGTCCCAGTGGACGACGTTCCCGTCTTCCATGAGGAGCGAGTAGTGGTCCGCACCCGACCCGCCGGTCATCGCGAGTCCGGTCACGTAGCG
>NZ_LOPV01000202.1 GCF_001469865.1 Haloferax profundi
CGTCGATGAGGAGCATGCTGCCGAGTCCGGCGTCGCGCATGCGTTCTAAGGCGCGCTCTTTGCGCTCTTCGCGCATCCGTTTCACGTCTATTCGTTGTTCCCAGTCGACGGCCATCGTGCCGCGGGTTCCACTCATGAACTCCCGCTCGTGGAAAGGCATGCGTGTAACAGACACGAACATCATATTAAATTGTTGGAGAAGGCGGAGACATTGCCGAGTTCTCTCGCCCACCGCGGCACGCGAGCATACCTCATGATTTATAGCACTATACGTGGACCGCAAGGTGTACGCATGTACAAGCACATAGCTTTGCTTGTCCGCCAGCAGGGGATGAGCCACGACGAGTTCGTCGAGTATTGGCAAAACAACCACACGCCGATTGCGCGCGAGATAGAGGGCGTCGTCCGCTATCAGACGGTCCTCCCGGTCGAACCCGACGTCGCCGAGTTCGACGGCCTCGCGGAACTCTACTTCGACGACCTCGACGCACTGCACGACGCACTCGGCAGCGAAGGGTCGCGCGACTACGACCCGGCGCAGGGGAAAGCCAAGGAAGCGAGAGAAGACGTCGACAACTTCCTCGACATCGAACGACGCCCGCGACTCATCGGCGAGGAGTTCGTCGAGAAAGACGAGACCGATGGCGACACGACGGGTCTCTACAAGCACTCCGCGTTCCTCGTCCGAAAAGACGGCATGACTCACGAAGAGTTCCTCGACCACTGGGCCAACGAACACGTTCCGCTCGCACGGGAGATTCCGGGCGTCGTCCGCTACGCCCGTGTCGTTCCGACGGACCCCGAGAACGCCGAGTTCGACGGCGTCGCAGAACTCTACTTCGAGAGCCTCGATGCGCTTCGCGCGGGTCTCGGCCACGAGTCGTCGCGGGACTACGACCCCGACCACCCGAAAGCCAAGGCACCGCGCGAGGACGTGGACAACTTCCTCTCGCTCGAAGACCGACCCCGGTTCGTCGGACAGGAGACGGTCCAGAAAGACGTGACGGGTGAGTGATGGACAGATGAGCGCCATCGACTATCGAGAACAGGTCGAATCCGCTTACCCAGAACTCGACGACATCGAGGACGCGGACCTCCGCGAGAGCGTCGTCGAAGCGTGGTGTCTCGGTCTCGAACGCGGCGGGTGGCGAGATATCGACGACATCCCCTACGCGTGGAACATCCACGAGGTGACCAACGTGGAGCACGTTCGCGGTGTGACCCGTATCGCACTCCGCGCGGCAGAAGAACAGCGTGACTTCCACGGCGCCGACCCCGACTTCGACGTCGTCGTCGCGGCGTGCCTCCTCCACGACGTCGGAAAGTGCTACGAGTACGTCGATTTCGTCGACGAGGAGACGCTGGATTCGCCCGACCCCGAGTACGCGACACAGGAAGTTCCGCACTCACTGTCCGGGTACGCCCTCGCACACGAAGTCGGGTGTCCGCTCGCCGTCCAACGTGCCATTCCGCACTTCATCGGCGAGATACCGACGCGAACGCTCGAGTCGGAACTCGTCAAGAGCGCGAACTCGGCTTCCTCGAACGCGATTACGCAGGCGACCATGGGCATCAGCCTGCAAGAGTGGGTCGAACAGTACTCACAGACGCAGTAACGCGACCAGAACACCCCAGAGGCACCTACACATTTACGTTTCACCCGGTCCACTTCGGGACGATGTACGACCGTGTCAACCTTTCCGACCTCGAACTGCACGAAAATACCATCGCGGACGGACGAGTTCGCGCCGTCGGTTACGAACTCCGGCCGAAGCAGATGCGTCCGTCGGTCTGGGTGTTCGAACCTGGCGAGCAGAGTACCAAACACTACCAGGAAGAACAAGAAGAACTCTATCACGTGCTCTCGGGGCGGTTCGAGATGGCGTTCTCCGACGACGAGGGAGACGAGACGGAGACGCTCACACTCGAATCCGGTGACGTGGTCGTGGTCTCACCCGACGAAGTCCGCCAACTCACCTGCCTCGACGCGGGTGAGGTGTTCATCGTCGGCGCACCGAACACGAAAGACGACGGTGTCGTCGTCGACTGAGCGAACGACGGCTTCTTCTCTGGTGTGGGGCGAACTGGCCCGCCCGCGTTCGCCCATCACTGAGCTATAAGGTAACAGGCAGCATACACGAGTGTATGGTCATCCCCGGCTACGACCCAGACGACCTCGACGAACGACTCGAAGAACTGCTCTCGGACCGTGACGTAGACCGGTATCTCACGGCCGACGAACGCGCGCGGTACGACGAAGGTGAGAGCCTCGTGGACCTCCTGTCAGCCGACGATATCCGTGACCTCCTCGACGAGGCGCCGACGACCGACAATTGACCTAGACGCCTAGACGGGGTCCAGCCCGCTTTCTTCTCGAAGGACGTTGATGTAGTCGCGGAACCCGGTTTCGAGGTCGTATTCGGGGTCGTACCCGAGGTCTTCTTGGGCCTTCGTCATGTCGAGGCGCTGGGTCCACGGGAGTTCGCCCTCGTCGGAGACGGTGAGGTCTGCGTCCGGGACGATTTGTTCGACCATCTCGGCGGCCTCGCGGATGGTGGCGAGTTCACCGCGGACGTTGTAGACGCGTTGCGTCAGGTCTTCGTCGGGCGTGAACGCGGCCTTCCGGAACGCCTGCGCGATGTCGCGGACGTGTTGCCAGTCGATGACTTGGTCGCCGTACTCGACGCTGAACGGTTCACCTAGCGCGGGTTTCTCGATGATGTTGGCGAGGAACGCCGACCCGCCTGTCTCACGGTAGGGGCCGTAGGCGACGGTCGGTCGGATAGCGACGTGTGAGACGCCGAAGTCCTCGTGATAGACGCGCGCTTGGTGCTCGTTGTACTCTTTGGTCGCGCCGTAGAGGGTGTCCGGATAGACGAGGTCAGATTCGGTGACGAAGTCGTCGCCGTAGTTGGTCGGTGGGGCGTAGACCGCCGCGGAAGAAGCCCACGCCACGCGCTCGACTTGGTCGGGGAGTGCCCGAGCGGCCTCGAAGATGTTGTTCGTCCCCATCACGTTCACGTCGAGGGCGGCGCGCGGGTTCTGCCGTGTAGTCGTCGTCAAGAGTGCGGCGAGGTGGATGATGTGCGTCGTCCCCGTCTCTTTGACTGCCCGAACCACGTCGGTCGGGTCGGTTACGTCGCCGCGTCGTATCGTCACGTCGTCGGCGATGCCCAGTTTCTCCAGGATGCGAGGGTCGGTCGAGAGGTCGTACGCGACGACGTCGTGTCCTTCCTCTACGAGGTCTCGTGCGACGTACGAACCGATGAAGCCGGTTCCGCCGGTGACCATCACGGTCGATGATGACATGCTATCGTACCTCTCATTGCGTATCAGAAAAGTGTTTCCGTGAGGGTTATTCTCCGGGGTTACTCGTGGAGGCCGCCGACCTCGGCGTAGAACGACGATTGGAGCGTCTCGGCCATATCGGGTTCGCGGTCGATGCGAACGTCGATGACCGTCGGTACGTCGCTTCCTCTCGCGTCGGCGAGTGCGTCACCGAGTTCACCCGGTGTCTCGACACGGACGCCCTCCGCGCCGAACGCCTCGGCGACTCTCGTGAAGTCCGTGTCGTGGAACTCGACGCCGGAGATGTCGTCGGGGCCGTGTTGCATCTGGCGAACCATCCCGAGACTGGTGTCGTTGAGGACGACGAACGTCGGCGCGACGCCGTGTTCGACAGCAGTCTCGACGCTGGTCATCGTCATGGCGAACCCGCCGTCGCCCGCGACGCCGATGACGTGCTTGTCCGTGGCGAGTGCTGCCGAGACGGCAGCAGGTGTCGCCCACCCCATCCCGCCGACGCCACCGGACCCGTAGTAGGTCTGGACGGCGGGAACCTGGAGGTAGTTGAGGAGCCAGAATCGGTTGTTCCCCGAGTCGGCCGTGACGATGGTGTCCTCGTCGACGACACGCTCGATTTCTTTGACTGCTCGTTGCGGGAGAATCGGCGCGGCGTCGGAGTCGCACTCGGGTGCGTGGAAGGAGGACTTGGCCGATTCGGCGCGGTCTGCTGCCCAGTCGTTGTCGTTGCCACCGGAGGCGGCGAGTTCGCGGAGTGACTCCGCGGCGTCGCCGATGAGGCCAACGTCGGCGGGGTAGACCCACCCAGCGTTTCGGGGGTCGATGTCGGCGTGGATGATGGTCTGTTCGTCGGGACGGATGAAGTCGGGAGACTGCCAGTTGGTGTCCATCGGATTCATCCGGCATCCGACGACGAGCAACACGTCTGCGTCGCTGACGAGTTGGTTCGCTCCCTCGTGGCCGAACGACCCGATGACGCCGCCGGCGAGGCGGTGCGTCTCGGGGAACGTCGACTTCCCGAGGTACGAAGTCACGACTGCCGCCTCGTACGCGTCGGCAACGTCTTGCAACTCGTCGTACGCCCCGGAGGCGTGGACGCCGTTTCCGGAGATGATGACCGGGCGCTCGGCCGCTTCGAGTGCTTCGACTGCCGCGGCAACGTCGCGCGCCGTCGGGGCGGCCTTCCACATCCGTGTCTGGGTTTCTTCGTCCCAGACCGGCGGGAGGACGTCGTCTGGGTACTCGTCGGTGACTGCGTCGCCATCGAGGATGACCGCAGTCGGCCCCGGGCGACCGGCAACCGCGTGTTTGAACGCGAGTTGCAGACTTCGAATCGTCTCTGTCGGCGTCCGCGGGAACCAGTGTTCCTTGGTGACAGCGTCGAGAATCTTCGGCAGGTCGAGGCCACCGTAGTCGCCGCGCGATTGCTGATACGGCGCGATAGTGGAGTAGTTGCCGCGCTCCGAGGCTTCGGTTATCGCGACCATCGGCGACGACGCGAGGCGCGCTTCCATCTGTCCGATGAGGCCGAGACTCCCAATCCACGGGCCCTGCCCGGCGAGGACGCCCGGCGTGCCGGTCAATCGACCGTGCATCTCCGCCATGACGCTCGCTTCTCGCTCGTCTCGTGGCCGGACGAGTTCGATGGTCGACTCCGGAAGGTCGTCGAACAGTTCGATGACCCGACCACCGGGATACCCGAAGACCCGTTCTACACCGAGTCGTTCCAGACTCTCGACGAGTCGCTCGCTGGTGTCCATCGGTCGCTCACGTCCTGTCCAGTTGGGTCGTCTCGTCGACGTAGAGGGTCGGTCCCTGCTCCATGTCGATGAACTCGGCGGCGTCGGCGTTCACACGCTCTCCGATTTCGGAACTGAACGCCGCCTTCAGTGCGTCCATGTCCTCGAAGTAGAGTTCGACGATGCCGTCGTACTCGGACCGTTCTGGACTCGTCGGGAGACTGGTTGCGTACTTCACGAGTCCGGGCAGGTCCTTCGCGAGTTCGGCGTGCGACCCGGTCCAGCGCTCGACGAACTCCTCGTGCGAGTAGTCCGGCTTGCGGACCACGAGATTGACCAATTTAATCATGCACGTCTGGTATCTCACTGGGGGGTACTTTGCTCTATCGCCGCCCACCGTGTTCGAACTAAATGAACATGCGTTCGAAGGGTTCGAACACATTTATGCATGGTGAGAACAGACGACATACGATGACTGACGAACAACGCCGTCCGGTGAAGACGGCGACGACGTCTTTCGCCATCCTCGAACGCCTCAAAGAACGAGGACCACTCGGACCGACGAAACTCGCCTCCGAACTCGGGTTGGCGAAGAGCACTGTGCACCGACACCTGAAGACTCTCGAACAGGAAGGGTTCGCCGTCCCGGACGAGGGTGGGTATCGTGTCGGCCTTCGCCTCCTCGACTTCGGCATCTACGCGCGCAACCAGCACCAATTCTACGAAGTCGCGAAACCGAAAGTCGACGAACTCGCCGAAGAGACCGGTGAGAAAGTGTGGTGTGTCACGGAAGAGCAGGGCCGAGGATTCCACCTCTACGGTGCGGCGGGCAAGCACTCAGTTCGGACACCTGCGAGAGAGGGGACGTGCTCGTACCTCCACCAACTCGCCGCCGGTAAAGCCATCCTCTCGGCGTTCCCCGACGAACGTGTCGAGGCCATCGTCGACCAGCATGGCCTCCCAGCGAAGACTTCTCACACGATTACTGACACCGACGAACTCTTCGAGGAGTTGCAGACGATTCGTGACCGAGGGTTCGCACTCAACCGCGAGGAAATCGTCCCGAAACTCCACGCCGTCGGTGTCGTCGTCACCGACCAAGACGGCTATCCAGTCGGTGCAATCAGTATCTCTGGTCCGTCGAACCGACTCAAGGGAGAACGGTTGACTGTCGACTTGGCAAACCTCCTCCTCGGCGCGGCGAACGAAGTCGAAATCAACCTCAACTTCTCCTGACCGACCGGGCCGTACCTTCTCGACGCACTCACTCTGTCGAACAGCAGTTCGAATAGCTCGAACAGTCGTCGTCGGAGAATTCCACCGTGTCGTGTAGCCATACGTTGTCACGCTGTCTCACTTCCGCGAATTCACGACGTTAGCGGCCGATTCTCTGTGTTCGAACTATTCGAACACAAGTGTCTGAAACAATCGTGATGAATGTGGGCAGAACCCCCCCAAAATATGCTGGGTGATTACATACATACTGATGTAATGGAGACGAACGAGTACCGACAGTCTTGGTCTCGGGAATGTTACTATCGTACGAATGTAATTGATTCCTGTGCAACTCGTCCATCGAACCTCGGTACCCCTCAGGTCGCCTGCTCGACTATGCTGGAAAACGAGAGAACGCACGTTTCAGTCTCTCTCGAGGGAGTTCGGTGCGGAGTGGGTTGGAACGACAATACGACTCGTTGGAGACTCGCCTCTCGTCGATTCACAGTGTCACTCTATCGAACAGACGTTCTATCGATTCGCACGTACGTTCTATTTTTGCGGACAGACGTTCGAAAGAGTGGAACGTAGGTCTAGCGGTTCGAGCGACCCACACGGGTCAAATTCCCATTGTGTGCGAAATACACGACGAAAATTCGCCTCTCTCCGGGAAGATTCTCCAACGAGGCCAGAAATCCGTACGTTCGTACCAAAATCAGGACGTCTGAAACCGTTCGAACTACTCGAACGTCAGCGCTCGTGCCACTCGGGTTCTCGGTCCTCGAAGAACGCGTCGATGCCTTCGTTCTTGTCTGGCCCGCCGAAGAGTTGAGAGAACAGTTCTGCTTCGTACTCGATTCCCTGCTCGAGGTCCATCCGCGAGGCGGCCTTGACCGCTTTCTTGGCGAATTCGAGGGCGACGGGACTCTTCGTCGCCATCATCTCGGCGAGTTCGTACACGCGTTCGTCGAACTCCTCGTCGCCGTATACTTCGTCTACGAGACCGATATCGGCGGCTTCGTCTGCGGAGATGAGTTCCCCGGTGAGGATGAGTCGCATCGCGTGCCCTTCGCCGACGAGGCGGGCGAGTCGCTGGGTTCCGCCCCCGCCGGGCATGATTCCGAGGTTTATCTCTGGTTGTCCTATCTTCGCGCGTTCGTGGGCGATACGAACGTCACACGCCTGTATCAACTCGCATCCGCCACCGAGAGCGTGCCCGTTGATGCGGGCGATGACTGGTTGCTTCAGGTCGTCGACGTACTCGTACACGCGGGGGCGTTTGCTCGCCTCACGTTGTTCGAGCATGTCTCGTTCTCTGAGTTCTTTCACGTCGGCACCCGCGACGAACGCTTTTGCTTCGTCTGCGCCAGTCAGGACGACGACGCGCGCGGAACTGTCTTCGACGGCGTCGAGGACGCGCTTGAGTTCCGCACGAAGGGTCGCGTTGAGCGCGTTTCGTGCGTCGGGGCGGTTCATCGTGACGGTGACGACGCCTTCGACTCTGTCGTCGACAGCCACGTCTACCGTCTCGCACTCCGCGGCGACTGCTTCGACGTCGCTCATCTGCTCATCACGTCCTCACTCACACCGACGATTTCGCCGTCTTCCCAGACGTAGAACCCTTCGCCGGTCTTCTTCCCGAGTTTGCCGGCACGCACCTTCCGCTTGAGAATCTGCGGCGGACGGAATCGCTCGCCGAGTTCTTCGCGGAGGTATTCGAGGATGCCAAGTCGAACGTCGAGGCCGACCACGTCACCCAGTTCGACGGGTCCCATCGGGTGGTTGTAGCCGAGTTCCATCGACGCGTCGATGTCACGCGGTGAGGCGACGCCCTCCTGGACCATCCGCATCGCTTCGACGCCGAGGGCGACACCGAGGCGCGAGGAGGCAAAGCCGGGCGAGTCGCCGACTTCGACGACAGTCTTGTCGATGCCTTCGACGTACTCCGTGGCGAATTCGAGCGTGTCTGTGTCGGTCTGTTCGGCGACCACGACTTCCACGAGGGCCATGATGTGGACGGGGTTGAAGAAGTGGAGGCCGATACCGCGTCCGGGGTCGTCGAGCGCGCTCATAATCTCCGTCACGGAGAGCGACGACGTGTTCGACGCGATGATGGTGTCGTCGCCGACGAGAGACTCCACTTCACTGACGGTGTCTTGTTTTAGGTCCATATCCTCGGGAACGGCTTCGACGACGAGGTCTGCACCCGTGACGGCCGCTTCGAGTGAGGTGGTTCCAGAGATACGTTCGAGTGTCTCCGACATCTCGGTAGGCGTCACCTTGTCCCGGTCGACGCCGCCCTGAAGGTTCCGCTCGATGGCGTCCAGACCGTTCTGGACGTACTCGTCTTCGATATCTCGCATGGTTACCTCGTGGCCGGCCATGGCAGACACCTGTGCGATGCCGTGGCCCATGGTCCCAGCGCCGAGTACACTAACGTGCATTATGCAAACAGGATTCGGGAACCATCATAATCGTTTGCCTCTCTTCTGACGAAGATTCAAGACGGATGGTGTCACACCACTGCGTATGAGCGGTTCCATAGAGCGAGCAGTCGTCGTCGACGCAGTGCGAACGCCGCAAGCCAAGAAGGGCGGCGGGTTCGCCGACCTACACCCCGAAGACCTCGTCATCTCGATTCTGGACGCACTCTCCGACCGAACCGGCGTCGAACCCGAGGAGTGGGTCGACTTCCGACTCGGGTGTGCGAATCAAGAAGCAGAACAAGGCAGGAATCTCGCACGGCAGTCACTCTTGGCTGGTGGCTTTCCCGACTCTATTCCCGGCGCGACATTGTCGCGTCTCTGCGGGTCGTCGCTGACGACGCTGAACGACGCCGCACGCGCAATCGAGGCTGGTGATGGCGACGTGTATCCGATTGCTGGGGTCGAACACATGTCCAGTGTGCCGTTCTCCGATTGGCTTCACCCCTCGTTGAAAGAGCGATACGACGGCGGTGGGTCGCTCTCGATGGGCATGACCGCAGAGACGGTTGCCCGACGGTACGATGTCTCCCGCGCCGACCAGGACGCGTTCGCCCTCCGCTCACACGAGCGAGCAATCGCGGCCCGAGACTCCGGCCGATTCGCCGACGAAATCGTCCCAGTCGAGACTCCAGATGGAACCGTCGAACACGACGAAGGACCGCGAGAAGACACGTCGATGGAGGTTCTCGAATCACTCCCGACGGTCTTCGCGGACGACGACGACGCGTCGGTCACGCCCGGTAATGCGTCACCCCTGACTGACGGGGCGGCCGGTGCCCTCGTGACCTCGGAGAGGTACGCCGAAGAAAACGACCTCCCTATTCTCGGACGAGTCGTCTCCCGCGCAGTCGTCGGCGTCGACCCGGAAGTCATGGGTATCGGCCCGGTCCCCGCGACGCGCGCGGCACTCGACGAGGCAGGATTGACAATCGACGAGATGGACCTCGTCGAACTCAACGAGGCGTTCGCCTCGCAGAGCCTCTACTGCAAACGAGAACTCGGCATCGACGACGACAAATTGAACGTCAACGGTGGTGCAATCGCCCTCGGCCACCCACTCGGTTGCTCGGGCGCACGCATTGCGACGACACTCTTGCACGAACTCGACCGGCGTGACGGTCGGTACGGCCTCGCGACCATGTGTGTCGGGTTCGGACAGGGTGTCGCGACAGTGTTCGAACGAGTCTGAAAGAGGAGTGCCGGGGGCGAGCGTCAGCGCTGTGCTGCAGTCGGGACCACTTTGAATCCGTATCGGACGACGCTCTCTTGCTCGTAGATACGGCGTGGCACTGCGACGACGCGGTCACCGATGGTCGGCGTTCCAGCAGGCGAGTGGACAACTTGTGCAGGGACGCTCACGGACTCTTCACCGTCCGGGCCGTCGAACGCGACGATGGCGACGCCGAACGACCCGGAGCGTTGCTGTTGTTCGACGAACTCGGGCGGCGCACCTCCCTGTCCGATTGCTGTCGCTGCCTCGACAGTGCCCTCGCCCGAGAGGACCGTCTCATCGTAGCCTTCGAGCGACCCGCACGCTGCGCACGCTCCTTCAGGCGGGAACGCGAGCGAGTCGCACTCGCGGCAGCGTCCCGCGACCAGTCTGTGGCGTTGCGGAATCGTCTGTCGCCACGTCGGCACACTCACGTACGCGCCGCCGCCCTCGGGTTCCTCACCGGTGATGGTACCGCGTCGGCGCAATGCCTCGGCGTACGAGAGTTCGCTGTCGCCGTCGAGCACTGCGTCGACTGGCGTGTCTCCCGTTGCCGAGAGCGAGAGTGCAGTCGCACCCGCACCGCCGCCCCATCCGACGAGGAGTATCGACTCTGCCCCGTCTTCGAGGGCGGACGCGAGGCCAAGGAATGGTCCTGCTGCGCCAGTGTCGCCAGTCTGCGAGACGATGGTTCCCGCGTGGATTTGCGTCGTCGAGACACCGACGGCACCTGCAGCGCGGTACGGGAGTTTCCCATCGGGCGACGTGAGCGCGGCAGCATCGACGTCGGAGACGTCGGTATCGAGGGCGTCGACTGCGCCAGCGACTGCCGACGTGAACGCGTCGCGTTCGTACTGCGTGATGCCGATAGACGCTGTTTCGGCCTCCCCGCGCTGGCGGAACCGGCTCCCCGGATACGGGTCACTGTATTCACCCACGCTGTCGACGGTGAGTGGTCCGTCTTCGGTGAGGACGACTCCTGCTGCGCCGGCACCCGCACCAGCGCCCTCGTCGCTCTCGGGTGCGCCTTGCGGGGCGTCGGAGACGACGACCAGTGCAGGTCCCGAGACGTCGAGCGTGGCGGCGAGCGCAACTGCGCCTGCGCTGGTTCCGCCGCCGTACTGCCGCGTCGTCGCAGTCGGCGTGACGCCGAGGAGCGACGCGAGACGAACGGTCGCTTCTTCTTCGTCGGCCGGTGGGGCCGTCGTCGCGAATGCGAGGTGTTCGAGTTTGCCTGCGTCGATATCTGCGGCCGCGAGCGCACGCCGTCCTGCCTCGGTAGCCATCGTCAGCGTGTCTTCGTCGGCGTCTGCGACGGCCACGCGTTCGACACCTGCGGCACCGCCTTTGCCCCACGCCTCGCGGTAGGCGTCTGCGGGCAGGAACAGTCGAGGGACGTACGCGCCCACGCCGGCGATGCCGTTCATAACACACCTCCTTCGAGGACGTGAACGACTGCAGCACCGCCCGAACCACCAACGTTGTGGGTAAGACCGACCTTCGCGCCCGACACCTGTCGGTCGTCGGCGTGGCCGGTGAG
>NZ_LOPV01000203.1 GCF_001469865.1 Haloferax profundi
TGAACGCCTCGACTGCCTGTCCCGCCCCGGTCGCACCGATGGGATGACCCTTCGACTTCAGGCCGCCGGATGGATTGACAGGTAAGTCACCACCTAACTCGGTGATGCCGTCGTCGACGAGTTCGGGCGCGCCGCCACGCTCGCAGAATCCGAGGTCCTCGTACGCCATGAGTTCGGCGATGGCGAAGCAATCGTGGACTTCCGCGAAGTCCACATCGTCCGGACCGAGACCCGCCATCTCGTATGCAGTCTCGGCCGCTTTCGCGGACGACCGAATCGACGTGTAGTCGTCGCGTTGGAACAGACCGACGCGTTCCGAGGCGGCACCGACGCCTGCCACTCGAACCGCGTCGTCGCAGGTGCTGGCCACGTCTTCGCTGGCGACGATGACCGCTGCGGCACCGTCGGAGGTCGGACAGCAGTGATAGAGGTTCAGCGGGTCTGCGACGACGGGAGCGTTTCGCGCGTCGTCGAGAGAGCACTCGAACCCGAGGTGTGCCTTGGGGTTCTTCGCGCCGTTCGCGTGGTTCTTCACCGCGACTTTGGAGAAGTGGTCTGGTGAGGCGTCGTCGTAGGTGTCGAGGTAGGAAGACGCCATCTGTGCGTAGACGCCCGAGAACGTCGTCCCAGTGAGTCGCTCCCACTCCGTCTCGCCGCTCACGCCCAGCCAATACTTCGCGACGTCGCCGCTCATGTCGGTCATCACTTCGTACCCGCCCGCCAGCGCCACGTCGGCCATACCGCTTTTCACTGCCTGAACTGCCTGTCGAACTGCGTATCCGCTCGCCGCGCAGGCGTTTTCGATTCGGGAACAGGGGACGCCGTGGAGTCCCACGTGTTCGGTGACTGCGGGGCCAGAGAGGCCAAGTTGTCGCCCACCGACACCGAGCGACCCGACGACTGCTTCGTCTACGTCGCCCGGTTCGACGCCGCCCGCGCTCGCCATCGCCTCTTCGTAGGCCGTCGCGAACAGCGACCGATAGCTCTCGTCCGGGAACGCACCGTACTTCGATTGGCCCGCTCCGACAATGTACGCATCTCGCATGGTAGTCGCTTGCGTGTCCCCCGCGAAATAGGTTCGCCTCGACGTGCCGGCGGACAGACCGCAGTATTTGCCCTCGAATCCGGCCGAAACGACCGCATCATTTTTATCATATTCTATCATCGGAGTCAATTGTAAATGGTATTCGATAGCATGGAGACCGCCTCACGAGACGAACTCCGTGAGGTCCAAGACGAGCGACTTCAGGAGATGGTACAGACCGCGTACGAGAACGTCGACTATTATCGCGAGATGTTCGACGCGGAGGGCCTCACACCCGAAGACGTCCAGAGCGTCGAGGACCTCTCGAAGTTGCCGTTCACGACGAAAGAGGACTTCCGCGACTACTACCCGACAGGGATGTTCGCCGTGGACATGGAAGACGTCGTCCGCATCCACGCGTCGTCCGGGACGACTGGGAAGCCGAAAATCGTCGGCTACACGCAAGACGACTTGGACGTGTGGAGCAAGGCAGTCGCACGTTGTCTCGTCGCCGCAGGCCTCGGTCCGGACGACGTGGTCCAAAACGCGTACGGCTACGGCCTCTTTACTGGAGGTCTCGGTCTCCACCAGGGTGTCGAAGAACTCGGCGCGACGGTCATCCCCATCGGCGGCGGCAACACCCAGCGCCAAGTCGAGATGCTCGCCGACCTCGGAAGCGACGCCATCTCGTGTACGCCGTCGTACGCGCTCTACCTCGCCGAAGTCGCTGAGGACATGGGTTACGACATCAAAGACCTCCCCCTGCGCGTCGTCATCTTCGGTGCCGAACCGTGCACCGAACCGATGCGCAACGAAATCGAAGAGCGTCTCGGCGTCACTGGCGTCGACATCTACGGCCTCTCCGAAATCGTCGGCCCCGGCGTCTCCATCGAGTGCCAAGAGCAAGACGGCCTCCACATCTGGGAAGACTACTTCTACCCCGAAGTGGTCGACCCGAACACCGGCGAACCCGTCGAGGAAGGCGAAGAAGGTGAGCTCGTCCTCACGACGCTGTCGAAACAGGCGCTTCCGGTGCTCCGGTACCGCACGGGCGACCTGACCCGACTGAACTACGACACCTGCGAGTGTGGTCGAACTGCGGTCCGCATGGACAACATCACGGGTCGCTCGGACGACCTCATCATCATCCGCGGGGTCAACTTCTACCCGAGCGAAGTCGAGTCGGTCGTCCTCGAGTTCGACGAAGTCGCACCGCACTACCGCATCGACATCACGCGCGAGGACAACCTCGACAAACTCAAAGTGACCGTCGAAGTCGTCGACGACTTCGATGGGTCCATCACCGACCTCAAGGGTCGCATCACGAAGCGCCTCTCGAACGTGCTGTCGTTCACCCCGGACGAACTGAACCTCGTCGAGTACGGGAACATCGCCCGCACCGAAGTCGGCAAGGTCCAACGCGTCTACGACCACAGAGGTCAGTAAGGACCCATCGGGCAGCAGCAAACTGGTACCTCGCCCCATCTTCTTCGCGCGTCACCGTCAGAATGAGCGACCGGTCTGTGCCGTCAGCGACCGGGCTTGTAGACCCGACCACGGAACGTCGCGATACGGTCGCCGGCATCGTCGGAGACGACGACTTCGTACTCGGCAGTTCGGCCACCGAGGTGTGTCTCTTCGGCGACGGCTGTGATAGTGTCGCCCACCTCTGCCGCCGCGAGGTAGGAGATGTTCGTCTCTAACGCGAACGCTGCATCACCGTGACTGTTCGACGCCGCCGCGAACGCCGCGTCTGCGAGCGTGTAGATACACCCACCGTGTGGCGTCCCGTGGAAGTTCAGGTGGTCTTCGTCGATGGTCATCGTCGTCTCGGCGTAGCCTTCACCGACGTCGGCGAGTTCGATTCCGACGCGTCCGCAGAAGGGGTCGTTGGACGCACGGTCACGTATCTCTGCGTGCTCGTCTGTTGCTGGCATGTGCTCACACTCACCGTCCCAGTTCAAGTAGGCATCGACTGTCAGGAACGATAAGTATGTAAAATACTTTATTCAGTGAGGGTGACGGTGGGGTATGGCATACAGCTACGAGCCTCACTACTTCGAGGACTTCGTCGAGGGCAAAGAGTTCGAAAGCGTCGGCCGGACCGTCACCGAGGCTGACTTCATGATGCACTCGGCGCTCTCGGGCGACTGGACGGAACTCCACACCAACAGCGAGTACGCCGAAGACACGCAGTTCGGCCAGCGCATCGCCCACGGTCCGATGACGTTCGTCCAGTCGACTGGGTTCGTCTACCGGTCGGGTATCGTCGAGCGCACGGCCATCGCGTTCCTCGGCATGAACTACATGGACCTCCCAAACCCCGTCTTCATCGGCGACACTCTCTCGCAGACGATGGTGGTCTCAGAACAGAAGGAACTCAGTAGCCGCGACGACGCGGGACTCGTAACCATCGACGTCCACATGACGAAACAAGATGGGACCACCGTCCTCGAAGGCGACATGAAGTTCCTCATCAAGACGAAAGCCGGCGAAGAGTAAGCAAGTCACCGACCTTTCAGCGGTTCACCCCGGACGAAGAGTGCGTGTGCGTCACCTTTGTCGGCGTAGTCGTCGTGGTACTCCATCAGTTGGAACAGTGCACCCGTCGGGTTTCGCGGCGAGACGAACGCCTCAGTCCAGCCATCTTCTTCCGAGTAGCCGACGATACGCTCGCCTGCCGATTCGAGGGCATCGACTGCCGCGTCGATGTCGACGACTTCGAGTGTGACGTGGTGGAGTCCGGGGCCGTGTTCGTCGAGGAACGCCGTGAGAAACGACTCGCCGTCGACCGGTGCGATGAGTTCGAGGCGTGAAGCGTCGCCGAGGACGTACGTCGCCCACTCGAACGTTCCGTCTGCAACCGTCTCTCGGTGGACGCACTCACACCCGAGGGCGAGTAACGTCGCTTCCGCGTCGTCGACACGTTCGACTGCGATTCCGACGTGGTCCACGCGTGCGGGCGGCATACGCGTGGCGTCGCTGGTATCGGTCATGCCACACCTTCGCCGTTCCGAACTATTAATAGTCGAGGTAGATACTCACTGCCATGGAAATCGGGACCGGCCTGTTCACGTGTCAGCGACGGCCAGACGACGACCGACCGATGTCGGAGCTCTACGACGAGATGTTGACGCTCGGGCGTGCAATCGACGACGCGGGCCTCGCGAGCGCGTGGGTGTCCGAACATCACTTCATGGAAGACGGCTACCTCTCGGGGACGATGCCTGCACTCGGTGCACTCGCCGCAGTGACGGAGAACATCGAACTCGGGACGTGTATCGCACTCGCTCCCCTGTACGACCCCATTCGACTCGCCGAAGACACCGCGACTGTCGACTTGCTCTCTGGCGGGCGGATGACACTCGGACTCGCCATCGGGTCGAACCCGCGCGAGTTCGACGCGTTCGACGTTCCTCGTGACGAACGTGTCGAACGTCTCGCCGACACCGTCGACATCCTCCGCGGCGCGTGGTCAGATGGCCCAATCGAACACGACTCTCCGTTCCACGACGGCGTGACCGGTGTCGACATCACGCCCAAGCCGTCTCGTGACGTTCCACTCATGCTCGGCGGCGCAGCGAAACCCGCGGTTCGCCGGGCAGCGAGAACCGCCGACGCGTGGTGTGCGCCGTCGTCGCTCTCGATTGGCGGCCTGAAAAAGCGCGTCGAGGACATTCGAAACGTGCGCGAGAAGGAAGGACTCGACGACGACTTCACTATCTACGTGCTCCAACACGGGTTCGTCGGCGACTCCAAAGAAGAGGCGTGGGATGCGATGAAGGATGGCTACCTCTACATCCAGCGCCGATACGCCGAGATTTTCTCGGGTGAGTCGGTCCCAGAACTCTCCGACGAACGCCGAGAGGAACTCAAAGAACAGGCGATATACGGAACCCCAGAAGACGTCATCGATGACCTCGAAACGTACCGTGATGCACTCGGTGACGACATTCACTTCATCTTCCGCACATACCACCCCGGCATCGGAACAGAGCGGATGGTCGAGTGCATCGACCGACTGGGTGAGGAAGTCGTCCCGCACTTTTCCTGACATATTCGGGCCTCACTCCGGTCTTCTTGTTCGGGCACCGACGCAAACATTTAAACGTGAAGGTTATCATGGTACTTATGCACATACATCATGACGCGAGAGGATACTTCCTCGAACGGAGGCCGTGGGCTCCGTTCGTCCCGACGACGATTCGTACAGGCGGCTGGGTTGGCTGGTGTTGCTGGACTGACTGGCTCGGCAGGATGTCTCGGCGGTGGCGGTGGGGGTGGCACGAACGCCATCACCTACGGCGTCATCAGCCCGATGACCGGCCCGTACGGGGGGTTGGCAGTTGGACAGCGAAACGGGGCGGAACTCGCTATCAAGCACGTCAACGAGAACGACGACCTGGACGTCGAGATTACCGGCGTCTACGAAGACACCGAAGCGGACCCATCGACCGGCCGCCGGAAAGCACAGTCCGTCGTCGAACAGGACGGTGCGTCGTACATCATGGGGGCGATTTCGTCGAGCGTCGCACTCGCGCTCAACGAGTTCGCGGCGGACAACGAAGTCATCTACAACCCCGGTGGGGCGGCAGTCCCCATCACCGGGTCGAACTGTAACGAGTGGGTGTTCCGAGCAGAGACGAACACCGCGCAGATGGCAGAGGCCGTCTCCGACTTCACCGCAGAGAACCTCGGCACGAACGTCTGGTTCCACATCGCCGACTACGCGTACGGTGAATCCGTGATGTCACGCGTGGAAAAGCGGATGAAAGACGGGCACGACATCAACGTCGTCGGCCGAAGTCGCTCGCAACTCGGGTCGACCAACTTCAACTCCTACATCAGCCAGATTGCCAACTCCGACGCGGACGTCGCCGTCCTCGGTATGACTGGTGGTGACCTCATCAACTTCGTCAAGCAGGCGGCGAGTCAGGGTCTCAAACAAGACGTCAATCTCATGTCGCCAACGATGACGTTCTCTGTCGTTCGCGGTGCGCTCGGTGAAGCGGCGTACGGAACCTACGGTGGCGTCCGCTACCTCCCGTCGCTCGAGACTGGTGACAACCAGACGTTCGTCGAGGCGTACCGCAGTGAGTACGACGCCGACCCGGACAACTTCGCCCGCGCGGCGTACATGTCTATCCGGATGACTGCACGGGGTATCGCCGAGGCAGACTCGACCGACCCTGCAGAAGTCAAAGACGTCCTTCCCGGACTGGAGATGGACTCCATCCTCGGCCCGAACCAGTTCCGCGACTGCGACCACCAGGCGATGAACCCCGTGTGGCCCGGTGAACTGGTCGCTCCCGAGAGCGGAAGCGGTCCGGCAGCGGTCGAACTCGGTGAGATGATAGACGGCGCGGATGCACTGCCCCCCTGCGCCGACCTTGGCTGCAACCTCTAAGCATGTCTGTCGCCAGCGCTGTCGCAGAGCAGGTCCTCAATGGACTCGTCGTCGGGATGGTCTACGTCCTCCTCGCCGCGGGACTGTCGATTATCTTCGGCGTCATGGACGTCATCAACTTCGCCCACGGTGAACTGTTCGCACTCGGTGCGTACTTCGCGTTCGCCATCGCCGGACCGCTCGGCGGTGCCGGCTTTTGGGTCGCCCTCGTCGTGGCACCGTTACTCGTCGGTGTCGTCGGTATGGGCATCGAGCGACTTACAGTGAAACGGCTCTACGGCCGCGACCCACTGTATCACATCTTGTTGACGTTCGGTCTCGTCCTCATCATCAACGACCTCATCACGTCTGTGTGGGGTAAGTCTGCCCAGCCATTCCCCATCCCAGCGGTGCTCGACCAGCCTGTCGCGCTGTTCGGGTTCAACTACTCGTTGTACAACTACGGCATCATCATCTTCGGGTCGATTCTCGCCCTCGGGACGTGGCTCCTGTTGAACCGGACTCGGTTCGGGATGATAATCCGTGCAGGGTCGGAAGACCGGGAGATGGTCCGCAACCTCGGTATCAACATCGACCGATACTACACCCTGACGTTCGGGCTGGGTGCGGCACTCGCCGGCGTGGCGGGTATCGTGCTCGGTGCGTACCAGAACGTCAGTCCGACGATGGGGTCGAGCGTGATTATCCCCGCGTTCGTCATCGTCGTCCTCGGCGGCCTCGGGTCGTTCCGTGGCGCAGTCGTCGGCGGGTTGTTCGTCGGCGTCGTCCAGACGCTCGCGCGGACTTACACGCCGTTCCTCGAAGGGCTCATCGTGTTCTTGCTGATGATCGTCGTGCTCGTCGTCCGGCCAAAGGGCCTCTTCGGCACGAACATCGGCGCTGGAGAACACCACGACGGTGCACTGCTCCACGGAGCAGGCGGCGGGGTGTTGTCGTCGGCGACACGGGCGAAACTTGGGTACGCCGCGGTTGGCGTGCTCGTTCTCGTGCCGTTCTTCGCCGAGTTGACTGGCGTCACCTACTCCGTCACGCTCCTCGAAGACATCCTCATCTGGGCGCTGTTCGCGCTCAGTCTGGACCTCGTCCTCGGGTACGCCGGACTCGTCTCACTCGGCCACACGTTGTTCTACGGCGTGGGTGCCTACGCCTCGGTGCTGACACTCATGCACTTCTCACCGTCGGTGTTCGTCGCACTCGCCGTCGCCGTAGTGGTCTGTGCCGTCATCGCGTGGAGTGTTGGGTACCTCTCGATACGGGTGTCTGGCGTCTTCTTCGCCATGATTACGCTCGCATTCGCGGAATTGTTCTACAACGCCGTGTTCAAGTTCGACTTCACCGGAGGCTCTGACGGCCTCTTCGGCGTCGACGTATTCTACGGCCTCGCCGGTCTCGGTATCGACCCGAGAGAGTTCGAGATTCCGCTCGGAATCATGACTATCGATGGGGGGATGGTGCAGTACTACTTCCTCCTCGCAGTCGTGGTCGGGTCGTACCTGCTGGCGCGCCGTCTCATTCGCGCGCCGTTCGGGTCGGTCCTCCAAGCCATCCGCGAGAGCGAAGAACGGGCGTCGTTCATCGGGTACGACGTGACGGCGTACAAGCGCCGCGCGTTCGTCGTCTCCGGTGGTCTCGCTGGCCTCGCTGGCGGCCTGTTCGCCGCCAACAACGGCTACGTCGCCCCGTCGTTCCTCCACTGGATAAACTCCGGTGAGGTCATCGTGATGACCGTCCTCGGCGGCATGGGGACGCTTTACGGGCCGATGATTGGTGCGGGTGTCTTCGTCGCCGCAGAAGACATCCTCTCGTCGTACATCGAGCAGTGGCAACTCGTCATCGGCGTGCTGTTCGTGCTGTTCGTCATCTTCGTCCCACGGGGCCTCGTGTCGCTCCCACAGACGATTACCGAACACTCGATGTTCGAGTCGGCCGTCGGTGACCGCACGAGTGTGAAAGACGCGGAGGTAGAACGCCATGACTGATACGATTCTCGAGACGCAGAACCTCACGAAAGAGTTCGGTAAACTCGTCGCCGTCGACGACGTAAATCTCGACATCGAACGCGGAGAGTTCCGTAGTCTCATCGGCCCGAACGGTGCAGGGAAGACGACGACGTTCAACCTGCTGACTGGGGCCCTCCGACCGACTCGCGGCACCGTGACGTTCAACGGTGAAGACGTGTCTGCGCTCCCGCCACACCAACGCGTGCGTCGTGGACTCGGACGCTCGTTCCAGATTACGAACGTCTTCTCCGGGCTAACCGTCCGCGAGAACGTTCGCCTCGCGGCACAGGCCGCGCGACACGAAGGCTTCACGCCCGTCGAGGAGTTCCTCGACAACAAGGACTCCTTCGACGACGTGAACGAACACACCGACCGCGTTCTCGAACGGTCTGGACTGCTCGGCCGGGGCGACGAGCCCGCCGACGTGATGGCCTACGGTGACAAGCGCCGTCTCGAAATCGCCATCGTGCTCGCGACGGACCCAGAGATGGTCCTCCTGGACGAACCGACGGCCGGGATGAGTGCCGAAGAGACGCGTTCGACGATGGACCTCATCGACGAGGTGCTGTCGGACCGGACGTTGCTCCTCATCGAACACGACATCGACCTCGTGATGCGCGTCTCCGACCGCATCACCGTCCTCCACCGCGGAGAGATTCTCTCCGAGGGGACGCCCGAGGAAGTCTCGGAAGACCCAGAGGTCCGAGAGGCGTACTTCGGAGGTGTCGAAGCATGAGCGGCGACGATACGCTCCTGTCGGTTCGTGACCTGGTCTCGGGGTACGGTTCGACCCGCGTCCTCCAGGGCGTCAACCTCGACGTCGAACGGGGGTCGGTCGTCACGCTCATCGGTCGCAACGGTGTCGGGAAGACCACGACGCTCCGGAGCATCCTCGGGAGTGTCACACCGACCAGTGGGTCGGTCACCTTCGAGGGCGAAGACATCACCATGCTGTCCCCCGAGAAGACTGCTCGTGAGGGAATCGCGCTCGTTCCGGAAGAACGACGCGTGTTCCCCGGCCTCTCGGTCCGCGAGAACGTCGAAATAGGACGCATCGGTGGCCGGCAAGACATCGACAAACCGACCGTGGACGAGGTCATCGACGAGTTCGAGAACCTCGTTCGCCACCGCAACAGCAAGGGTGCAAACCTCTCCGGCGGCGAACAGCAGATGCTCGCCGTCGCACGCGCCCTGGTCTCTGCACCGGACCTGCTGATGTTGGACGAACCGACGGAAGGTCTCGCACCGTCCATCGTCAAACAGGTCCAGCGCAAAATCAAGCAGTTGAACGACGAGGGTGTGACCATCCTTCTCGTCGAGCAGAACGTCCAAGTCGCACTCGACGCCGCGGACTACGTCTACATCCTCGACAAGGGGCAGGTCGTCCACGAAGGACCTGCCGACGAGGTGGCGGCGGACGACGAGATTCTCGACCGCTACCTCGGCGTCTCTGCGGCCGAGTAACCACATCGTGGATAATTTTTTGTGAACGTAAGGGAGACAACAGAACGATGGGTGAGAGTGACAGTGAAGACGTGACGCGACTGCCGCGACCGGAGTTGCGAGACGTACAGAACGAACGAGTCCGGGCAGTCGTCGAACACGCGTACGAGAACGTCGATTTCTACCGACGCAAACTCGACAGCGCAGGGGTACACCCGAGCGACATCCAGAGCGTCGACGACCTCTCGAAACTTCCGTTCACGACGAAAGAAGATTTCCGCGACGAGTATCCCACGGGGTTGTTCGCCGTCGACATGGACGATGTCGTGCGAATCCACGCCTCTTCGGGCACGACTGGTAAGCCGAAAATCGTCGGCTACACACAGGACGACTTGGACGTGTGGCGCGAGGTGATGTCACGTGGGTTCCGTGGTGCAGGCCTGACGAGTGACGACTCGCTACAGAACGCGTACAGTTACGGTCTCTTCACGGGCGGGTTCGGGTTCCACGACGGCGCGACTGCGATGGGGATGACCGTCGTTCCAACGGGGGGCGGAAACACCCAGCGCCAAGTCGAGATGCTCGCGGACCTCGACGTCGACTCGATTTGCCTCACACCGTCGTACGCACTCTACCTCGCGGAAGTCGCAGAAGACATGGGCTACGACCCAGCCGACTTACCGCTCTCGACGATTCTCTACGGCGCGGAACCGTGTACCGAACCCATGCGACGGGAAATCGAGACGAGGTTCGACGCGACGGCAGTCGAGAACTACGGTCTCTCGGAGATAATCGGTCCGGGCGTCGCTGTCGAGTGTCTCGAACAGGCAGGGATGCACATCTGGGAGGACCACTTCTACCCGGAAGTCGT
>NZ_LOPV01000204.1 GCF_001469865.1 Haloferax profundi
CGACCCCGACACTGGCGACCCAGTGGCCGAAGGTGAGGAAGGCGAACTCGTGTTCACGACACTCACGAAACAAGCCCTTCCAGTGCTCCGCTACCGCACGGGCGACTTGACGACCCTCGACTACGAGACGTGTGACTGCGGGCGCACCGCCGTCCGAATGGACTCGGTCACGGGCAGAGCAGACGACCTACTCATCGTCCGCGGGGTGAACCTCTATCCGAGCGAAGTCGAATCGGTCGTCCTCGAATTCGACGAGGTTGCACCACACTACCGCATCGACCTCCGACGAACGGACAATCTCGACCGTCTCGACCTGACCGTCGAACTCACAGACGGCTTCGACGGGTCGCGCGACGAACTCAAACGGCGCATCCGCAAGCGCCTCTCGAACGTCCTATCGTTCAATCCTGACCAAGTGTCTCTCGTCGAACCGGGCGGTATCGAGCGGACGAAAGTCGGGAAAGTTCAGCGAGTCTACGACCACAGATGACGAATCTACGCATAGCCGTCGAAACCAACTTAACACACACCAGAGATACTGAACCATGGACATAGAGGAGTTCTTCGAGAGCATGCCGTTCGCCCAGTTGCTCGGCGTCGAGATTACCGACGTCGAGGACGGACACGCAGAGGGCTACATCGAGATGCGCGAGGACCTGTCGTGGAACGCAGACCGGGTAATGGCCCACGGCGGCGTCACGTTCACACTCGCAGACACCGTCGGCGGGGCGGCACTCGTCAGTCGCGTCGACCAACCAGTCCCGACGATAGATATGCGCATCGACTACCTGAGTGCAGGGACCGGTGACCTCCGAGCAGAGGCAGACGTGGTCCGTCTCGGCGGCGACGTGGGCACTGTCGACGTCGACGTGTACGCGACGACAGACGACACCCTCATCGCCACGGCCAGAGGCGTGTACAAGACTGGGTGACCACGGACCGCCACGCTGCGACCCGAGTGTACTATCTGAGACGGCGGCCCCAAACATCCGTAATCATAAATGATTAATATTCGGGGGCGAAACCGTATTTTGTAATGGAATACAGTGGCCCGACGAGTCTCTACATCGACGGAGACTGGGTAGATGCTGAATCTGGCGAGACCATCGAGACGTTCGACCCTGCGACGGAAGAACGCTACGCAACGGTCGCCTGTGCCGACGAGACGGATGTAGACGCCGCTGTCGAAGCAGCGAAGTCTGCCGCGGCACGCGGAAGCGAGTGGCGTACGATGGACCCATCCACGCGTGGTGAGAGACTCCGGGCGATGGCCGATGCCATCGCAGCACGGAAAGACGAGATTTCGCTCGTCGAGTCCCACGACAACGGGAAGACGCCGTTCGAAGCGGGGATGGAAGTCCAGATGGTCGTCGACACGTTCCGTTACTACGCTGGCTGGACCGACAAGGTGACCGGTGAGTACAACGCCGTACCCGGCGACCGCGTGAACTTCACGACGCGCGAACCACTCGGTGTCACCGGCCACATCGTCCCGTGGAATTATCCCTTCCAACTCGCCGGGCGAAGTATCGCCCCTGCACTCGCCTGCGGGAACACCGCTGTCGTGAAGCCCTCCAGTCAAACCCCCCTTTCGGCGCTCTACTACGGTATCGCGGCGGAAGAAGCAGGTCTTCCCGAGGGCGTCGTCAACGTCGTCCCTGGAAGTGGCTCGAAGGCAGGGTCGGCCCTCGCCTCTCACCCGGATGTCGAACACGTCACGTTCACCGGCAGCACCGAAATCGGCAAGCGCGTCATGGCCGACGCCGCAGAGAACGTCACCGGTGTCACGCTCGAACTCGGCGGCAAAGGTCCGCACGTCGTCTTCCCCGACGCCGACCTCGACGCCGCCGCCAAGGGCGTCCACTACGGCATCTTCATGAACGCAGGGCAGATGTGCTGGGCCGGGTCGCGACTCCTCGTCCACGAGGACGTCGCCGACGAACTCGTCGAGAAGATTGTCCAACGCGCCGAGGCGACGCCCCTCGGGTCCGGCATCGACGACGACGGCCGAATGGGTCCCGTCGTCAGCGAAGACCACATGGAAGACGTCCTCGAATACATCACCATCGGTGTCGAAGAAGGCGCAACCGTCGCCTGCGGTGGCGGCGTCGACGAAGAGAAAGACGCCGGGTACTTCGTCGAACCGACCGTCTTGACCGACGTGACGAACGACATGACCGTCGCCCGCGAGGAGATTTTCGGCCCCGTCCTCTCCGTCATCGAGTTCAGCGACCAAGAAGAAGCAATCGAACTCGCCAACGACTCGCCGTACGGCTTGCTCGCCGGCATTTGGACGCAGGGACTCTCTCGTGCCCACCAGGTCGCCGACGCTCTCGACTACGGAATGGTCAGCGTCAACGAGTATCCGGTCACGTTCCCGCAGACGCCCTTCGGCGGCACGAAGCAGAGCGGCCACGGTCGCGAACAGGGCGAAGAAGCAATTCGTGAGTTCACGCAGGCGAAGAACATCAACCTCAACATCTAACCGGCCTGCTGCTGTCGGCGAGTGACGACTGCGTGATTTCTCTCACGGAAAGCACACGCGGCCATCTCGGTGCCTGCTGATTTTCCACGTATCGCCGCACACGTGGTGCGGCGCTTTGCCCCAACAGTCGTGGACGAGTAGTGCTGCTGCTCGGAGTACTCGGTTACGTTCGAAAATAACACGGGAGTGTTTCGAGTCGTTCAGCCGAACTTCTCGAACGGTTCCTGACAGTCGTTGCAGAAGTGCATCGACCGACAGAGCGACGGGCCTTTCGGGTGCTCTCGTTCGGTGTTCGTCCCGTCACAGTACGGGCACTGGGCACCCTTCGTCTCGCCCGTCGTCGTCACACTCGGGTCGAATGAGCGTCGCATGGTTACACACTCAGGCCGAATTCGCGCAGGTCTTTGCGTCCCTGTTCGGTCACCATCGCGGTGGTCCACGCGGGACTCCACACGAGATTGAGCATCACGTCTTCGACGCCGTCGACGGCGCTGACGGCGTTGCGGATGTCGTCTTCGAGCATGCTCCGTGCGGGGCATCCGGTGTACGTGAGGGTCATGTCGATTCGTGCTTCGCCCGTCTCCGTCTCGACCCCGACGGCGTAGATGAGACCCAGGTCGACGATGCTGATGGGCATCTCGGGGTCTTCGACCGAGTAGAGGGCGTCCCAGACGTCTCGTTCGATACCGACTGCACCGTCGCCGGTAGCCGGGAGTTCGTCGTGGGGCGTGCCCTCCGCGTAGTCCGTGTGTGCACAGAGGTTCGCGTCGGTCTGGTCGGGGTCGAATTCACTACTCATCGTCTGGGTCCTTCATAATCTTCATCGCCGAGTGGCGACCGAGTTCACGGTAACTCTTCGTAAACTCGTCGAAGAGGTCGAACCAGGCGTCGGTGTGGGTCTGGTCACGACCTGTTTCGTCGGGGAGGTCGAAGTCCGCGTGGTGGACGTCGTACTGTTCGGGCAGTTGTGCTTCCTCGACGTGCAGTCCAACGGATTCGAACGTCGCGACGACTTCGTCGAGCCACGACTCACGCATGGAGAGGAGGTTCTCCGTCCGCAGGCCGAGTTCGTCGATACGTTCTTCTATCTCGTCGTCGGTCGGCGAGAAGAGCGTCAGCGCGTACGGGAGGAGGCGGTCGACTGCGTCCTGCATTCGTGCTCGGGTGTCGTCGTCCTCACAGAGGCGTTCGAGCCAACTCCGAGCGTGTTCGCGGTGGTAGCGCTCTTCGGAGAGCACCTTCTCCACGCGGTCACGCAGACGCGGGTACGACGAGTCTTCGAGCGCCTTGAGACGGACGAACTCGGCTTCGTCGTAGAGGTACGACCGGACGACCAAATCCGCCCAGTCACCCTCGTCGAAGGGAAGTTCACAGAGCGTGCTGTGTCGCCAGTCGCCGGCGTCGCGTTCCCAGATGAGGTCCTGTTCTTCGTAGCCGAAGTCTTCGAGCAGGTCGTACCAGAGGCGCGCGTGCCCGAGTTCGTCCTGTGCGATGTTGGCGACGGCGATGTCGGACTCGATAGTCGGGGCACGAACTTGCCACTCGGTGTAGCGTTCGGCGATGACGAACTCGTCGTCCGCCAACCTGTGCAGGAGCATCTCGACCGCTTCGCGCTGTTCGTCCGAGAGGTCCTGCGGACCTGGAAGTTGTTGTGCTGCTGCCATCAGTCGTCACCGTCCGCGACGGCCCGTCGCTGTTGTTCTGCTTCTGCCTGTTCGTCTTCGGACGCAGCGACTTCCTCTGCTGCGGCCTCGAAGTTGTACGTCATGGCCCAGCGGTACGACTTGTCCGTCGTGCCGCCAAAGGCGACGTCTTCGGTGTCGACTTCACCGATTTCGTCTTTCGGGACGACCCACAGACTGTTGGTGGGCATCCGCCGTGCGTGTTGTACTTCTGCGAACAGCAACGCCATCTCCCGGTCGGGTGCGTGGACGTTGCCGCAGTGCGTGTGGTAGTCGCCAGCCTTCTTCTGTCGGAATACTTCCCAAATCATCGAATCACTCCGTTTAGTCCGCCGCCTGTGGGCTTTCGCCGCCACCGTACAGGCGCTGTTCGTGGCTATCCATCGATTCACGGACCCAGGCGACTGCTTCCTGAGCCTTCTTGCGGCCGTCGATTTGGCCGAGTCCGGGTTCGTACTCGTTCTTCGCAATCTGGAAGAACTCGTCCCAGTTCAGTTCGTCTTCGGCGACGTTGTAGGTGCCATCGTCGTTCTTCTCGATGGTCGGCGTGTCCGGGATTTCGAGCCCGTACTTCTCTGCTTTCGGGATGTAGGTGTTGAGGAACGCACGGCGCAGTTCGTCGTTGGACTTCTGCTTGAGGCCGACTTCACTGGCGAACCCGTGGTGCGTCGACTGCTTGTCGGTCGGACCGAAGAACTGGATGATACGCGGCCACCACTTCTCGAAGGCTTCCTGCGCCATCTCCTGTTCCTTCTTCGACCCGGTCATCAGTTCGTGGAGCATCGCTTCGCCGTGCTTGACGTGGAAGCCCTCTTCGAAACAGACTTTGTCCATCGCGTGGGCGTAGGGTTCCCACGAGGTGCTCTTGAGCGTCGCCTGCCGGCGCATCGCGGCACCGTCGACGAAGAACGCAATCATCGGCGTCTCGACCCACGACTCCATCGGGTAGTGGAAGCAGTTGAGGAACTTGCCCTGCCCGTTGGCGAGTTCGTCGAGCATCTCGTCACGGGTCTTGATGCCCAGACTCTCTGCGGCGCGGTAGAGCAGTTGACCGTGTCCGAGTTCGTCTTGCACCTTCGCCGAGAACGCCAGTTTTCGTTCGAGACTCGGTGCTTGACGGATGAAGGGTCGTTCGAGGTACGCACCCATTATCTCACTGTTCGCGTGGAACTGTATCATCCGGGTCGCGGCCTTGCGGTACTCCTCCGGCATCTCGTCTTTCGGAGAGAACTCGCGCGGTCCCGCCCGTTCTTTGACAGTTTCGAGGTCCATCGGTATACACAGAACTATCACGGATAACCACTTACGAATTGGCCCGTCTATAGACTGCCTTTTTATACACGTAGTGTGTAGCTACGACCGAGTTGATGCAAACGTGATAGATGAGTGCCTCGTCGCAGAGTTCCGCATCGACGGGGACGACTGCCCTCTCGCCAGGGCGACGACGAGCGTCCCGGTGACCATCGATGCGAGCGCACCACAACTTCGGGCCGACGGAAACGTCTTGCTTCACTTCACCGCACCGCCAGACGACAGACTGCCCGAC
This sequence comes from Haloferax profundi, assembly GCF_001469865.1. GTDB lineage: Archaea > Halobacteriota > Halobacteria > Halobacteriales > Haloferacaceae > Haloferax > Haloferax profundi. The sequence goes on from NZ_LOPV01000204.1 coordinate 5,714, forward strand.
GTTCTCGACGAGGACGATACCATCCGGTATCTCCACGTCACCCGCACCGACGACGCCTACACCTATCGGTGCCTCTCGAAACACCCCTGTGTCGTCCACGAACTCGTCGACGTCGGATTCCTCGTCGAGTCGATGCAGTACAGCGACGGTGGGGCCACGATGCGCGGTGCAGTCGTCGGCAACGAAGTCCTCCGTGGTGTGATGGAGAAAGCGGGTCAAACGGTCGGTATCCAACTCCAGCGTGTCTATCCGCTTCGAACCGACGAGGAGTCGACCATCGGCCGCGCGTGGGAACTCACGTCGGCCCAAGAAGAGAGTCTGGAAGTCGCGTACGAGATGGGGTACTTCGACCTCCCGCGAACGATTACGGCTGAAGATGTGGCCACCGAACTCGGTATCAGCAAGTCGGCGTTCCTCGAACGATTGCGGCGCGCCCAACACTCAGTGTACGGCGTGCTGTTTGGGTAGCAGACAGACCTCCTGTATGCGTTCCCAGAACCCACTTCCGCGAGGCTATTTACCTCGTGTCCGTGTAGCGGGAGTATGCGAGTCGAAGACGAAGACGGAATTCGGACGATTACGTTCGACCGACCCGAGGTCAAAAACGCGTTCACCGCCGACGTCGCACGGGAACTCTCGGAAGCACTCGAAGCAGTCTCGTTCGACGAATTCGACGCCGTGGTGGTGACCGGTGACGGAGATGCCTTCAGCGCGGGCGGAGACATCGAAGCGATGGCGGAACGCGACGAGACGGCACGCGAAGCGTACCAGCGTGTCCGGGAGACACTCGGCCGCGTCGCAGAAGCGATTCTCACTGCTCCGGTCCCCGTTATCGCCCGCGTCAACGGCGACGCCGTCGGCGCGGGGATGTCTGTCGTCGCCGCCTGCGACTTCGCGTACGCCGTCCCAGAGGCACGGTTCGCCGCGTCGTTCGTCAATGTCGGATTGGTCCCCGACGCTGGCGCGACGGTGACGCTCCCCGAACTCGTCGGCCTCCGGGCGGCCAAAGAGTTGGCATTCACCGGCAAACTCATTTCGGCGGACCGCGCCGCCGAACTGTCCCTCGTCAACGAAGTCGTCGACGCCGACGAACTTGACGCCGTCGTAGACGAGACAGTCAAGACACTCGCTTCTCGTCCGACCGAGACGCTCGCTCTCGCGAAAGAAGCGATTCACGCGAACCTTGGCCGCCCGTGGCGAGACGGCCTCGAACGAGAAGCGCAAGCGCAGACGCTCGCGTACGACACCGACGCACACGAAGAAGGCGTCTCGGCGTTCTTGGAGAAACGCCGCCCGAATTTCGACTGAAGTGCTGTTCGGTGTCGGTCAGTTCAGTCCGAGGAACTCCTCGGCGTTCTCCCAGAGAACCTTCCGCTTGACCTCGTCGGGCGCGTCGAACGACTCGTCGAACGACTCGAACCACGTCTCCGGCCGAATCATCGGGTAGTCGGTACCGAACATGACCTTGTCCTGCAGTATCGTCTTCGCGTAGTGGAGGACCTGGTCGTCGATGTACTTCGGAAGCCACCCCGAGAAGTCCATGTAGACGTTGCCCTTCTGCTGGCAGATGGCGAGTTGCTCTTTCTCCCACGGGAACGCCGGGTGGGCGATGAGAATCTGTAGGTCGGGGTGTTCCGCTGCGACGTCGTCGATGAGCATCGGGTTGCCGTACTTGATTTTGAGGCCACGACCACCGGGTGACCCCGCACCGAGCGTCGAGTTCCCGCCGTGGAAGATGACGGGGACCCCGAGGTCCTCGATAGTGTCGAACAGGTCGGTGTGTGCGTCGTCGCTCGGGTCGAAGCCCTGTGCGATTTGCTGGAACTTGAACCCCGAGAGCCCCAGGTCTTCGACACAGCGGATTGCTTCTTCGACGCAGTCGTCTTTCAGCGGGTCGACGCTGCCGAATCCGACGAAGAAATCCGGGTACTCGTCACGAATCTCGGCGACGTAGTCGTTCGGAACTGGTGGGTTGCCAGTGTTCGTCTCGGCGTCCCACCCGAGCATGATTGCCTTCCCGATTCCGTACTCGTGGTACTCCTCTATCATCGCCTCGTAGTCCCACGTCTCCATCTGGGTGCCGAACTTGTTCGCCGCGTCTCGCATCATCTCGCCGCCGGCGTCCCGAAGGAACTCCGCCGTCGGTTGGTGTGCGTGCGTGTCGATTATGCGCGGCTCGTCGAGCGAATCCCTCACGGTCATCGATAGACGACGGTTGCCCGACGATAAAAATCGAACGGAGAATCTCACGTCCCGCGAGAAGGGAATGGGTGGGTGCGACGGTGATGGCGGCCGACGCGAGTACGTGTTCGTCGTGAACCCCTCTAAACGTCCAGCCAAACAGATTAGGGGAGGCTGAAGGAGACAGTCGAACGTCGACGCCACGAGAGTGTCACAAAATAGAATAGATTAACATACGATCAGTATTTGTACTTATATGGAAACGTCGAGAAACACGACACTCAGCACCAAAAAATAGTATTTACATACGTAACGAGGGGCAAACACGATACAATGTTTGGTAGTCTCGAGATGATTCCTACACAGACTCCGAGACACATAGTAAATCCATAATACTAGCTATTCACTCATGTTCTTTCGGAAGACGGTCCCAGTGACGACTCGGGTACGACTGTGTTGGACCGTGGGAGTTCCGCGCGACGATGGTCGCCGTCGCGGACGTTCTGTCGTCTCGCTCTTCGGTCGATTCCTCGTAGTAGAGGACGGTCATGTCGAGACACGCCCGAAGGAGTTCGTTCGACTGAAATCGATACCGGTCGGTGCTCGGTCCGACCGTCGCCGGTGACGACGACTGCAAGTGGTGCTGGTAGAAGAGGATACCACCCGGTTTGAGCGCCGCCTTGATGTCGCCCAACCGGTCGAGTGTCCGAAAGAAACTGAGAGTGACGACGTCGTATGCCCCCACGGGATACTCGTACTCGGTTGCGTCGGCTTGCACGGTCTGTACACGGTTCGAGATGTCGGCCGCAGCAGCGCGTTCGTCGACGATTTCGAGGCCAGCGGCAGACTGGTCGAGGGCGTCGACGTCGTAGCCGTGTTGTGCGAGGAAGATGGCGTTTCTCCCGGTCCCGGCCGCGACGTCGAGTGCACGACCGTCGGGGAACGTGTCGACGTACGCACGCAACACTGGCGACGGTTCTGGGTCTGTCGGATACGTTCCCTCGCTGAATCGTTCGTCCCACTTGTCCATGAGGCGACTACGGACGCCCCCGTGTTGAACGTACGTCTCGAAGCGCCAGCGCTTTGCGACTCGCCACGCTCAGTGAGAATAATGGCGAAGATTCGACCCGACGAACTCGACGCGCGGTTGGACGACGACACGGGCCCGTTCGTCCTCGACATCCGGCCGGAAGACCACTACCGACGTGGCGCAATCGACGGCAGTCACAACGTGCCAGTGTACGACGACGTTCGGTCGGGAGACGAAGATACCCTTCGCCGGCACCTCGACGACATCCCACGCGACAGGGACATCGTCGTCGTCTGTAAGATGGGTATCGTCGCGAAGCGAGCGACGAACATCCTCCAATCGGAAGGATACGACGCGACGACGCTCGCCGGTGGAATGAGCGGGTGGAGAGGCTACCAGAACGGGTCGGTCGGATACAAACTCCGCTCCCTCTTCTGGCGTCTCTTCTGAGACGAGCACTCACGCCTCTCGTTCGCACACATACTGCCTTTTATCCGTGTCCAGCAGAGAATGGATACCATGACGATAGAATCTGGCGACGCTGTCTCTCTCGAATACGTTGGCAAACTTCCCGACGGGACTGTCTTCGACACGTCCCGACAGGACGTAGCAGAAGAAGCAGGACTCGCAGAGTCGCAACCGGACCGCGACTACGAACCGCTCACCGTCGAAGTCGGCGCTGGAACTGTCATCGAAGGCCTCGACGAAGCGCTCGTCGGCATGGAAGTCGGTGACGAAGAGAGCATCGAGATTCCGCCCGAGAAGGCCTACGGCGAACCCTCCGAAGACCTGGTTCGTGAACACGACACCGAACAACTCCGCGAAGTGCTCGGTGACGACCCCGCTGTCGGGATGTACGTCCAGACCCAACAGGGTGGCCTCGGCGAAATCGTCGATGCAGACGACGAAACCGTCCGCATCGATTTCAACCACCAACTCGCCGGCGAGACGCTCGTCTTCGACGTCGAAATTCTCGACGCGAACTGAGCGTATCCGGCGGAGATACCGTTTTTTCGACGACGTACCCGGGGAACGTACCCACCGAGTAGTGTCGACCTCGCCCGTCGAAAGCACTTATCTGCGAGCCAACCAACATGTACACCATGTACGAGCGCATCCTCTTTCCGGTCGACGAGACCACCGAGTCGAGCGCGATTCTCCACCACGCCAGCGAGATTGCACACTGGTCCGACGGGATGGTACAACTCCTCTACGTTGCCAACACTGCCCGAGACAGCGTCACACTCGTCGACAACGAAGTCGTCGATGCGCTCGAACGGCAAGGTGAAGACACCGTCGCAGAAGCAGGGGAGATTCTCGACACGCTCGGTGTCGAGTACGGAACCGACGTCGTTCAGGGCAACCCGGCACCGACAATCGCCGAGTACGCCACGAAATATGGGTACGACCTCGTCGTGATGCCCACCCACGCCAGACACGGAATCACGCGACGAATCCTCGGGAGTGTCACGGAGAAAGTCGTCCGTCTGTCGGAGGTACCCGTCCTCACCGCACGGATGGTCGACGACGACGAATTAACCTTCCCGTACGACGAGATTCTCGTCCCG
>NZ_LOPV01000205.1 GCF_001469865.1 Haloferax profundi
GCTACCCTTGGTCGGACTCGCGCAAGCGCTCCCAAGTCGCGAAATCTCGGTCGCCAACACAGTCCAACTCGATAGCGGACACCTCCTCGTCACGGTCAGTATCGACGACGACTCGAAGGAGGCTTTCGAGCGAGAACTCGACTCCCAGTCCGAAATAACCGATGTCACACCAATCGGAAAGGCAGCAGATGGATGGTTCTATCAAGTGACCGTCGACGGGGCATCCGACCTGTTAGACGCCCACGACCCCGAAGCGTTCGAAGGCGTGATGATGGACGCTACGATAACCGGCGAGGGCGTGCGAGAACTGAAGGTCTTCTCGAACTACGAGGCGTTCAGCACGCTTCGAGACCGGTGTGAAGTATACGATATCCCGATGGAGTTGCTGAACATCGCGTCGGACCCGGAGAACCCCGGGGAGCGTGACCAATTTGGGCTAACTGACAAACAGTATCGGGCACTCTCGCTCGCTTTCACCGGTGGGTACTACGACTCGCCGCGTCGCATGTCTACACAAGAACTCGCCGACAAACTTGGTATCACCGCAGCGTCCACCTCTGACCTCATTCGTCGCGCCGAACAGCAACTCATCAGCCAGACGCTCGGTCCGAAGAAGTATTTAAACACACTTACTGCTTAGCATCAAATTCTCTTCTCGGAGGGTCGTCCTAGTGCGTAATGGCAACCACCACTGGACGCGTCGCACTCGTCACCGGCGCATCGTCTGGAATTGGCGAAGCGACGGCGAAAACACTG
>NZ_LOPV01000206.1 GCF_001469865.1 Haloferax profundi
CCGCCGCGAGACACGGCCTCGACCTCGCTGCCGCACTCGACGCGACTGTCCACGTCCTTTCGGTCGTCGACGATACATCACTCGGCCCCGACGTTCGCTCGATGGTGTCCGGAAAGGAGTACGAACAGGCCGCCACCGACGCCATCGAGTCTGTCGCCTCCGACGCTCGCGAACTCGGTGTCTCGAACGTCGTCGAGCACGTCGAACACGGAGACCCGAGTGACCAGATTCTCGCGTTCGTCGACGAACACGACGTCGACGCAGTCGTCATGGGAACGACTGGCCGAAGTGGCGTCGACCGGATTCTCCTCGGAAGCGTCGCCGAGAAGACTGTCAGGAACGTGCCGGTTCCAGTCATTACCGTCGCACCAGACGCCGACCAATGACGACGTGGAAATAGCGGTGCCCCCGTTCAGTATTCGGTTCCTCTTCGTGCGCGCTGTCCACTGTCGATTGGGTGTTTCACCTTTCGAACGTTCGTCACGAGGTCCGCCACGTCGTGCAGATACGTCGGGTTGTCGTGACTTCCGGTCAGGACGAGTTCGAGATTCTCCGGCTTTTCTTCGACGAGTTCGAGCACGTCGTCCTCGGAGAGGAGGTCCATCGCGACGGCGTAGAGAATCTCGTCGAGGATGAGGAAGTGGACACCGTCTTCGGGGTCTCCGTCGAGGTCGAGTGGTTCCGTGAGGTCCGCGTCGGCCGACCCGGCGACGAGTTCCTTCGCTCGCGCTAATCCGGCATCTGCCTGTTTTGCGTGGTCAGCGTCGTCGCTCCCGTCTTTCAGTCCTGCCCACCCGTAGTGACCGAGGTTCTCGTAGGAGAACCCAGGCATCGCCGCGATTGCGTTGTACTCGCCGCGGACTGCTTCGACAGAGTCTGCCCCTCCCTTCATGAACTGGAGCATGTGGACGCGATAGCCGTGACCGGCAGCGCGAAATCCCATGCCGAGTGCGGCAGTCGTCTTCCCCTTTCCGTCACCCCACCACACCTGCACGAGGCCGAATTCGTCGGGTGCGGCGGGGTCGATTGCCGTCGCCTCCGGGCGGACACCACGCCCAGGCGTGTTCTTTCGGACCGACGCTGGGTCGGTATCCTGAGGATCAGTCATTCGCTACCCTCCCACTCTGCGTCGACAGTAGTTCGTACACGAAATCAAGTTCAATTTCGTTAGCAAAAGTTGTATTGAATCAGGACCGGGACGGACAGACACGGGACAGGAGGCAAGACACTGGACTGGTCCAACCGTGTCAACATTTTTATCTCATCGCTGTAACAATTAGTGGGAACAATACGCGTGACGGAGTCAAACAAATCCTCAGTGCCGGTACTCGTCGAACGCGGAATCAGATTCGCAATCGTCGCCGTATTCGTCGAGGGAATTCGCCGTCGGAAACCGGCAGCGGTGGTGAACGCCGCCATCTCACTCGTCGGAACGTTCGTCCCTCGGATACTCGAACGAGTGTTCGGAACCGAGTTTCGACCGTGGCAGCGTATCTACGTCGAGTCCGCCATGCTCACACACTCGGTCGGAATGCTCGGCCCGTACGACGACGTGTGGTGGTGGGACCACCTCACGCACACACACTCGGCGACAGTCGTCGGCGGTGCCGTCCATATCGTCTCGCAGCGGCGTGGGAAGGACCCACGGCCCCGCGTCGTCGCTGCTATCGTCTGCCTCGGTATCGTGTGGGAGTTCGCCGAGTACGCGATTCACTTCGGTGCCAAGCGTCTGGGAATCGAACCGATTCTCGTCTCCTACGGCAAGGCAGATACGGCACTCGACCTCGTGTTCAACCTCTTCGGTGCCGTCCTCGTAGTCCTCTTCGGAGAGCGGATGTTGCAGAACCTCACGTCGGCAGACTGACCACCCGACGTTGGGGTCCCTGAGAAGTACTGCTGTGTCACCCGAGTGTATGGAAATCGCCGTCAGTAAGTTCCTGGGAGTATTCACTCTCTGCTTCGCGCATTGTGGAGTGCGACGATGAACACGACAGTCATCACGAGTGCTATCCCCCACCCCACGGCACCGAAAAGTGGGCTGACGTCTGTCAGTATCGCCGACCCAATGACCCACGAGGCCGTAATTAGTGCGTACGCCAGTACCCGCCCAGTTGCGACGAGCGGTTGCTGTAACTGCAAGCCTTCGACTTCGAGTTCCCCACGCTGAACCGTATCGAGAACCCGTTCGAGTTTCGCTGGGATACGGACGGTCGACCGGGCTGATGTCGTCGCATCGCCACGCATACCTTCGAACCACATCGTTGCGCCACGCTCGCGGTATCCATGTGCCATGAGGAACTCCTGTGCTGCGGAGAGGATGTCGAACTCGGGGTCGAGTTGGCGGAGGACGCCCTCGCTGACGGTTCCGACTCGGATGAGGAGCATGACGTCCGGCGGGATACGGAACGGGAACTCGTGGAGGATGTCGTTCACTTCGAGCATGAGGGTGCGCCAGTCAGAGATTCCCTTTCCCTCGAGATTTTCGATGGCTAATTCGAGGACTTGGTCCATGGCCGACCGGTCGACAGTGCTGTCGAGGACGCCGAGGTCGATGAGGACATCCGTCATCTGCTCTGTGTCCCGAGCAATCGCGGCGAGGTAGAGGTTCACGACCGAATCTTGCATCTCTGGCGTGAACCGACCAGTCATCCCGAAGTCGTAAAAGACGATTCGTCGCCGGTTGTCGACGCCGAGGTTACCGGGATGGGGGTCTGCGTGGAACACCCCATCTTCGATTCCCATCTTGAAGTACGCGTCAGCGATGTCGTGGGCGATTGCCACCGGGTCGAACCCGGTTGCTCGCAGTTCGTCCAGGTCGATGATTTTGGTACTCTCGACGTACTCCATGGTGATAACTCGTTCAGAGGACACCTCTGGGTACAACCGCGGGATTCTCACTTCGTCTTCGTCGGCAAAGTTGGCTCGAATCTCTTCCATCATCCGCCCTTCGCGGGCGAAGTCGAGTTCTTCCGTGATGACACGCTCGAAGTCGTCCGCCAGATTTCGAAGCGAAAAGCGGTGCCGTCTCGGCGCGATAGCGGTGACGATCGGAAGGAGTCGGCGGACGACCCGCAGGTCGACGTCGATGATGTCGACGACGTTCGGACGGC
>NZ_LOPV01000207.1 GCF_001469865.1 Haloferax profundi
CTGTTCCCCTTGTACTGGGCCTCGTGTACCTGTGCGAGCGACCCTCCTGCGAGCGCTTCTGGGTCGAATTCGTCGTATTCCTCCACCCCGACGTCGGCAGCGACGACTGCTTCGATTTCTTCGAAGGGGCCGGGAGGAACGGTGTCCTGAAGCGTGATGAGTTCTCTCGTGTAGGTCAACGGGAGAACGTCTGGCCGTGTCGAGAGGACTTGCCCAATCTTGATGAACGTCGGTCCCAAGTCGAGCAGTGTGTCCCGCAGTTTCCGCGCCCGTTCTCGGTGTTGGGCCTCTGTTACGGTCCGCGGACGACCAACGAGGATGAACCTGTGTCGGTCACGGAGAAACGCGAGGAAAAAAGGGAGAAAGGCAAGGGCAATTTGTACGAGACGACGCGGGTACTGGAACATACGATTCCTCGCTTCAATGATACGATTGCAGAGACCAAAAAGTCACAGGCAGGAATTCCACCAGTCCACGGTTCTCGGCCGCACCGAGAACGTCGAATCCCCACCCAGCATCGAGAGATTAGCCGGTTAGGTGACCTGCATACCGAACGTCGGCCCCCGGCCGAGACGCGAGTGATGGCCAATCGATTGGTGGGTTCGGCTCTTCTCGCTCTGAGAGTTGTGCTTCGACGAATCCAACCCTGACGACCACGTCACGGCCGATAGCTTCGGTGATTTCGTCGTCCCACCGTTGGGCGAGGTCAGGCGGAATTTCCTGATTACGCGGAACTGCAATAAGGATGTTCACCTCCGGTTCGTTCCCGAGAATCACGTCGGAAATCTCGTAGTCGACGGTGACACTGAGGAGTTCGACACCTTCCAGATTGGCTTCCTCGAACCGCTGGTTCAATTCGTTCTGTACGTTCACCTCCAACGACTTCGTCTGGAAGGTCGTGAACGTAACCCCAGCGAGGACAATCGACAAGATGGCGATACCGACTGCGATGACGACTAAGCGCGAGTACAACGACGACCTGACTCCTTCGAATTTACTGGCCTCGAGCGGTTTGAAGCCTGCCAGATAGAAGAGGAGGAGTGCAGACAAGTTGATGGCGAGGAGATTGACCAGAACGAGCACGGCCGCGGTGAACGCGATGCCGGGCAACCCGAAGGCGAGGCCGAGGCCAGACGTCGCTGCCGGGGGGACCAGCGCGACTGCAATCGCGACCCCGACGAGCGTCGACCCAGACCCTCTCATGATGCTGATACTCCCGGCGAGACCAGACCCTAATGCGAGAAAGAGCGACAAGAAGTTGGGTGACGTTCGTTCTGCGACCTGCGGGATGGCAAGTATGTCGAGTTCTGGTGGGATGAGAATCGTCGCCTGGAGTATCCAGCCCATAATCGCCGCCGTCAGGATGGCGGCGATGAGTCCGGTCACCTGAAGCACCACACCGCGTCGGGTCATATTTGCGTCGTCGAGAATCGTCCCGACGCTCGCAGAGATGGCAGGGCCCATCAACGGTGCGACGACCATCGCACCGATGATGGTCGCAGCGGAGTCGAGAAGAAGCCCTGTCGTCGCGATGATTGTACTCAGAATCAGGAACGCAAAGAACGTCGAGTTCGCCGGTGCCAGGTCTTGGGCCCTGGCATACAGTTCCTCACGTGAGATACGTAACCCAGGGAACCGTTCGACGAGCGCAGAGAGTCGCTGTGAGACCACTGTCTCTGGCGCTAAGACGATAGTGTACGCGTCCTCCTGAATCCCCGCTTCCGTTAGACTATCTAACACCGTCTCCACACCGCTCGGCGGGACAGGGAACTGAACCATCGCTTCGAAATCACCCCGACCAACTTCCTGAAAGACGGCGTAGTCGATACCCTGTTCATCGAGAGCACCCAGTACACTCTCACTTGTTCCTTCGGGTATCAACACCTGAACGAGACGCATAGAGCGTATATGCTCTCAACGATAATAAAACTGGGAGCGAGATGACATGAGGGAGCGAACGTTTTCCTCGTTTGCCGTGTGAACGATTCGAAGCCGACACTCAGAAACGAGGGTGTTACACGGATACGTCCGTAATCCTGTATGTACGTATTCGGTGACTGTACGCTCTGTAGACAACTATCGCCGCTGAATACACAGAGACGTTTCGTCGGGCGACTGACCGAACCGATTAGTTTCGGATGTCGATACGAATCTCGTGAGTCTCGCCCTCGTCGGTCCGATGTCCACAGAACGGACAGAATTCGTAGTAGTGAGCACCCGCTTTTACGTTGTAGCCCGCTGTTTGGTCGCACTCGATACGAGTCGTGGCGCGTGGGGCGTCCGGGGGTGCTTGTCGTGACATACCACCCGGTGGACGGTGGGTGGATTTATACTTATTCGTCGTTTGTTTGTATTCTATCTTTGTTGACATTCGCTCAGGAAGGAAAACGTGTGAATAGACACCACACGGCATACTCTCTCGGTGTTCTCAGTCGGAGGGGACAGATCCGTCTTTGTCGTCGTCCGTCCCCCCTGACTGAGGCGAACGCCCGGCTTCGTCCCTCCCGAGTTCGGGTTCAGATTCGTCTTCTGATTCGGTCACATCGGGAGGTTCCGAGAGGAAATCACCTGTCGATGTCGGTGTACCGACTATCTCCGGGACGATATGTCGAGCGCACTCGACCACGACGATGAGCAGCAGTGGCCCCAAGAAGACACCGTGCCATCCGAAGAGGAGTGGACCAATCGTGTACGCTAACATGACTGCACCGACGTGTAGCGACCTGCCAGAGACGTACGGTCGCAGGAGTTGGTCGGGAAGGGTATCGACGATGATGACCGAGACGGCCGCGAAGAGGACGACGAACCAGAGCGCCGACGGGTCGGTGAGCAGGGCGTCGGCGAGAAGTATCAACGCAAGGGGAACCCACACGATTTTGATACCGATGACTGGGATGAGGCTTCCCACACCAGTCAGGAGCCCGAACAGTGCTGGTTCGGGGATGCGGACCGTCGCTGGCGCGACGAGGTTGAGTACGCTGTAGGTTGCAGCACCCAGCGCACCAGTGAGGACGGCGTTGAGGATGTTCCCGAAGTAGACCTGCGTGAGGTCACGGTCCACCGCTTCGAGGTACGACTCGAGCACACTGTCGTCACTCATGAACGTAGCGCGGGCCCACGCGGCGATTCGGTAATCGTCACGGAGCAGGAAGAACACCAAGATGAGTGCGATAAACAGGTGCAAGCCGACGTTCACGACGACGGCGAGTGACCCCGAGAGGGTGCCGAGAAGGTCCAAGAGTCGCTGGCCGATTCCGTTCGCCAGCAACTCCCCTGGGTCGGTGAGAAAGGCGCGAAGCGTGGACTCTGCCAAAGTCAGCAGTTCCGGGAACGACGGTATCGAGTCGACGCCGGGAATCGGTTCGGCAGTCAAGTCTCGCCCGAGGAGGTCACGTATCCCGCGAACTGCGACAGAGATAGTCCACACGACGAGAATCAACACGGGAATCGCCACGCTCACGAGTGCTAACGTCACCGAGAGCGTCCGGGAGGAGACGCGGTGGCTGATTCGAGCGTGGACCGGTCGAGTCACATAGTAGAGGAACAACCCGAGAACGAACGTTCCAACGTACCGCCACGTGACGTAGACGACGAGTCCGAAGAGGAGCACCGTCAGCGCCCACAATCCCGCCCGTTCCCGAGAGAGTCGCAGGTCGACGACTCGCCGAGTCATCGACGAACCTCCGTCTCGCCGAGGCGTTCCATCCCGCTCGATTGTCCACCGCACGGGTGGATTGCATTGTGAATCGACATCGTATCCTCACTCACACGTGCCGTGGCGAACCACGGACTCACACGCTAGCGTTCAAAAGAAATGTACGCCCCGCTCAGGCGGCAGTCGGTTCTTGGCCAAACGCTTCGCGGAGAGCGTCTTCCTGTTCGGGAGAGAGGTTCGTCTGGAGAACCTTCGGCGCGAGTGCTTCGAGTTCTGGGACGACGCGTTCGCTCTGAGATTCGCGGACGAGCAAGAACAGCGCGGAGTGTCCGGGTTCGATGGTGTCACCCACCTCTTTGATGAAGTCGTCGTTGATGCCGAAGTCGGCAAATTTCCCGGAGAGGGCACCGGTCACCGCACCGACGGCCATCCCGAGCCACGGTGCGAGGAACAAGAGACCGATGAGCATCCCCCAGAACGCACCACCGAGTGCGCCGGTTCCGACGAGACTCACCGCCTGGTCGACTTTCGTCTTCCCGTTTTCTTTCCGGACGACGATAGCGGCGTCGTCGAGTTTGATTAGCTCTTGTTTCTGTAGGTCGTACAACTTGTCACGCGCGTCCTTGGCACCCTCCATGGTGTCGAACGCCAGCACTACCAGGCTACTCATTGTGAACGTCAATTCCACGTGACGGATTATCAATACTATTCACGTGTTGCGAGAATGTCGTGACAAACGAATTATACCGCATCGTAGAATATTCGGTGAGAATCGTGTGTCAGGCCAACCAATACGTGACGGGACCGTCTGTCACCGAGAACAGACGAAGCTCGAACACTCTCGATACCGCGTACTCGTCCGTCCCCGAGAACGTCACACACACAGTGCAAATTGCTTATTCTGTTTTCTCACCAATCTTGCAGGCGTCATGAGTACGACACCAGAAGCCTCGGGTCCGGCCGAATCGGCACCGAACACGATTCAGACGAACTGGCGGTGGATTGCTGCTGCAGGAGCTGTCATCGCCGTCATCGGCCTACTCGCAGTTCTCGCACCGTTCGTCACTGGCATTTCGATATCGTTCCTCATCGGCGTCTTCCTCGTCGCGAGCGGGTTCCTCCACTTCATCGGGATATTCAGAGCGAGAAACTGGACGGGGGCTATCTGGCAACTCGTCCTCGGCGTCGTGACGCTCGGTGCCGGGATAATTCTCCTGCTCAACCCGGTCTTTGGCCTCGTCACGCTGACGCTCCTCGTCATCGCCTACCTGCTCGTGAGCGGTGTCGTTCAAATCGCGATGGGGATTCGTCTCCGCGGCGAACCGAACTGGTTCCTGAGCATCGCGAGCGGTGCAATCGGTCTGCTCTTGGGTGTGATGCTCTGGGCCGGACTCCCATCGACCGCAGTGTGGGCGATTGGCCTGTTGTTCGGCGTCAACCTCCTCGTGAGTGGCACCTCGATGGCAATACTCGCTTACAGCGCCCGCAACGCGGCACCTGCTCCCGAGTTCGAACAGAGCGCACAAGCAGGTGGTGTCTAACTCTCACCAGTCGAGTCGGTGACTGTGGTCGAAGTGGGAGACGAATACCCGTCTCTTCTCGTTACGATTTTGGAGGCACGTACATCGGCGCGTCCACACCCAGTTGGTAGCCATCGGCGCGTGCGACAGCATTCAGGTACTCGGACATTGCGTACGCCATCCAGGCTTGTGCCCAGCGCATCAGCGTCGTCTTGACGGTGTAGAACTTGTGCTTCCGGTAGTAGAACCGTCCATCACCCGCATAGAGGTTCTCGATGGTCCACCCGATGATTCTGGAAGCCATCTCTAGGTCACCCGCAGCGGTGAAGACGGCGATGGCAGTCGCCGCGGCGTGGATGTCGCGCGGGTACGATTTCGACTCGTCCCAGTTTGGAGCACCGTCGGTGTCGAAGAGGACAGTCCGATAGAACGCGAGTCCGCGTTCGATGGTCTCGTCGTACCGCGAGGAGTCACAGACGCGCTTGTACCGGAGGAACGCGTCGAGGATGAACCCGTTGTGGTGATTGTCCATCGAGAGGTGGGAACTCGACGCCGGCACGCGATAGGTCCAGCCACCGATGTCGGCCTGCTGGTCGGCGATGAAGTCGAGAATTGCCGTCGCTCGTTCGAGGTCCGATTCGTCACCGTAGTGTGCGTAGATATCCACGAGGAGTCGTGCCCCAAGTGCCCCCGAGTTGAGTGTATAGTACGTATCGGGATGGTTCATGTGGTAGTTAATCTTCGCTCCGCCGTCGACTTCTCTGTAGTCGAGGTCCTCGACGACGAACTCCGAGGCTGTTCGCGCCACGGGGGCGTACACCGGGTCGTACGGAGACGCTGTGAGGAGTGCTTTCACCGCGAACGACGTGGAGACGACGTCAGGGTCGTTGGGCACGCCCTTCTGTTCCAGATGTTGAATCTCGTGTTTGTGGCCACCGCAGAACCCGTGGTATCCGATGCTACGGTTCTCGATGAGCCAATCGGCGAGGTGTCTCGCTTCGTCGAGGTAGTCCACGCTTGTCTCCTCACCCATCGCTCGCGTGTAGTGGTGGTAGTTCAGATTCGCAATCGTGAACAGCGCGGTTCCCTTGTAGTTTCGACGTTGTTCGACGAGGAACAACGGCCGAACGTTGATCGGCGGACGTTTGACCATCTCTTGGACGGCGAGGTTCACCCACTTGTTTTCGAATGGGAGTGCTCGCAACAGTTTGCTGCTCATCCCATCGCCGTAATCCCACCCTTTGTAGTCGCGGGTGCGTGCGTATTCGAGGGTGTCGGCGAGGATCTGTGTGAGTGGTTGTCCACCGAACTCCACGGAGGGGTCTTGCACACTCGTCTGTGGGCGGTCAGAAGCGGAGAGAAGTGAACCATTCTGCGACATACTACTATCGTGAAAGACAGACGTTGACGGCTTTGTTACGAGTATCCTATGCGGTCGAAAACCAGGCGACTGCAGAGTTACTGGTCCCATACGACGGGAGAGGCGAGTCGAGACTCTGAACGGCCCGTCCTCTCAGAGAACTCGTCGGCAAAGGACGGTACATATGTGATAGCCAAACGCCCGATGTATGTCGTTTATTGAAACTAAGTGCGCGTATAACAAAACGGTAGAATCACCACATTCTGAGTATGTCCACGAATCGGACGGGAGCAATGAAAACGCTGCTCGTTGGACTCGACTCAGCGTGTCTCCCGGTCTTACAACCACTCTTCGACGACGGTGAGCTGCCGACGCTCCACAGGATATTTTCGTCCGGCGTTCACGGTCCACTCGAATCCCAGATTCCACCATGGACGGCCAGTGCGTGGCCCTCGATGTACACCGGGATGAATCCCGGCAAACACGGCGTGTTCGACTTCCTCTCTTTCGATGGCTACGAGTGGAGCGTCGTCAACGGCAGTCATCTCAGAGAACGGACGTTGTGGGAACTGTTAGATTATCACGGGTTTTCGAGCGTCGTCGTCAACGCACCGGTGACGCACCCGTGTCGGCCCTTCGATGGTGCGCTCATCCCTGGCTACACGGCACCGGAGAACCCACAGGGTCACCCCGTTGGTATCGTAGACGACGTCCGCGACGCAATCGGAGCGTACCGTGTGTACCCACGTGACCCCTCACCGACCGACACATCACCGAGTGAGCGGTACTGTGAGCTGATTCGAATGCGTGGGGACGCATTCAAGTACCTCGTCGACCGCTTCGAACCGGACTTCGGATTCATCCAGTTCCAACAGACCGATACTGTGTTCCACGAGCGACCGGGTGACCTCGAATCGGTTCGCGACATCTACGCCGAAGTCGACCGACAACTCGAATCCATCCTCGACGCCTATCAGCCCGAGAACGTACTCGTCGTCAGCGACCACGGCATGGGCGAGTACACAGGCTACGAGTTCCGCGTCAACGAGTTCCTCCGTCAGCACGGGTTCGTCAAGGCCGTCAACGGTGGACAAGGCATGCCAACGTGGGCGACAGTTCGAGACGCGAAACTCAGAGCGGGCATCGAAGCGCAATCTGTCGAAGAGAGCCTCCCCGCTAGAGCGATGCAGTTTGTCGCTCGAACCG
>NZ_LOPV01000208.1 GCF_001469865.1 Haloferax profundi
CGAGTCAACGTATC
Source organism: Haloferax profundi (assembly GCF_001469865.1). GTDB lineage: Archaea > Halobacteriota > Halobacteria > Halobacteriales > Haloferacaceae > Haloferax > Haloferax profundi. The sequence continues at coordinate 15 of NZ_LOPV01000208.1, forward strand.
GGGGGGTTCCTCGAACGAATCGGTCTCGACGAGTTCGTCGCGAACCGAGTCAGTTCTGACGTCATCAGCGCCGGGACCCAGCAGGTCGACTTCGAGCACTCTATCGCGTTCATGCGGTCGCGGACGGAACTCGGAATTCGAATCAACCTCGAGGGACGCGAGCCGAACGGTGTCGTCCCGCAATCCGAGTACGAGTCGACCCGGGAGGCGCTCGTCGACTTGCTTCGAAACGTCACTGGCCCCGAT
>NZ_LOPV01000209.1 GCF_001469865.1 Haloferax profundi
AGACCGGTGTTCGACGACGTCTCTCCCCGCGAGCAGTACATGTTTGGCCCCAGAGACGACGACGCCGTCGACATCGTCCTCGTCCCGCGAGCGTTCGACCAATTCCTCTCTGCGATGCTCGACGACGACGTGTTCGGTGAGCCATCGGAGCCGTGGAATCACAAACTGGATGGCATCGTCGCAGCAATCGGAACCGACGTCGACACGGACGTGTCCCTCGACGGAGCCCACCTGTTCGATATCGCACCAACGGTCCTCGCGACGTTCGGTATCGAAGCGGACGAACGAATGGATGGGAGTGTCCTCCCATTCGTCGACTCAGTCGGGAGACGGCCGTACCCAGAACTCGACACCCAGGCAGTCGACACGACGACAGACAGTCGAGTCGAAGAGCGACTCGCCAACCTCGGCTACATCGAGTAGGAGGCTCCTTCTTCTCTTTTCTGTCGCCTGTCGGTGAGCAGTCGCGAAGGACGAGGAGCCCCGTCGTCTGTCGTTATTCGATGAATAACACGTTCGACAGAGACTCAGGGGAGAGAGACTGACACCGCGTTCAGAAGCACCGACCGGCGAAACGACGAGAGACGCTGGCCATCAGCGTGTCGGCAGGAGACGAGTCAGCAAAAGAGAGGTTGGCCGCAGACACCAGGAGGGTCGACGCGAGCGTCAGACGTATCCGAGGTTCTCGAGTCGCTCGGTCACGACGTCAGACGAGACGGCGTCGTCTTTCGCCACCGACTCGCCAGTGACGATTTCTTTGCGTTCTCCGTTGTCGTAGACCAACCACGGGACTGTGACGAGTTCTTCTGTGTGGATTCCTGGTGGGTGGCCCCACTCTCGAATCGGAATCGGTGCGGCGCGTTCTCCAATCATGTTCCCGTGGTCGGACGTGACGACAGTCCGGCCCGGAAGCGTCTCCATGAGGTCTTCGACGGCGGGCAACGCGAGACGGAGGTTGTCGCGGTACGCCGCCCAGACGGTTTCGGGGGCGATAGAGCGCTTTCGCTCCATCAACTCGCCCCAGATATCCGCCTTCGACTCGGCGTCTTCGAACGGTGAACGGGCGTTCAACTCGGGGGCACCGACGAACGGGTAGTGCGGTTGGAGGTAGTGGACGATGAGTCGTTTGTTCGGGTACTGCTCGCTCACTTCCTTCGCGCGCCTGGTCATCGTCTCCGGGAGGACTGTCCCAATCGACGGGTCCCACCCGTCTTCTATCCAGACGTTGACGACGTCGTAGAACGTCGCGTCGAGTTCGTCCCGTTGGGCGTATAGTTGCGGGCTTGCACTGATGTACACCGTGTCTTGCAAGTCGCGGTTGGTGAAGTTGCCACGGAGGAATTCCACCGTGTGTGACCCACGAGAGATTCGTTTTTCCAGTCGTCCTGGGAGCGTGCTGTCCTGTTCGAACATGTCGAATCGACAGGCGTCTAAGATAAGCAGGTTGTCCCAGTCTTCGGCGACGACGTCTACCCCGTCGTGATTGTAGGTGCGCTGTCCGAGTCCGCTGTAGTAGAGGCGATTGAGTTCGCGCCCGAAGAACGCCGGATTCGAACGGCCAATCTTCAACCCCGTTCGAATCTGTGATAACGAGTACATCAGGTATGATGGTGGGTGTAGAAATCACATTGTAAATTCGGAACTAACAGATGAGCTGACAGAGACGCTGTACGATAGGAATTCGAGAAACCCATCCGAAACCCGTGAAATCAGCAGTTTGGTCTCCATAATTATATCTCTGTGATACCAATTCACGACGAGTCATCACGATAATGGATAGACGGACGTATCTTGGGTTGGTTGGTGTCGCTGTTGCGTCCGTAGCCGGCTGTGTGACACAGCGGCCGGACGACACCGATACTGCGACCCCGCCGCCTCCCCCGCCGCAGACACCGACCACGCGGACACCACGACTCGACGAGTTCGAACGAGTCGACGTCGTCTCCGACCTCGGGTGTGACCCGACCGGTGACGAGCCGTGCGTCTCGAAATTACAGGCCGGACTCGCAGACGGGGTTGCACTCGAATTCCCTGCTGGGACCTATCGGTTCGAGGACCGACTCGACATCTCTGGCCACACTGGTATCGCACTCGTTGGAGTCGGAGCCGGGTCCGTCAACGTCGTCCCGCCGAAGGGTTTCAACAGTGTCCTCGTCGACGTGGGGTCGACAGACCGGTTCATCATGCGTGGTATCGATATCGACATCACTGCGAACGACACCACCGCGGGTATCCGCGTCCTCTGTCGGAAGTGGTTCGAGATAGACGACGTCGAGTTCGTGGGCCGAGGAACACACCCAGACGACGACGTCGTCCACGCGTTGTTAGCCGGCCTCACAGAAGCGTCCGGCCGCGGCCTCATTCGGAACTTCCGTGCCACGAAGGGGTCGGCAATCGGGCACTACAAAGACGGAGACGGCCGCGCGGGAATCTCGATAGGTCCGTGGAACTTCGGCACGATTCGCATCGAAGACTGTCACCTCGAAGAGTTCGGGAACAACGGCATCTACGCCAGTCGAACGTCGGGGAACGTCGAAGTCGTCGGTGGCCTCTTCCGCAACAACAACGTCGCGAGTATCCGAATCTCGGGCAACGGAAGTTACGTCAGCGGCGCAACCGTGGAGGTTGACCTGGGGAGTTACACTGGACCCCTCACCCAACTCGACTCGCAGTTCAACACGCGAGGAATCGCTATCGAGCAGGGACCCGCAGACAAGCCACCCGGTGTCGAAATTCGCGACTGCACCATCCGCATCGAAGAGACCCCCCGGTCGAAAGGCGGCATCTACATCTTCCCCACGGGCCGAACGGTGACAGTTCGAAACACCACGATTCAGGTGAACGTCGACGAGGTTCCTGCGGTGTACCGCAGCGTCCTCGAACCCCAAGGCCAGTACGAACCAGCAGAAGCGCCCCACTGGATCAACCTCGAAAACGTCGAGATTACCGGGCGAGCACGCGGTGCAGCGGGTGTCGTTCTGTACGACGCGCCAGAGTCGGTCATTCGGAACTGTACCATCGATCAATCGGGAACCGACCGCGATGGCGTCTACCTGACGAACTCGGTGTCGACCACCATCGACGGCGGGAGCATCAGCACCTCACGGTACCCGGTCGTCGTCGAACTAACCAACGAGCGCGAGAGGGAAGCGTGCTTGCTGCAATTCGAGTCTGTCCCGGAACTGCAAACCCGGGGAGATGGTGGCGCATTCGCTTCCGGGAGTACCGTGCGTATCGAAGCCAACGAGTACCGCGTCGACGGCGGCGGTGTCGTCGGCCCAGTCGAGTGTCTCGCAGTGAACGACTTCGACCCAGTCGTCGACGGCGACGACACACTCGCAATCACCGGCACGCGTGACGGTAACGTCGAGTGGCTCAGATTCGTCGCGCGGTGAGCGCGCTGACCAAATTCCTCTCCTGGCTCGCTGTAGGTCGATTTTTCGGTGGCAACCTGACTCCCAGACGACGTTAGCAACTACCGACCAGAAGTCATCGAGCGTATAACAATACACTTCTCAATCATATCGCCTCACGTATGACACTCAACGCAGCAGTCGTCGGTGCGGGTGTTGTCTCTGGAACACACCTCTCTGCACTCGAACGAAACCCCCGCACCAACCTCGTCGCAATCTGTGACATCGACGAAGGGCGGGCGACCGACGTCGCGACCAAACACGACATCAAAGCCTACACGGACATCGACGAGATGCTCGAATCCGAAGACCTCGACTGGGTCCACATCTGCACGTCGGTTCAAACCCACGTGGCCCTCGCGAAGAAGGTCATCGACCAGGGCATCCCCGTCATGATAGAAAAGCCAATCACGACGACCCTCGACGAGTTCGTCGAACTCCAGGAGTACGCCGACGAACACGGCGTTCGGTTCTCCGAAGTCCACCAACACGCCTACGACCCCGCCATGCGCGTCGTCACCGAGAAGATGAAACGCGGTGACCTCGGCCGAGTTCGCAGCGTCGAAGTCATCTTCACCGGTCTCACCCCGCCGGACCTCGAACAGCGCGGGTCGTGGACCATGGAACTCGAAGGCGGTGAGTTCGAAGAGGGTCTCCCACACCCGCTGTATCTGGCGCTGAACGCGGGTGGCTACCCCGAAAGCGAAGACGCAATCTGTGCCACGACGAGTCTCGCGAACGAGTACGAACACGACTTCACCTACGACAACGCCTCCGTACAGTACCGGACTAATGGCGGGTGTCTCGTGAGCGTCAAGATGATCTCCGGTGCGATTCCCCAGCGACTCGTCGTCGTCCACGGTGAAAAGCGGTCGTTGATGGCTGACCTCGTCTCGCAGACCGTGATGAAAGTCGCCCACGACCCGACGAGCACCTCCCTCTCGAAGGTTCGCTACAACGTCGAACGCTCTGCCGACCTCATCGGTGGCGTCGTCGGAAACGCGAGTACCGTCCTGAAGACGAAGTACGACGACGGCTGGGAGAACCTCAAACAGACGAACCCTCACTACTACCAAATCGACCTCGAATCGAAGGCAATCGAGACGGGGCGTCCGATGCCAGTCCCCGTCGAAGAGTCGAAGTGGACGATGGTCCTCCTCGAGAAAGTCCGCGAGGCGGCGCGGCAGGACTAACCCCCACCTCTCTTTTCGTGCGAT
>NZ_LOPV01000210.1 GCF_001469865.1 Haloferax profundi
GGTTTGCAGTCGACGTGTACGTCGTGAGTTACCACACGAGCGTCGGACAGTAGTCACCTCGAGACGAGACTGTAGCCGAACCTCTGACACCACACGACATCCATCGACAAGAAGCGTATCCAGTTCGCCCCACCCGCCGGTCTCGTATCGAGAGATGGTCTACACTCTCAGGTAGTGGGTGGGGAAATGGCAACCAAATACAGACAGCACCGTCCTTCAGCGAAGCATCGAGACGACCCGGCGGAAACTCAAGAGACCACTCGCCGAGGCGAAGACAGACCACAGGGCGATACCCAGCCCAACAGCGACGGCGAGCGTCGCGAGACCGGAGATGAACGGTTCGAACGCGAGGACTGGAATCGCCATCCCGAGGGTGACGAGACAGACGATAGCCGTCGTCCGTGCGAGTCGCGTCAGCGACAGCGAGAACTCAGTGTAGATGAGGTACACCTCGAACCCCACGAGGAAGACGTAGGTGATGACCGTCGCGAGGGCGGCACCGACCACACCGAAGGTGGGGATGAGTGCGATGTTGAGGACGAAGTTTGCGACTGCGGTCGCCGACTTCGCGTAGGCCCGTGACCCTGCTCGACCGATGAAGTCGAGGCTGTCGTTCGTTATCTTGTCTATCGCACGCAGGAGGACGTAGAGGCTGAACACCTGGACGACCGGAACCGCACCGAGGTATCCCTCGCCGAAGACGAGTCGAACGGTTGGTTCGGCGAGGATGGCCATCCCCACAGCGGCGGGGATATACAATGTGACCACGTACTCGAACGTCGTCTCGTAGAGGCTAGCCGCACGTTCGAGTTTGTCCGTCGCCTTCTGTTCGCCGTACGTCGGGGAGATGGAGAATCCAATCGTGGTCGCGGGTGCGATAACGAAGTCCGTGATTTGCTTGCCGAGCATGTAGAACCCGACAGCGACCGGGTTCAGGAAGTACCCGACCAGGATTGCGTCGACACGACTGTCGAGCATGACTGCACCGCGGGTCACCGTCAGCGGGGCACTGTACCGGAGAATGCGTTTCGAGAGACCGTCTTCCTTGGATGACCCCTCGTTCAGTGGGCGGAAGAATTTGAAGTACAGGACGCCGAACCCGACGACCACTGCCAGCGCGTACCCGACGGTGTATCCCAGAATCGCACCGAGTGGGCCGAGTCCCAGGTAGAGGAGTCCGACGATGAAGACGAGGAAACTGACGTTGGCGACGATGTCGACTTTCGCGCTCCAGTCGACGCTATTCAATCCTTGGAAGGATAGCGAGACGAACGTCTTCAGCGAACTGAACGCGATGTAGCCGACACCGGCGACGAGGAGTGGCGCGACGCGCGGTTCGTCGAGCAGTCGAGCGATGGGGTCGCTGAACAGGACGACGGCGGCGGAGACGACGACTATCGTCCCGAGGTTGTACTTCAGCGTCGACCAGAGGATGTGTGGGACCTGCGATGGGTCGGTCTTCCGATACTCGGCGAGGTATCTCGCCGCGGATTTGGCGAGTCCGAGGTTCGCAAAGAGGAGCGTGACCGAGAGTATCGAGATAGCGAAGAAGAGCAGACCGTACTCTTCTGCGGTGAGGAAGTACCGGGTGAGAAGTACGATCAACAGCCCTTTCGACAGAAGCGAGATGCTCTGCGCTGCGAACATCGCCTTCAGACCCCGTATGAGAGAACGTTTCACCATGTGTTGTCCGCCTCGTTCGCGCGCTGATTGATTCGACCGTCCGGGTCGTCGAGGCGTCCTCGGTGAATCGATTCACGTGCCGAGAGACGAGTGTGACGGCCGCGTGGCTCTCACAGCGCGCTCATGAAAGTGAGGGATACCGCAGGGCTTTGTTATAGGCGACATACCCGACGACAGCCGTTCGCTACTGCGCAGTCTGTTGATTTCTGCTGGTCGCTGTCGCTCTCGAAGGTGTGTGAAGATGATGGTACCGCAGAAGGGGAGAAAGTTAGGTCAAGGAGTGTTCGTTACCCGAGCGTGTCGGGGTCGACCACCGTGTCGTCGAGGTAGACACGGGCCGGACCGTCGAGCGTGAACGACGTAATCTGGCCAGTGAATTCGAACTCGTCGATGCCGCGACGGGTCGCACCGCGAACCTTCTGGTTGCTGACGTTGTCCTCGCCGGGGTCGTCGATTTGCTTGACGGACCCACTGACGCTAAAGCGGTAGTAGGCGAGTTCGTCGGTTCCCATGCCGTCGATGGTGAGCTTGCTGACCGTCTCGACGGTCTGACTCGACCCGGAGTCGGAGTCACCGAGCGTTGACGGGTCGACTTCCTGTCCGTCGACGAGGAGTGTGAACGGGCCGGTGTCGGGGCCGAACTCGACGAGTTCGCCCTCGAAGGTGTACGAGTCACCGTAGCCGTTGCCGGTGTACCCTTCGACAGACCACGTGCCGTCGGAGTTCTGCGAGACGTCGTCGTTCTTCGTCTCTGCAGAGTTCCGCGTGTCGTCGAGGACCTTCGAAATCTCACCAGTCGTCGTGAACTCGTAGGAGACTTCCGAGGGGTCTTCGGTCGTCAAGACGAGTTCGTGCGTCGTCGTCGTGTCGGTGGAGTCGTCCGTCGAGTCAGACGTGGAGTCAGTACTCGAATCGGACGTGGAATCCGTCGAGTCGGACGTGGAGTCAGTCGAATCCGATGTCGAGTCACCGAGGGTGGACGGGTCGACTTCCTGGCCGTCGATAGTGACCTTCGCAGGCCCGTCGATGCTGAACGAGGTGACCTCGCCCGTGAAGTCGAAGCTGTCGATACCACCGGCGACAGCGCCGACGACAGTCGTCCCGCTCACATCGTCCTCGCCGGGGTCGTCGGTCTGTTCGACCGACCCACTGACCGTGAACTCGTAATTCGTCAGTTCGGAGCGACCCTCACCGTCGACGATGAGTTCGTGTGTCGTCGTCGTGTCGGTGGAACCGCCGGAGTCCGTCGAATCAGACGTGGAATCCGTGGTGGAGTCGGTGGAGTCAGTGGAGTCTGACGTCGAGTCGGTGGAATCCGTGGTCGAGTCAGTCGAATCCGTCGAGTCTCCAAGCGACGACGGGTCGACTTCCTGTCCGTCGACGGTGAGCGTGAACGGTCCGGTTTCGGGGCCGAACTCGACGAGTTCGCCATCGAACGTGTACGAGTCACCGTAGCCGTTGCCGGTGTAGCCTGCGACAGACCACGTACCGTCGGAGTTCTGCGAGACGTCGTCGTTCTTCGTCTCTGCAGAGTTCCGCGTGTCGTCGAGAACCTTCGAAATCTTACCGGTCGTCGTGAACTCGTAGGAGACTTCTGAGGAGTCTTCGGTCGTCAGGACGAGTTCGTGTTCGGTCGCTGTAGAGTCCGTCGAATCCGTCGTCGAGTCAGTACTCGAATCGGTGTTTGAATCTGTCGTCGAGTCCGTCGAATCCGTCGAATCAGACGAGTCAGACGAGGAGTCACCCGGAAGCGGACAACTACCGGACGTTTCGATACTGGTCGTCTGGACGTTCGTGTCCACTTCGCGGACTTCTCGGCCGTCGACGTTGATAGTCGAGTTGCCGACGAAACAGTCAGACGCGTCGACGACGGTTACACCGTCGCGGCTCGAAGCAGTCTGCTGGATACAGGTGTTTTCGACGGTCGACCCGGGGCGGCCGACGACCTTGATGCTCTCGCGGTCCGCCGCACTGCCGGTGATAGAACAGTTCGTGACTGTGAGGTCCCACGGCCTGGGTGCCTTGGGATAGTTCGACGCCTTGTCTTCGGGGCGATATCCGGTGATAGCACGCGTGTCGTCGCGGTCGATGACGAAGTAACAGTTGTCGACTTCGAGCCAGCCACCCGTCTCGTCGAGGTCGATGCCCTCGATACTGTTGGGCGAGTCGCGGACGATAATCGTACAGTTGCGGACGTACCCACCGTTCTTCGTCCCCTCGAACTTGGACTGCTTCGTCTCCACCCAGACACCCCGCATCTTTCGCGGCGTGCCGGGGTTGTCGGACTTGCTCATGTCGATTTCGATGAGCGCACCGTCGACGTACGAGTTGGGGCCCATGAACCGGACCTGTGCGACGTCGTTGTTCCGGTAGATACCACCCTCGATTTGGATGTCACCGTCGTTCCGTGTCGCGTAGACACCGTTGTTCGCCATCTCTTCGAGGTGGCAGTCGATGATTTTCAGCGTCCCGTGGTGTCCGGGCGTCGCCTGAATACCACCCGCACTGTTCCGGTACGCGCCGAGATAGCCACCGTCGGCCGCCTTGAAGTTCTGGATGATGGAGGTGCCATCCGAATCGTAGACGTCCGCGAGGATGTGCTGGTCGAGGCGCTGGTCTGCGTTCGGTGCACGGCCGATAATCTCGACGTTCCGAATCTGTGCGTTGTCTTGGCACAGTATCTTCATGTTCCCGAACGCGCCGTCGGCGGTCTGGTCGATGTCGATACCCTCGAAGAGGACGTTCCGGCCGCCTTTGTTGAGGAAGACAGTCACGTGGTGGTTCGACGGAATCTTGAACACAGCACCGTCTTCGGAGTACAGGCCAACGTTGGAGGGGCCACCTGGGTAGATGTCGTTGGCAATCTTGTACTCCCCTTCGGGGAACTTGATGAGCGTCCCGTCTGTCAAGCGGTCCTCGATGGCGCTGGAACAATCACGAGAGCCCGTGGTGTCACAGAAGTCAGATGCGTCGAGTACTCTATCGAACGTGATTCCACGAACAGTCTGGGCAGCGGCGGCGTTCTCTGCGACCGCACCTGCTGCACCTGCAGTGCCGAGGGCAACTCCGGCCATCCGGAGATACGACCTGCGGCCCAACTGTGTCAGTTTGCTGGAAGGCTTACCGTGGGGGTGGTTGCGTTCTGTCTGGTCGGGGTCCTTCTGCATAGTCGGAGGAAGGAAACTTGAATAAATAACAGATTTGGCCACATCTGAAGCATTTACTCCAAATTTATGCCCCGATTAAGTTTATTTGTTATCCATTTGTCCACCAGAAGGCTATACTTACACAGTCGGGTGGTCGCCAGATACTAATCAGCTACTCACGTGGTTTGCAAGAGAAATTCAGTATTTCGGCACTTTATTGGTTTTTAACTGGTCGTGTTTAGAGAATCTTTTTATAATCTGAAAGTGTTGAACTTTGTCTTCCGACACCGAAGGAAGCGAACCGTCGCTCTTACAAATAGAGCGGGGAGACGGCGCTGAGGCCTAAAAAACGAGGCCAATTTAAACGGGGATGGGTCACTCTACGAGGTATCCGAGGTCAGCGAGTTGCGCTCGCATCTCGTCCGTGAATCGTCCAGTCTGTCGTTGTTCGGTTACGGGAGCACCTTGTGTCTCGTTCCACCCCCGGAACATAGCGTCGAGGTCAGCGATGACATCTGGATACTCGTCGGACACGTCAGTCGTCTCGTCGGGGCGACGGAACAACTCCGTCTCATCGTCACTGTGCTGATATTTGAACTCCGGTGTGAAGAGCGCCGTGAGGGTCGATTCCGGGAATTTCGACGCGTCGAACGCGGGGTTGAGTTCGACGAGTTTGTCTACGTTCTGTGTGCGTCGGTCGGCACCACGCTGGACGATAGCCACGTCCCGATTGCCCGTTTGGAGGTCGATACCCTGTGTCCCGTCAGTAGACGCACCGGCGAGTGACAACAACGTCGTCATCACGTCAGCGTGCTGAACGAGTTCGCCATCGTACGCGAGCGCTGCGTCCAATCCGTGCGTGACGAGGGGAACGTGTGAGACGGCCTCGTTGGTGACGAGTTGATGGGCGAGCAATCCGCTCTCGCCGAACAGTTCGCCGTGGTCGGCAGTGATGACGAAGATGGTGTCGCCGATGTCGAGTGACTGTACCGTGTCGAACAACTCACCGACGAGTTCGTCGACGTGCGAAATCTCACCGTCGTAGAGCGCCGCGAGAGCTTTCCACTCCTCGTCGGAGAACGGGCTAGCCGCCGCCATGTGTTCGTAGAGGTTGTCGTGGTGGTCCAACCCAATCGCTTCGACGTCCTCCAGTGACAGGCCGCTCTCACCGGCGAACTTCTTCAGGTGGCGAGTCGGGGGCTGGTACGGGTGGTGCGGGCCACCGTAGTGGAGATACAGAAACATCGGGTCCGACGTCGTTTGACGCGCTTCGAGCCACCGCAACGCTAGCTGGTTGAGCATGTAATCCGTCCCGTGTTTTCGGGTGTCGAGCGTCAACCCACCGCCGTGGGACTGGATGTTCCACAGATACGAGAGAATCGTCTTGAGACCAACTGACTCACGCAGTGTCGACTTGCTGAGCCAGACGAATTCGTCGAATCCTCGGTCGAGTCCAGTGGCCGAACTCAGGTGTGAGTTCGGAGAGATACACGCGGTGTCGTAGCCGACGTGCTGGAACCGTTCGGCGACAGTCGGCAACGCGTCGGGGATGGCATCACCGGTCATCCCCGCACCGTGATGGGACGGGTACGTCGCCGTGAGAATCGATGCAGACGAGGCGAGTGTCCAGATGCCGTGAGAGAAACACTCAGAGAAGTACCGGCCACCGTCACTGTCTGCGATTCGCTGTATGTTGGGTGTCGTCTCACGGTCGTACCCACCCATCGTCGTGTGGTCTGCCCGCGTACTTTCCAGCGTAATCCAGACGATATTGGGACGCTCAGTCATAGCTCTGGACCACCATTCGGTTCATTACAGGATAGTTATAATTCGCATACTTCGTCGGGTTAGCTGGACGCTTCGCCTGCGGCGGCATCCGCTTCGACGACGCGTTCTTCGACGAGGTAGAGTGTGAAGTCACCGTTCGAGATGACCTGGTTGATTCCCGCACGAGCATCGAGGGAGTCGAAGCCTGCCTTCGTGTACCTGAGTTCCTGGTACGCCTGTATCTCGCGTTCACGGTCGTAGTCGGTCACCGCGAGGTAACCGTCACCTGCGAACGTCGAGTTGAACGAGTCCAACTCACGAGTTGGGACCGAACGGTCGTACGCGTCCCGTGGTGTCTCGTCGGTTCCGAGGACAGCGTCGTTGTAGCGCCACGGACCCTGCCGGACTGCCGCCACGGGGAGACCGTCTTCGTGCAGTTCGAACGCCTGGTCGTACCCGTCCAACTGTGACTGCGTCACGTGCTGGTTCGGTTGGTAGATGTACGGTGACGGATACGCAGTGACGAGTGCAGCGGGGAGCAGCAACACCAAGGTGACTGCAATCGCGACGTGTGTCGAGCGAACACCGATTCTGGGAACCGCCCGTCGAAGTCCGAGGACGAGAGTGACTGAACCCACTGCGGTCGCGATGAGCATGAGATATCCGAGGAGTCGGAAGTGAAGTTCACCCACGTCGCCGAGGAGGTAGACGACAGCGAACGGAAGCGTACCGACTGCGCCCGCAGCGAGATACCGAACCTTGGCGTCAGTTTCTGGGAGTTCGTCGAGACGGTGGGTGAGGACCGCGAGGACGAGAATTCCCGCGAGCATCGCGTAGAGAGCGCTCACCAGGAACAGTTTCGCGAATATCTCGGGGAGGCTTGCCCCGATTGCCGCGAGCGACGCCCCTTGTGAGACCGTACTCCCCGCCGCAGTCGGGGGCGTTCCGCTGAGGTATCCCTCTCCTGCCCGAGTGACTGCATCGATGGTACTCCAGAAGGCTGGGCGTTGACTCGTCCACGCGAGGAACACCGCACCGAGGACCGCAGTCTGTGCGTACGTCGATTTGTGCCCTCGAATCGCACTTTCCCACCCACGCCACCGTGCGAGGGCCTGCAAGGCAGACGCGAGGACGAGGAGGACGAACAGATTGAGAGCTTGCATCGGGTGGTAGAGAACCGTCGTACCCCCAACGAACGCCAAGAGTACCCCGAACGAGGTGATTCGGAACCTCGACTGGGTCGGGTCTGCGCGCGTGAGATACAGGAGGAAGACGTAGATTCCGAGCGAGGAAAAGAGCATGGCCTGGGTGTACGTGTGTGGGGCCAGGTGCGTACTGATGGTGTTGATGGGGAGTAACAGCAGTCCAGAGAAGGCCGCGACGATAATCGTCTCGTCACGCGGCAGAATCTCGAACGCGATGAGTGGGACGAGGACGAACGTCAGCGCGACGAGGAACAAGACGACCAACATCAGTGACCGTTCTGGCGTGTACCCAGTGACGTCCATGACCAAGATTGCGAACGAGTGGATACCAGGGTACAGGAGTTCGGTGATCACCGTCTCGCCGTCGACGACGTCACGAACCCACCCAAGGTGCGTCAGTGAGTCACCCGACCCGACGAAGTAGTACCCCCGGACGAGTGGGAGCGAGACGATAGAAAAGACGCTTATTCCACCGAGCAACAACGCGACTACTCGGAACATTCGGTCCCCGAAGACCGAAACGACGAGTGAGAGCGTAATCGCGACGACGATGAGCCCCCAGAACGCCGCTGGCGTACTCGAGTAGAGAGACAGTTCGTATGCGGTCGCAGGAGTCAGGTACGCCAACGCGACAGCGAGGGCGAACGCAGAAAACCCTCCAATAAGAGCGAGTTGACTCCACGTTCTGAGTCGAGAGGTCGTCATCACGACTATCGAGGACATCTAGGAATATTGTTATGGATTGCCAACTCGACTCGGGTGGGCGAATGGGAGACGTACGTTCGCTCGAAACGGCCAACGTCGGCTCTCACGAACCGGTCCTCACTCGACAGACACACCTCAGTAACTACGATTCGAGTCTCCACGGGGGGCTTTCACGCTCGCCGTCATCGTCTGCTCAGCCAACTTCGAACCTCGCTTGCGACAGACGAACTCCGGTGGATTTGGGCCTATGTACCAGATATCGGCCTTCCTGACCTATAAGAAGATTATAACAAAGCGCTCAGGGTGTACTGATATCGTACGAACAATGAGTATCGAAATCCGGTATGCAACCGAAGACGACGTCCACCAGTGGGACCAGTACGTCGCGCAGTCACCCCACGGGAATCTCTTTCATCAGTACGCAGCGCTCGAAGTTCAAGCGAAGCACTCTGGTTCGGAGTTGTATCCACTCATCGGGTTCAAAGGCCAGGAAGTCGTCGGTCTCTTTCCACTCTTCAAAATCTCGAAAGGTCCAATCAACACAGTGTTTTCACCACCTCCCGAACTCCGCGTCGCGTATCTCGGACCCGTCTTGCTCAACATGGACCACATGAAACAGCGAAAACGCGAGAGCAGACACCACGAGTTCATCGACAGTTGTTTCGAGTGGATCCAAAACGAAATCCGACCGCAGTACACCCACATTCGTCTCGACGGTAACTACGACGACCTCAGGGCGTTCTCGTGGAACGACTTCTCCATCTCCCCTTCGTACACGTACCACGTCGACCTCACTGGGGGCGAAGAAGACGTGTTGATGAACTTCAGCAGCGACGCCCGGTCGAACATCCGAAACGCCCCCGAAGAGTCGTACACCATCGAAGAAGGCGGTCTCAGTGAAATCGACCTCATCATCGAGCAGGTTTCGGACCGATACGAAGACCAGGGAGTGTCCTTCCACACGACTGCCGAGTTCGTGAAAGACCTCTACACGAACCTCCCAGAGGGACAAATCCGACCCTACACGCTCCGAGTCGACGGCGACTTCATCGGTGGGATTCTGGTGACAGATTACAAGGACATGGTGTCTCGGTGGCAAGGGGGTGTTCGAACGGACATCGATGTCGACATCGCAACCAACGACCTCCTCGACTGGCAGGTCATGTGCGACGCGATGGACCGGGGCCGAGCGACCTACGACCTCGTGGGTGCAGACAACCGCCGCATCAATCGATACAAGTCGAAGTTCAACCCATCTCTCCACCCCTTCTACAGTCTCGAACGAAGTGAGGCGGGGATGGGGAAACTCGCACACATCTACAAGACCCTCCGTCAACGTGCGTAGCTCGAACATCTTACTGTCTGCTATCGGATTCTGTTTCTAAACCGCCACGCCGTCGCGACGAACGTGCAGTGTCCCGAGGGCCGTTCGCGAGACGACCCCCGACTCGTAGTACGCTCTTTTCGATAGTCGCCGTCTGTCGACGCTGGACTGGCGACTCGTCGATGGACCAATGGATAGCCGTCGAGACGTCGTGTGATCGTAGCGGAGCAGAAAAGCGAGAGCATCGTTCGACCGGCACCAACCACACCAGCAATATCCAGACGAGTACAGACCGACGTGCGGTCACGAGAGAAATCGAGACGAGGAGATGAGAAGAAAAGAGAAGAGAAAGGAGTGGAGAGCGCCGGTGTCCGACTCGGTTAGTTGCTCACCCAGATGTACGTCGAGCGGTACGCACTCTCGGCACTCGTCTCGTCAGGTGCGTCACCCTTGTACAGGAGGTACGTGAGTCGAAGGTCCGAGCCAGTCATCTCCGACTGGAGCGTCGGACTGGCGGTCCACGTCTCACCGGGCGCGACTTCTCGAGACACGCGTGCCAACTCTTCGTGCTCGATTATCGTCGCCGTCCCTGAAGATGTATCCACACGTTGTAATTGAACCACGAGTGTGTACTCAGTCAGTTCTTGCTCGTTGTTGGTCACGCTCGCGACGAGTGCAGTCGACTCGGCGGACGAGAGCGAGTCGGGATAGCCGGAGGCGACGAGTTCGCCATCAGACTGCTGTGTGAGCAACGAGAGACTCGTGTACTCTTCTCCGTAGTTCGGCACGGTGAGCGCGTACCCGAGACCCAGGACCGAAATCACGACCACAACGGCGAGCAGGACGTTCAACCGACGGGTCGTGGGCGTTCCCGTCGTGAGGGATTCGACGAGCGACGTGTACCAGTGTTTGACCGGGACGTCGTACCGTTCTGCTTCAGAGAGTCGCTGGCGCCGGAACTCGCCGACGAGCAGGAACGCTGCGACGACTGCCGAGAAGATACCGACGACAGCAACAGTGTTGGGTTGCGGAACCAGCGACAAGACGACGACGCCGAGTGTCGGAACCACCGCGAGGCTGACACCGAACGAGAGGACCATTCGTTCGAGGACGGTAATCCCCATTCGGTTCTGGGCTGGCGTCGTCAGTGCAGGCTGTGCAACTCGTGTATCCGAGTACGCGTGCGGGAACAAGACGAGAAGGAGGGCGTAGCCAGGAAGAAAGACGAGGAGCGGAAGTCCAAACACCGCCCTGACGGCAATCGAATTGGCGTACAGCACCGACATCGAAGCCCCAATGAGTAGTACGAGCCCTGCGAGTACGTCGACCTGTAGATCTCCGAGGGCTCGCATCAGCCCATTGTTCTTCACAATCGGTAATTCTACCATGCCTAGTGATACTAAAGAGTACACTTTGTTGTTGAGTCACTGAAACCAACAGGTCGCCGATTAGAAATTTCCTAACCAGTAGCGAGTCCTAAATACCGAGGAGTGACGTGCTACGTCTAGTGTCGTGCGTGCGTTCGAGCGTCACGCCAAGTCCTGCGACTGGATGACGTCCCACGACTGCTCACCTTCCTTCGTGAGGCCGTACACGCGACCTTTTTTCCGGTCTTCGGGCACGAGTAGTTCTACTTGCCCGCGCTTTCGGAGTCGCTGAATCGACCGGGAGATGTTCGCAACGTGTCTGTCCGTGTCGGAGGCGATACGCGTCGGCGTCGCGGGCCCTTCGGCGAGGCGCTCGAGAACGGTCAATCGGTATTGAGAGCTGATAGCATAGCTGACCATATCCCAATTGATGTTGTCGTTCGTATCAGATTGTCCGTCTTGCTTACTAGCCATTCATCAGATTAACAGCCAGATAATTACATAAATTCTTTGGTCGAAATATATTCAGTATACTCTGAACATCACGATAACATATACATCATATGTTAGTAAAGAAGACGTCAGCGACGTAAAATTCGAGTGAAACCAGTGGCTAATAAAAGGAATACACTCTCGATTAAACTCACATTTACACAGATATACCACGAAAAACCACCATACGAAGCACAGTCAAACGAATCGTCGTGTTCTACAGTCGGTATCGACACGTGACTGGTCAGTTTCTGATATCTAATAGTACAAAAGAAAATATGTTTTGATTAATACAACACTCAACGTTCGTCCATCCGGACTCGTCTCACTTTCGAACGAGGAGAGATTGTGCGCGGTGAGATACTAAACGAGTCGTGACCACAAGTTCGGAGAGAACGTCACAGGACGACGACATCGGTAGCTGAGAGGGTGGAACTGTGTCCGCCTGCCTCGACGACGCGCTACATTCGCATCGAGTGTATCACCTCTTGCGGCACGACGTTGGGCGAGCGCGAAGCCGACGCGCCGAATGGATTTTAGTATAGCGTCATACAGTTTATTCGTTTTAGTCCCGATACTCGCCGCAGATTGCTAATCATCGTTGTCTCTGCCAGACAACGAGCTAAGTGATATAGTCAATAGTACAACTATTCTCCCGATTTGGGCGAAATCGAAGCCCACAGAACGAGTCACTCGGCAGGATACAGCGTGGGAGACGGGACGATAGGGTTTCGAGAGTCGTTCCGGTAGATTACCTGGTCACCGAATCCTCACTCACTAGGCCACTCGTCTGCACCCAATGGTTCGCCCCCGAGGAACGCCTCGATACCTTCGTGTGCGTCCGCCGTCGTACAGAGTTCCGCGAACCGTTCGTTCGAGTAGTCGAGTGCCTCGTCGTACTCGAGTTCGGTCATCTCGTAGAACGCCTGTTTCCCCATCTGGACGGCCACGGGACTCTTCGACGCGATGGTCGATGCGAGTTCCATCGCTGCCTCTCGGTGCTCACCCTCGGGGACGACACGGTTGACGAGTCCCCAGTCGAGGGCCGTCTCCGAGTCGATTAGGTCGCCCGTCAAAAGCAGTTCGAGACAGCGTTTCTGCGTGAGCGACGACATCAGCGGGACGGCAGGACCCATGCAGAACAACCCGACTTTGGGGGCCGTCGCGCCGAATTTGGTCTCTTCGGCGGCGACGGCCAAGTCGCACGCGGCGACGAGGCCAATCCCGTTCGCTGCCGCGTGCCCGTGGACAGCGGCGATGACCGGCGTCCGCATCTCTGTGAGTGTCACGAATGGCTCTTCCATGACCGCAACCCACGCCTCGTACTCGGCTTTCGTCTCGTAGTCCGCGTGTTCAGAGAGGTCGATGCCGGCCGAGAACGCCCGGCCAGCCCCATCGACCACGATGGCCCGCACGTCCGCCATCTCGTCGAACGCTCGTAACGCGTCGTCGAGGTCCGTCGCGAGTTCGGTGCTGAAGGTGTTCATCGCGTCGGCCCGGTCGAGCGTTATTCGACCCACATATCCGTCGTGAGTCGTCTCGATAGTATCCCACTGTGCGTCGTCTATCACGTCGGTCGACATGTGTGGACGATTCGCGAAGGTACGTGATAAATGACACCGTGCACCACACTATGTCGACGACGTCTCGTCGACCCGAGCGTCGACGACGCTATCGGCGATTGCGACACTCGCCACACCGAGGAGTGCACCGGCGACGACGTCGAGTGCCCAGTGGATGCCGAGGTACATCGTCGAGAAGGCGACAGCGCTCGCGAGAACCGGTGCGACGAACGCCCACACTGGATACTCGTCGTAGGTCCAAACCGCGACGAGTGCCGCCGACACCGACAGCGACGTGTGAAGCGACGGGAAGACGTTCGTATTCACGTTCACTTGTCGTGTGAGAATCTGCGTCTGTGGATACGTCACGTAGAGAAGCGACTCGACCTGACCAGGGAGGAGGTTCCGCGGTCCGTACGAGATAAACAGGATATAGCAACACAACCCGATACCGTAGTTGACTGCGTAGGCGACTGCAGTGAGTTTCAACGGTCGTCGGTCGGTGGCGACGAAGTACGCCACGAACGGGAAGGTGAGCAAGAAGACGTATCCCGAGAGATAGATGGCCGAGAGGACGGCAGTGAGCGTCGGCGTAGCGAGCGACTGGACGTGCATGACGAAGTCACCCTCCACGGCGTAGATGAGACCGGTCACGTTCCACCCGAGAAGCCACGAGACTTCGGGCCCGACGTCGCGTGCAAACTTGTTCACCAGCAAGACGACGACGAGGAGTCCGAGGTACTTCGACGCGTCACGAGCGCGTTCACGAAACGTCCCGTAGGCGTCCCGAACCCGCGTCGGCCCGACGATACCGAGTGTCGCGACGAACAGCGCTGCTGCACCGCCGCCGAGGACGCTCACGAGCATCGACACGAGTGGAGGAACGTTCATCGTTGGACCAGTAGTTCGCCGCTCTTCGAGTAGGTGTAGCCTGCGTCCTCGAACATCGAGCGTGCGCTGCTGGTGTCGAGCGACCCAGTTTGGTGATTACCGACGAATCGGAGTTCTTCGAGGACGGTGGTCCAACTCTCGCCCGTCGGAGAGAACTCTGTGGTCGCGAGCGGCGACATGACGCCGTAGGCGCGTCCATCGAAGACCGATTCCGTGAGATACGGCCGGGCGACGAGTCGAGCAACCGCCCGTCTGAAACGAGGGTTGGTAAACGGTGGTTTCCGGAGGTTGTAGCCGACGTGGTAACACCACCGAGAGACGCCGGTTCGGACGCTAATGTCCGGTGTCGCTAAGGCCGATTTCACCGCGTCGGACGACAACAACCCAGCCGTCGCGTCGACGACACCGCTAGAGAGAAGTTTGATGGCAGAACCGCCGGACGGGGCGACGATGAACTCCAAGCCATCGAACGCGAACCCTCCCTCGAACCGAGCGAGCGACTCGTCGAGCGTCTGCGTTGCCAAGAAGTGCGCATCGAACGGTTCCAACGAGAGTGACTCACGAAACGACGTCCCAGTCACGCGAAATGGCCCGCTTCCGACCGGTTCGAGGTTGTTTCGAACGAGCGCTTCCGTGACACGTCCACCGTCGAGCCACGAGACACTCGTCGGGCGAGCGTACGGTTCCCAGACGTGTTCTGGGAGTATCGGCACGGACAACGCCCGAAGCGCGACAGTCTCGTCTACGTCACCGAAGCTGAGGTGAACCTCACGAGACGACGCTGCAGAGACCGAATCGACGAGTGACGCCCGACCACGATACTCGGGGGACGGGACGAGTTGGTCTAACGACCCGAGCGACGTGTCTGCCAAGAATCGGAAGGTGAACGCGACGTCTGCTGCCGTGATAGCGTTGCCGTCGTGCCATTCGAGGTCGTCTCGGAGTCGAACCGCGAGCGTCGACGAATCGTCGTCGAGCCAGTCCCACGACGCGGCCATCCACGGGTGCATCTCGTCGTCTAGCACCCTGCCGAGTGAGTCGTAGACGAGTCGAATGAACGTCCCATCGGACCGGAACGGTGTGGAAAGCGGATTCAGGTTCTCCGTCGGGCGGGCATCGGTAATCGTCATTCGAAGTCGGTTGGCTGGCTGCGGTGCGTCGGTCGTCGTATCTGTCGTCGTCGGTGTCGTCTGTGTGGATTCGTTCGCCGTCACGTTACCCACGGCCGCAGTCGGTGGGACTCGCGACGGGAATCGTCTGGTCTCGACCGGACGGGCACCGAGGTACGCAGCGACCGAGTGGATTGGTTCGTCTACCGGCCAGTCGACTCTGTCCGGCCTCGTCGCGCGGGCCGTGTGTGGTATCGCGACGGGGGTAAACGGCTGGTTCTCGACGATTCGGTGTTGGGCGTCAGTGAGCGTCGAGGTTCGAACGACACCGCGTTCGGCCTGCTGCCGTTCGAGAAGTGAGTCGAGCGACAGGTCGCCGTACCCGAACGGATTTTGCCAGCCGACGTCGGGCGCGTACCGAGAGTGGAGAAGCGGGCGGAGGAAGTCCGGGTCCCACGGAAGTGGGAATCGATAGACGTACACGTCGAAGTCGTGGTTCAAGAGCACAGACCGAAGCAGTTCCTCACGGCTCACCGGGACGACCGACGCCGAGATACCGACCCGTTGGAGTTGCGTGGCGAGGTATCGAGCGACTTTGGTCGCGACAGCGTCCGCGTCGGCGGGGACCGTCTTTATCGAAAACGAGAGCTGTTGTTGGTGGTCACGGGAGAACGTCGACTCGAGTTGCCTGATGCAACCGCTGGTCAGACCGACGCCTGTCAGGGCTAGAAGCGACCGTCTGCTGAGTCGTGAAGTTGACATCGTCACGTGGAGGGCTACTCGTCTCTATGTGCCTCTGAAGAGAGTTAGAGACGTTATTACACGGTGCCTAACTATATTAGACGCCCAGGAGGAGCGGCCACAGGAGGAGAACCACCCAGAGACCGACGGCCGCCGGAAGTGCGACTGTGGTGCTCTCAGTTGTCGCAGCACGACGTGCCCCGACCACCGCCAACAGGCCGAGCGAGACGAGGAGCACGAAGCGATGTAAGACGAGGTCGATTGGGACGACGCTGACGCCGACGAAGGCGAAGTCGGCAACCAATCCGATGCCGTAGCCGAGGAATGCGAGACTGAACCAGCGTTCTGTCGCGGCATCGTTCGGAATACGAAGCGCGAGGTACGGCGGCGCAAACACGAACACTGGGTACAGCAGCCCTGCGATGACCTTCGGATGATTCGGCGCGATACCTTCGAGCGCGAGCGCTGCCGCTCTGACGACCAAGGGGACTGCAATCAGTGCCAGAAAGAGGGCAACGCTCCGCTGGAACCGGTCATCCGCGACGGGTGAGCGTTCGAGGCGCTCGACGACGGCGTCGATATCGTTGCCATCGACGGACGTCGCGAGGATACCTCCCACTCCTGCTACGACGAAGGCGAAGAGGGCGATACTCGTCAGTCGATGTGTGGTCCCAGTTCCCACCGAGAAGACGCCCGCGTCGGAGGTGTCGTCACGTTCCGCGTCGGCGGCGAGTTCGCTCTCGACCGCCTGGTCCTCGACCGACGTATCGGACGCGAGTTGTGGTGGAGCGAGTTCGGCGACCGTCACCCACCCATCGGCGTCGAAGACGCCGCCGTTCCCGTACCGCTCTCGCCGGACGTCGACGACAGCCGGTTGGTCCATCAGGTCACGCTCGACAGCGTGTTGCGGGCCGGCCAGACTCGTCACCGTGTGTCTGAGGCGGAACCAATCCCAGTAGTCACGGTGGGCCTGAATCGCGGTCCACGAGGCATTTCGACTCCCGACACCGTAGAGACGGAGGTGGACGCGACTACCGAAGTACGTCCCGTCGTGGAGTTGCATGGACTCGTCGACCCACCGTCCACCGGGGCCTTCGGTGTCGACGTACGTGTATCGGTCCGCACCCGTCGCTGGCCCCCAGACAGCCCCACCTGCCTCCGACGAGGCCTGCTCGCCAGCGGCCTCCTTCCACGACTCGGTCGTCTCGTCCCACCGTGCGTCCTGCGAGTAGACGAGGAGCGAACGAACGCGCGCGGGGTCGCCCTTGACCACGAGGTTGATCGGCAACGTCAGCGTGTCGAACGACTTCGCTCGACTGGTGAACGGCCACAGGCGGTCTTCTTCGATGCCGACTGACACGAGGCCCACGTCTCGTGCTTCTTCGACACCGTCCGGTGCGGCCGGTCCGCTGTCGAAGAGGTTCCCCGGCGTCACGTCGACGACGCTCACCGACGAAACGGCAGACGTCGACAGGACGACGAAGACCACGAGGACGACGAGGCCCCCGGAGCGCCGCGCGCGAGGTCGCATCCTTACACCCTTCAGCCGGTCAAAGACCCTAATTATTCCGTTGTTAAGTTGACGACGAAGTAGCATCGATGGTGCGTCTCGCCCACGGGAGGTTAGCATCCAGATAGTTAGAACAGCCGCCGTCTACCATGAGGACAGATGGTCGAGCGCGCTCACGTACGGGCCGCTGCGGCGGTTGCCCTCCTCGTCTGCCTCGGCGTCGTTAGCGTCGCGGCAGCCACACAATCGGCTCCCACGGTGACCGACGCGACGGCGGACGACATCCGTGTCGCGCCCGCCGACGGGATGACAGTCGTCGCCACCGACTCGAACACGTGGCTCGGACGCGAACGCGACGGGCCGCGCGCGAGCGCCGAACTCGTCGCCTTCGCCGCGGATGGGACTGTTGCCTACTACAACGGGTCGCACACTCGCTACTGGGACGTGGACCCCGTGGAAGGAACCACCGCAACCGTCGAATACCTCTACTCCGACCACCTCACGCCCGAGGAATGCGGTGGCGACGAAGTGTGTACGCGGAACGGTATCGAACGCGTGAACCTGACCACCGGCGACGTGGAGGTAATCTACAGCCGGGTCACGCCCGGAAAACACTCCACCCGCTGGCACGACGGTGACAGAATCGACGAAGATTCCTACGTCGTCGCCGACATCGCGCAGGACCGCGTCTTCGTGGTGAACACGACTTCCGGGCTCATCGAATGGGCGTGGGACGCACAGGAGGACTTTGACACGGCGACAACCGGAGGCCCGTACCCCGAAGACTGGACGCACCTCAACGACGTCGAAATCCTCCCGAACGGCCACATTCAGGTCAGCCTGCGCAACCACGACAGGGTGGTGTATCTCGACCGTGAGACCGGTCTCGTCCACGAGCGAACTCTCGGAGACGGCTCTCACGACATCATCTACGAACAGCACAACCCCGACTACCTCGTCAACGACGACGGGGACGACGCTGTCCTCGTCTCCGACTCGGAGAACAACCGGCTCGTCGAGTACCGCTGGACCGACGGCAGATGGGTTCGCTCGTGGGTCTGGCAAGACGACCGACTCCAGTGGCCTCGCGACGCCGACAGACTCCCGAACGGCCACACGCTCGTGACCGACTCGAACGGAAATCGGGTCTTCGAACTGGACGAGACAGGTGAAGTCGTCTGGAGTATCCCCGTCGCGTTCCCGTACGAAGCAGAACGACTCGGAACCGGTGACGAGAGCGAAGGCGGGCCACCGGCACACGAACTCGGCCTCGAAAACCGGACCGCGAGCGGCCTCACCGTCGGCGGCGACGGCAGAGCCCAGGTGTCGATTCTCCCCGGTCCAGTCGTCAACGCGCTGTACTACATCCTCCCACAGTGGATGGGTCCCGCGGCACTCCTCGCGTCCTGTCTCGCGGGAGTCGTCGCTCTCGGGTGGGTCGCCCTCGAAATTCGATGGTTCCCGTACCGCGTCGAACTGAACAACCCGTTTTCGATTCGGAGACGACCATGAGAGACGATTCGCCGAACACGAGTCGACCAGAGCGTACCGAGCACGTGGGTCCGGCCCCCACCGCGGCGGCAGGGACAGACAGACAAATTTCAGCAGGACTCGGCCCCGCATCGATAGACCACAAGAGGAGCGTCGCCGCCGAGGTTCGCGGACTCGGCCGGGATAGCCACGCCTGGTTCGGGCTCGCACTCCTCGCCGGCCTCGTCGTCTCCGTGGCGTACGTGTCGACCCATCCGTACCCGGCATACGGCGCGGGCTTGTACCTCGAAATCGCAGAACAGATTCGTACCGACGGGTACGCGCTCCCGACGACGATTCCGTACTACTCCGGGGGAATACCCTTCGCGTACCCGCCGCTTCAGTTCTACGTCGTCGCACTGCTCACCGACCTCGGCGTGTCAGGGCTGACCGTCAGTCGAATTCTCCCCGCCGTCGTGACGATTCTCTACCTCGTCCCCTACTACGGAATCGCCACTCGACTCCTCCCGACGAGACGGCAGGCCGGGTTCGCGACGCTCGTCCTCGCGGTTACCCCGCCGGTCCTCCAGTGGCACCTCTCGGCAGGCGGTATCGTCCGCGCCTCTGCGTTCCTCTTGGCACTCTGCGGCATCTACGCGGGAACGAGAGTGTTTATCGACAGCGATTGGCGGTGGGTCGGGGTCGGAACCATCTTCTTCGCGCTCACCATCCTCTCGCACCCAGTCTACACCGTCTTCTTCGGCCTCAGTTGGCTGATTCTCTACGCGGCGTTCGACCGCTCGGTTCGCGGACTCGTCGGTGGAGCGGTGGTCGCCGTCGGTGGTCTCGTCGTCGCCTCCCCGTGGTGGATGCAGGTCGTCTCACGCCACGGCGTCCAGGTGTTCACAGGTGCCGCAGGGAGTCACAGCGGCATCGCAGGCGGACTCGGGCGACTCCTCGACCAGTTCGTCTATCCGTTCGACCCGACTGTCGTCACGGTGTTCTTCGTCGCCAGTTTCGCCTCTGCGCTCGTCCTCGTCGCCCGCAAGAAGTACGTCCTTCCGACGTGGCTCTTCCTCTCTGCGTACGTCCTCGGAAAAGAACGGTTCCAGTTCGTCGCGGGCGCGATGATGATATCGACGGTGTTCTTCGCCATCGCCGTCCCCCGACTGGCCGAGACGCTCCGAGGGACGTTCGATACACGGCAGACGATGGCCGCCACGTTCGCCCTCGTGCTCGTCTGTGCGTTCAGCCTCGGGGGGTTCTACGCGGGGAGCGAACTCGGGTCAGCACACCACGGAAGTCCGAGTCTCCCGCCGTTCTTCGACGACGACGACAGACGAGCGATGGAGTGGGCCGCAAACCACACCGACGGGGACGCCACGTTCGTCGTGTTGTCGGACGCCGCAGAGTGGTTTCCACACTACACCAAGCGAGAGATACTCGTCGGTCCGTGGGGCGTCGAGTGGGTGAGTCCCGAGAGTTACTACGACCAACTGTCGGCGTTCAAAGAGGGGAGTTCGTGTAAAAACGAGAGTTGTCTCATCGAGTCGATGACCTCGGTCGGTGCGTCTCCCGAGTACCTGTACGTGCCAGTCGGGACGTACACCATCCGTGGCCTCGAAGCAGATGGAACCCGCGAACTCCGTGCCTCTCTGGCCGAAAGCAACCGGTATCGGCGTGTCTACGGGAACCGTGGCGTCGTCATCTACCGCATCGTCCACTCCGAGAACTCGACCGCAGACTGAGCCACAGATTCGTGTGCGTCCCGGACAGCGAGTACGACGAACACAACACCCATGACCCCCACAGCCGAATCGGGGACCAACCTGTGGCACTCGACGATATCGACGTACCTGTCGCCTACGACGCCGTCGAGACACACGACGAGTTGATACGCTGGTCTCGGGCGTACTGCGCTCGGGCGGTCGAACAGTACGAATTCGCCGTCGACTTAGAACCAGTCGAGTGGGAAGTCTCCACCCGAGCGAAGCGGCGTGCCGCAGCGGTGAAGACGCCCCAATTCGACGATGCAGCGGTTGGAGAGCGTCTCGACTGGGCGTCTCACTCACCGTCTGGGCAGACACCACCGTGTACGATGTCGTTGTCGTGGCGGGCCTTCGAATCGTTCGAACGAAGCGAGTGGGCCGCGACACTCAGACACGAACTCGTCCACGTCGAGCAATTTCAGGCCTACGGCGCTACCGACCACGGACAAGCGTTCAAGCGACGGGCAGACGCTGTCGACGCACCCTTCCGCGTCCGTCGGTTCACCGACCCGAAGTACGTGCTCACCTGCACCGACTGCGGGGACGACGTCGCCTACAGGTATCGCGAGTGTAAACTCGTCAGACAACCCACCGCATACCGCTCTTCGTGCTGTGAGGCGACGCTCTCGTGTATCCAACCTGCCGACGAGACGTGACTCGTGGACTGGTATCGACGGTTCCGACGACGCAGTGGCCTGTTCGAGACGGTCACGCAACGTTGAACGTTCTGGATGAGAGGCAATGCCGATTCGATAGCTGTATCATAAGACACCATTTGTCGAACAGTTACAATAGATGAACAGACACGGTAGTGGGATTGATTTTTATTACTCTACGTTTATACGCGTTTCAGCATTTGTACTGTTTCGAAACACACGAAAGATGTCGAATGTGAATTGTCCCATAATTTTTCTGACTGCAACAGGTAAGAGACAATTACTTCGAAGAGTCAGTCGACGACGAACGACTCTGTCGCCGACGACGGTGAGCGAGTCTATTTATTCTCCCCAGATGACCGAGGAAGTGAGTACAGCAGTATGCGACACGTCCCAGGAACCTTCTCGATAGCGGCACGTGACCCGGCGACGAACACTTTCGGCGCGGCGGTGACCACCGGAACCGTCTCCGTGGGCGCAACCTGCCCGTACGTGAGTGCCAACGGCGCAGCGGTGACGCAATCGTACACCAAGACGGAACACGGACGCGACGCCGTCGCGCGCGCAGACGACGGTGAGCGCATCGACGACGCCTTCGACGACTTGCTCGCCGGCGACGACTACGCCGCCTATCGGCAGGTCCACGGCGTCGGAACGGAAAGCGAGTACACCTTCACGGGAGCGGAGTGTGTCGACTGGGCGGGCCACCGCGTCGGCGACGACTACACCGTCGCGGGCAACATGCTCGCTGGGAGCGACGTGGTCACTGCAACCGCCGAAGCGTACGAATCTACCGACGGCGACATGGCCGAGCGACTCGTCTCCGCGCTCGAAGCGGGGGAATCTGCCGGGGGTGACGACCGAGGCGAGATGAGCGCGGCGATTCTCGTCCACGCGCCCGAACCCGAATTCTACCACAACCTTCGCGTCGACCTCTCGGCCGACCCAGTCGGCGACCTTCGGGAGTTACTCACCGAAGCGCGACGCGCAAAAGAACAGATTCGGTCGGAGACGGACGACCTCTTCGGAGACTATCCCGACGAGATTCTCGACTTCGGTGTGAAGTACTGAAACGGAGCCGTCTCGAAAAATGGGCGTTCGCGGGTGCCGCTGAAGGCGTGAGTGCCTCAGTCTGAGTCTGCCGTGTTGGTCTCGGCCCGTTTCGACGGCGTGATGAACGAGTCGCGTTCGCTCATCTCCGCTTCCGAGAGGTGACACGAGATGTAGTGGTCCGTGTCTTCCATCGCCTCTAGTTCAGGTCGTTCCGTTTCGCAGACGTCGCCAATCTTCTTCGGACAGCGAGTCTGGAACGGACATCCCGACGGTGGGTTGATGGGACTCGGAACACTCCCTTCGAGGAGGATACGGTCGGTCTGGCGGTTCGGGTTCGCGTGCGGAACCGCCGACAGCAGACTCTCGGTGTAGGGGTGGAACGGCGGTGAGAACACCTCGTCGATACCTCCGAACTCCGCAATCTTCCCGAGGTACATCACCGCCACACGGTCACAGATGTGCCGGATGACGCCGATGTTGTGCGAGATAAACAGGTACGAGATGTTCTCTTCGGCCTGAATCTCGTTGAGTAGGTTGAGAATCTGCGCTTGGACACTCACGTCGAGTGCCGAGACTGGTTCGTCACAGACTATGAGTTTCGGTTCGACGGCGAGGGCGTGCGCGATAGCGACACGCTGTTGCTGCCCGCCGGAGAACTCGTGGGGGTACTTACTCGCCGCCGCCCGCGAGAGACCGACGCGAACCAGCAGGTCGCCCACCCGTTCGCGCTTTTCTTCGCCCGTCGCGATGTCGTGTTTCTCCATCGCGCGCCCGATGATTTGGCCGACCGTCTTCCGTGGATTGAGTGAACTCTGTGGGTCCTGGAAGATCATCTGCATCTCGCGGCGCAGACTTCGAACCTCCGAGGAACCGAGTTCGTGGAGCGGTTGCCCCTCGAAGTAGACTTCACCCTCGGTGGGTTCGAGGAGACGAAGCGCGGTGCGGGCCACGGTGGACTTCCCACACCCAGACTCACCGACGAGTCCGACGGTCTCTCCGGGATAGACGTCGAAACTCACGTCGTCGACAGCCTTGACGAACCGACGTTCTATCGTCGGCAGGCCACCGCCGTCGAACGACAGGTGGACGTTTCCGAAGACGCCCTCCCCCGCGCTGAAGTACTTCTTCAGGTTGCGGACTTCGAACAGTGGGTCGCCGCTGCGGTCTATCTCCCTCCGCCCGGCCCCTGCTTCGGGGACCGTACTCTCCGAGAGGTCGAGGTCGTCGGCGTGGATACACGCTGCGCGCGACGAGGAGTCGCCCACGCTGTCGAGCGTCGGGTCGCCGCCGGACCGACACGCCTCGGTGGCGTTCGGACACCGGGGTGCGAAGTTACACCCACTCGGGAGGTTCCCCAAGTCGGGCATCGCGCCGTCGAGCGTCGGGAGTTCGTCGTAGTCAGTGTCGACTTCCGGGATGGAGTCGATGAGCGCACGCGTGTAGGGGTGCCGCGGACGCTCGAACAGGTCTCCGAGTTCGGCCGTCTCGACGAGGTTCCCGGCGTACATCACGCCGACGTGGTCACACGTCTGTGCGACGACGCCGAGGTTGTGTGTAATCATCAGGACCGCCGTCCCCTCGCGCTCTTGCATCTCGTTGAGCAGGTCGAGAATCTTCGCCTGCGTCGTCACGTCGAGCGCGGTGGTCGGTTCGTCCGCGATGATGAGGTCCGGTTCGCACGAGAACCCGATGGCGACGAGCACGCGTTGGCGCATGCCGCCGGAGAACTCGTGCGGGTAGTCGTCGATACGCTCGGCAGCGTCCGGGATGCCGACTTCGTCCATCGACTCGATGGCGAGTTCGCGCGCCCGGTCTTTCGAGACATCCTGGTGGCGACGAATCGTCTCGGTGATTTGTTCACCGACGGTCATCACCGGGTTGAGCGACGACATCGGGTCCTGCGGAATCATCGCGATGCGGTTGCCGCGGATGTCGCGCATCTCGGCGTCCGTCTTCTGAAGCAGGTCTTCGCCGTCGAAGACGACCTGTCCACCGGTGATTTCGCCCGGTGAGTCGATGAGGCGCATGATGGAACGCGCCGTGACGGACTTCCCTGCACCAGACTCACCGACGAGACCCATGGTCTCACCGCGGTCGAGCGAGAACGATACCTCGTTGGAGGCGACGATTGGCCCTTCGTCGGTGCGGAACTCGGTTCTGAGTCCGCGCACGTCGAGGAGGGGGCCGTCGTCGGCCTCGCGGTCTGTCGTCGTTGCGTGTGTGCTCATTCTATCGCCTCCACCTTCGGGTCGAGGACGTCGCGCAGTCCGTCACCGAGCATGTTGAACCCGACGACGGCGATGCCGATAGCCAGCGCGGGGAACAGGAGCATCCACGGTGCAGTCTCCATGAACCCACGGCCGGTGTTGATCATCAGTCCCCACGAGGGCTTCGGTGGTTGGGCACCGAGGCCGAGGAACGAGAGACTCGCTTCCGCGAGGATGGCGAACGAGATGTTCAGCGACCCCTGGACCAGCATGGGTGCGGTACAGTTCGGGAACACCTCGCTGAAGATGATGCGCGAGTCGCTCTCACCGCGGGCGACTGCGGCCTCGACGTACGCCTCGTTGCGCTCGGCCAGTGCCGCACTCCGCGACACGCGGGCGATGTACGGTGTATAGACGAACGCCAAGGCGATGATGACGTTACTCAACTCCGGTCCGAGCACGACGAGGAGCGTCAGTGCGAGTAAGACCGGCGGGAACGCCATCGCGGCGTCCATGATACGCATCAGTATCTCGTCTGTCAACCCGCCAGCGTATCCGGCGACGACGCCGATGACGGCGCCAACAGCGAGTGCGCCGGAGATAGCACCGAATCCGACGTACAGCGAGATACGACTGCCCATGACGACGCGACTGAAGATGTCGCGGCCCAAGTCGTCGGTTCCGAACGGATGTTCGACCGACGGGGCCTGCGAGCGGTCCTCGATGTTCGTCTGGTCGATGGGGTACGGTGCGATGATGGGCGCGAAGATGGCGGTGAGCACGAGCAGCACCACGATGGAGAACCCGAGCATCGCCTTGGTGTTGCTCCGGAACTTCCGGACGAACCGGGCGATTCGCTCGCGTTGCGACTGCGAGATGAGGGGGCGACTCTCGTCGGACCCTTGCTCGGTCGCCATCAGTCGTCACCTCCGTAGCGGATACGGGGGTCGAAGTACGCGTACAGCAGGTCTGCGGCGAAGTTCGAGAACATGTAGATGAGTGCGACCACGACGATACACCCCTGGATGAGGGGGATGTCGCGGCTCTGAATCGCGGTCAGGGTCAACCGGCCGATACCGGGCCAGAAGAACACCTCTTCGAGGACGACGACACCGCCGAACGCGTAACTGAACTGGAACGCGATGACCGTGATGACGGGGATGACGGCGTTCTTGAGTGCGTGCCGAAGGACGATGACGCGTTGGCTCATCCCCTTCGCACGCGCGAGGTTGATGTACTCTTCACTCAGGACTTCGAGCATCGACGACCGGGTCATCCGCATGATGTAGGCGGTGAGTGCGAATCCCATCGCCCCCGCGGGCAAGACGAGTCGCGTGAGCGACTCGACGAGATCCTCGCTCGGCGAGACGTACCC
>NZ_LOPV01000211.1 GCF_001469865.1 Haloferax profundi
GGTCGGAAAGAGGTTCAACCAGACGGCGAACACCAAGATGAACACCAGCCCCCAAAGGAAGATTGGCATCGAGATACCGACGAAGGCGAACATCGACGCGGTGACGTCGGGTGCTTCGTTCTGGTTGATTGCGGCGTAGACGCCGAGTGGAATCGACAACACGACGGCGACGAACGTCGCGGCGACTGCGAGCATCAGCGAGCGGGGCAGACGCTCGGCGATGAGCGCGGCCACCGGTTCACCGAACCGCAGTGATTCGCCCATGTTCCCCTGGAGGAGCCCGACGACCCAGTCGATGTACTGCACGTACAGCGGGCGGTTGAGTCCCAGTTGGGTTTGGAGCGCTTCGAGCGACTGTTCGGTCGCGTTGGGCCCCAAGATGAGGAGGGCCACGTCACCGGGGAGGATGTTGGTGACGGCGAAGGCGATGAGCGTGACGAAGAACAGCGTCACCGCCATGAAGCCAACGCGCCGAAAGACGTAGTTGTACATCGACATTGTGTGAAATATTGAGTGGAGTCGGTGTTAGCGGTCGAGCCAGTTGTCGGAGAACTGCAGCGTCGACCCGTCGGGTGCACCGATGTCACCCTTGTACTGCGAGGCCGCCCCGTACAGGCTCGGTTGCCACCACAGGAACATGTGGCCGGCGCGTTCGTCGTGGAGAATCTGCGTCGCTTCGTGGTAGAGTTCTGCACGCTCGTCTTCGTCGTAGATGGTGCGCGCTTCCTCGACGAGGGAGTTGTACTCGTCGTTCGTCCAGTTCGTGAAGAAGAACGCTCCGTTGGGGTGCAGGAACTTGTAGAACGACACGTCAGGGTACCACAGTGCGAGGTAGGAACTCGTCGTCGCCTGGAAGTCGCGCTTCGAGTAGACGTCCGAGAGCCACGTACTCCACGTTATCTGCTGGATTTCGAGGTTGATACCCACCTCGGCGGCGTCTGCGGCGATGACCTCTGCGGCCTGCACCTGCGTCGGGTAGGACTGCGGAATCTTGAACGTCGCCGTGTAACCGTCGGACATGCCGGCGGCGTCGAGGTGTTCCTGCGCCTTTTCGAGATCACGCGGACGCGGTTCGACGTCGGGGTTGACCCACGGACTGCCGGGTGCTGCTGGGGACGCCGTCGTCTGGCCGGTGCCGTAGAGGGCCGCTTCTGCGACCTTCTCCTTGTCGATGGCGTAGTCGAGTGCGAGGCGGGCGTCCTTGTTGTCGAACGGTGCCACGTCGCAGTTCATGCCGAGGTAGACGAGCGACTTGGGGAACTGCTTCTCGAAGCGCACGTCGGGAGCCTGTTCGACGCGGGAGACGTCCTTCGGCGCGACGCCGTTGATGAAGTCGTACTCGCCGGCGAGGAACGACTGGAGACGGACGCTCGGGTCCGGAATCTCACTCTTGACGATTTCGTCGATGAACGGGCCGTCTTCGTCGGACGCGCCCCAGTAGTCCTCGTTGCGGACCATGGTGAACGACGTCTCGATTTCACGGCTCTCGAACTTGTACGGGCCAGTCCCGATGGGTTCTTCGACCATGTCCTTCGCGGCGTTTTCGGCCGGCATGACCGAGAGTTCGGCCGTCGCCATCTTCGCGAGGAAGGGCGCGAACGGCTGGTTGAGTTTGATCTCGAAGGTGTAGTCGTCGGGTGCACGGAGTTCGTCGACGAACTCGAAGAAGCCAGTCGCGAGGAAGTCCCCGTTTTGGACGCGCTCGTAACTCGCGAGCACGTCTTCGGAGGTCATCTCCTTGCCGTTGTGGAACGTGACGCCTTCGCGGAGTTCGAACGTCAGGAGCGTGTTGTCGTCGGACTGCTCGAAGGACTTTGCGAGGTGCGGCTCGATGGAGTAGTCGTCCTGCAGTGCGACGACTTCCTCGTAGATGTTCTCTAAGACGCGCTTCGACGCCGCCGAGGTGTCGATGTGCGGGTCGAGGCCCTGCACTGGGACTGCACCGCCCCACTGGAGCGTGCCACCCTGCTTGCCACCGCTTGCTTCGGTCGTGTCGGTGTCGTCGCCGGACTCGCCACCGCTGTCGCCACCGTCGTCACCGCTACCGCCGGATTCTCCGCCATCGTCGCCGCCACCCGTACATCCTGCGAGTGCGGCAGCACCCGTCGTCGCTGCTGCACCGAGGAAGGTGCGACGGTCGAACCGGCCACGGAGCGAACCATCGCCGCTGCTATCGGGAGATTCGGTCCCCTTGTCATTCTCTTGCATATAGAGCTCCAAATCCACTAATGTGTGATAAAAATTGTGGTTGTGAGGGAAATAGACGTGCCACTACCGGCCATATATGACACATGGTTGTTAATTAGGCGGGCAGGAGGGGGCAGACAAGTTTACAATACAAAGTTCTATATCATATAGACACTCAGTTTTAGACATATGTCCACATCTATTCAGTGCCCCCGAGAGGCCAGTGTCGGGTTCGTCTCCCCACCGAGTCGCGTCGACTACGCCGCCGAAATCGACGCTGTGTTGTCGGAAGACCTGCCAGATACGCGGATTCACACTCACCACTTCGACGCACGAGAAGTCCTCCCCGACCCGACCCAGTTCGACGTCGTCGTCGTCACGGGGTCGTACGCACG
This sequence comes from Haloferax profundi, assembly GCF_001469865.1. Classification (GTDB taxonomy): domain Archaea; phylum Halobacteriota; class Halobacteria; order Halobacteriales; family Haloferacaceae; genus Haloferax; species Haloferax profundi. The sequence continues at coordinate 2,583 of NZ_LOPV01000211.1, forward strand.
AGTCGCAGACAGAGACCCGTGGGCGGTGCACCTCCAGCAGTACGTCCGGAAGCGCGTCGAAACCGGCCGCCCCCTTCTCGGCGTCTGTTTCGGGCACCAACTCCTCGCCGACGCACTCGGTGGGGAAGTCGAACGACTCCCAACCGGTGCGGCAGGGTACCGGACGCTCTCGCTCACCGACGGTGGACGTGCGCACCCAGCCTTCGTCGACGTTCCCGACACCTTCGACACGTTCTTGTGGCACGTCGACCACGTCACTCGCCTCCCAGACGAGGCGACTGTGTTGGCCCGCGATGGCGACACTATCCAGGCGTTTGCACTGACGAACCACCCAGTGATGGGAATCCAGTTCCACCCTGAAGTGACACCACGGATGGCCCGGAAACTCGCCGAAGGTGCCGACGGGGCATCTCCGCCGTCTGACGACGTGTACGAGACGCTAACAGACGAGCGCGTCTCGTCGGCCCAACTCTCACGACGAGTCTATCGTGATTTCCTCCACGACGCACTCGACACACACGCATATATCACCCAATCCCAAACACGTAAATAGAGTTAGTTACGACTCGGCCAGTATGCGAGTCAATCAGCAGCGACTCCGCAGTGACATCGAGTCGAACGCGGAGTTCGGTGCCGTCCCCACGGACGAGGGTCGAGGGCGGACGGTACTCACCGGGAGCGAAGCAGACCGTCGGGCGAGAGAGTTCTTCTGCGAGCGACTTCGAGACGCTGGTCTCTCTATCTCCATCGACGAGGTTGGAAACATCGTCGGCCGCTGGGTCCCAGAGAGTGCAGACCCCGATGCCGCACCAGTCGCAACGGGGAGCCACCTCGACTCCGTGCCCGAAGGCGGTATCTTCGACGGACCGCTCGGTGTCTACGCGGGCCTCGAGAGCATTCGGGCGATGCAGGACGCCGGCGTCGAACCCGTTCGCCCCGTGGAAGTCGTCAACTTCACCGAAGAAGAGGGCCAGCGATTCGACGGTGGACTCATCGGGTCCGCCGTGGCAGTCGGCGAGATGACGAGCGACGAAGCACTGAAGATAGAAGACGAAGACGGCATCCCACTCGGTGACGCCCTCGCCGACATTGGCTATCGGGGTGAGGCCCAAATCGACGCCGCCGAGTGGGACTCGTGGATAGAACTCCACATCGAGCAGTCGGAACGACTCGAAGACGCCGGGGTTCCCGCCGGTGTCGTGACGAGTATCGTCGGTCTCTCTCGCTGTTCTGTCGAGATTATCGGTGAGGCAGACCACGCCGGGTCGACACTCATGGACGACCGATCCGACGCACTCGCCGCCGCCAGCGAGTTCGTCCTCGATATCGAGGAGGCGACGAACGAGCGAACCGAGGTTTCGGAGACGGCAGTCGGAACCATCGGGAAACTGGACGTGTCCCCGAACGCCCCGAACGTCATCTCGGGGAAGGTATCACTGACCGTCGACATTCGGGACGTTGAGTACGACTCCATCGAGTACATCATCGACGAGGCACAGGCGAGTCTCGACCGCATCGAAGACGAACGCCCGGTCGAGACGACGCTTACCCACCCGTGGGACCGACACCCAGTCGAGATGAGTGACCGCTGTCGCGACGCACTTCACGAGGCCGGGTCCGACGCGGGTCTCGGGACGCTCGACCTCCACTCGGGTGCTGGTCACGATACGATGCACGTGGCAGAAGTCACGGACGCCGCACTCCTCTTCGCCCCGTCACGTGACGGAATCTCGCACAACCCCCGTGAGTGGACCGACTGGGAAGACTGTGCCGACGCGACGCGAGTCCTCGCCGGTGCACTCGCAACACTCGCGACCGAGTAGACCGCTACGGAACCCGAACACACCCTCGAACCACTCGCTGCTGTCGGTTCGTTTGGACTCTCCCACCTCCTTCTGACACGCGTCGCCGCTTTTCGCTCCATCTGACGCCATCGGTTCGACAGTCTACCTCGAGTACGGCCGGGAATCGGTCGGAGCGTGCCGCACGCTGTCACCCTACCAGCAGACGAGGGCGTCTCGTGAGCGGACTACGTTTACACTATGCAAACACAATCTCTTATGAGGCAATATCGACCCCAGCGAGGCTTCGATAGCCAGTGTGCGATTCGACGAGACTGTACATCACTCTGGGAAAGCGCGATTAGACAGGATACAGCCAATATCAACACAGTTAGAAGTTCGTGAAATACAAACAGCTATGGTTCCGGGGCGAAGACGTGGACTATGGCAGACGAACACACGAACGGTTCGCCGCGGACCCTCAAGACGGTGTCTCGTGCGTTCGACGTGGTTCGGGCGTTAGAGGAGTTAGACGGGGCGGGAGTGACGGAGTTGGCAGACCACCTCGACCTCTCGAAGAGCGTCGTCTACAACTACCTGAGCACACTTCGCGAGGAGAAGTTCGTAGTGAAAGAGGGTGACACCTACCAACTTTCCCTGCAGTTCCTCCTCGTTGGCGAGTACGTGCGCTACCAGAACATCCTCTACCGAATCGGGAAGCCAGAGATAGAAGAACTCGCCGAGAAGACGGGCGAGTACGCTCACTTGGCCACAGAGCAGCACGGACTCGGCGTCAACCTGTACAAGGTGAGTGGTGAGACTGCCGTCGGGAGCGACTACCAGGTGAACAAACTCCAGCGTGCAGACTACCTGCACTTCTCTGCGACTGGCAAAGCTATCTTGGCACACCTGCCCCGTGAACGCGTCAACTGGATCGTCGACCAGTACGGACTCCCGGCGAAGACAGAACAGACGATTACCGACCGAGAAGAACTCTTCGACGAGTTGGAGACGGTCCGCGAGCGCGGGTACTCACTCAACGACGAAGAAGAGATAAAGGGCCTCCAGGCAATCGGTGCACCCGTAACGAATCGACATGGGCGTGTCCTCGGGTCTATCAGCGTCTCTGGGCCCGTTCGGCGGATGAAGCAACCCGAGTACCACCAGAACCTCATCGAGAGCGTCGTCAACACCGCGAACGTCATCGAAGTGAACGTCAACATGGAAGAGTCGGACGACGAGTTTCCGACGTTCAGCTAACTACCCAACCCGTTACACGAATACCCTTGTAAAGATAGAAGGATCGGTCGCCGACAGTCCGTCGGGGTTCACAAACTGCGAACCACCCACTGGGAGTTTGGTCGATGGCGACACGACCACTCAGCACCTCTTTACGGCAATACCGACTCTTCTCACGAGTTCACTGCCCAGCAGAGAGCGTTTTGGTCCGGAACTCCCTCCAACCACTACGAGAGAAGGAATCTACACGACTGAACGATTCTCTCCGTTCGCCTCCACCGAGACTGAGTGGTTCAGTCAAAACTCACCGTTCGAACTGTATTTTGCCCTTTTCTGGCCAGATATTTTCGATATCAGAACAGAATATAGACAAACGAGAGAGACAGTCTCCAGGAATTATATTTCAGTGACTCTCGTGTGATCCTCGTCGAGTGCTGCTGCGTCTTCGGGGAGGAGGGCAACGACGACGAACTTGGCGTGTTCGTGCACGTATTCGACCAGTGCAGCGATTCGCTCGGAGTCGATGGCCTCGAGTGAGTCGAGGAGCATGAACGGAAGTTGTTCAGCGACGTCGTGGACGAGGTATCCGGCGAGACCGAATACGAGACCGATGACCTCTCGCTCGCTTTCACTCAGGTGGTCGACCGTGTCCTCGTAGACGGACCCAGACTCGGTCTGCCGGACGATGTGGAGGTTGAACTGGCTTTGTTCCTGTGTGCGTCCGCGCCCAGAGCGTTCCCGACGGACTCGCTCGATCCAGACGCGTTCGATGTTTTCGTACTGGAGGATGTCCAGCACGCGTTCCATGTGGTCGTTGAACGCCTCGACTGCGTCGGCCTCGATACGGTCGATTCGACCGCGGAGTTCCTGAATCTCGTCGTCGATCTCTGCTCGCCGCGCTTCGTGTTCGGCGAGTTCGTCTCGTTTCATTCGCGCTTCGTCGAGTTTCTCACGGACGCGCTCTCGTTCGGTTTCGAGTCGCTCACGTTCGAGTTCTGCGCGGTTCGCTTTGGAGTGGAGTTCGACCAACTCGTCCGTCTCGTCGTCTACGTCCTCGGCTTTTGCTTCGACGGTCGTAATCTCCTCTCGGAGTTCGTCTTGTCGCGCTTCGAGGTCCTCGATTCGGTCGAGCGTCTCTTCGCGTTCGGCGACGGTCTGTTCTAACCGAGACGAGAGTTCTCGCCGACGAGTTCGGCGTTCTTCGATGGTGTCCAGTCGAGCCGAGAGGTCGTCGATTTCTTCGCGGGCCGTCCGTCGGTCGGCGGCCAGTGACGCACGGTGATTTTCGAGGTGTTCGACAGTCGCTTCGATGGTCTCCGAGGAGACTTCTGACCCACACGTCCAACAGACGACCTGGTCGCCACCGAGGAGTTGGTCGGTGACACTGCCACCGTCGTCCTCACCACGAAGCGCGTCCGCGACGTCTCTGTTCCCGCCGGAGAGCATCGACTCGTTCACGCGAACGATGTTCTGAATCTCGTTCATCTGCGATTCGAGTTCGCGGACACGTTCGCGTCGCTTCGACAGTTTCGATTCGAGTTCCGACGGCGAATCCGACGACTCGTCGGGCAGTTCGTCGAGCGCCTCGCGGATGTCTTCCTCGTCGTCTCGGAGGGCTTCGAGACTCTGCCGCTCGGTTTCGAGACGGAAACGGACGTTTTCGAGCGTCGAACGCAGGTCGTTGAGTCGGTCGAGGAGTTCGTCGTCGCCAGTGTCCGAGCGCTCGGCCGCCTCGATTTCGCCTTCCAGTGCTTCGAGTCGCTCCCGTGCGTCGTCGATTTTACTGTCGAGTTCGGCCTCGCGTTGCTCCAGATTTCCAATCGACCGTTCCAGCGAGTCTGCTTCGTTCAGTCGCTCGTCGAGGGTTCGACGCTCTGCTTCCAACTGCGTAATCTGGGCTTCGATGGCCGTCGTGTCGACAGGGCGCATGATGAGTTCGCGCAAGTCGTCGCCACGTTCGACGGCCCGACGTGCCTCGTTCGACTCTAACAAGAACGCGAAGAGGTCGGCGAGTTCGGGGTCCGACAGATACGGGTCGCCCTTCGTGACCGTGTTCGACCCCTTCCGGCGGAGGACGCGCGTGAACGTCTCGTCGCCGACTGTAAGGCTCACTTCACCCTCGTCCGCGTCGGCCTTCAGCGACGCCCGATTGCTCCCGAGCGCGGCCATCAGTGCCTGTAAGAACGAGGTACGGTTGGTAGCGTTACGCCCGACGAGAATCGTAATCCCAGGCTCGAATTCGACGTGGGTTCGTTCGATTCCTCCGATATTTCGCGCCTCGACGGTAACGCCGGTGGCGCGACTCGTGACAGTCATGCATGTTACCAGTGAGTATCCACAGATAATAGTTCGTATTTGATTACACCCGTATCGGTGTAATGGAAACCGTTATGCTCGTCGGTCGATTCGGTTGGATACATGCCAGACGAGCGACCGAACCCGACGAACTCGAAAGTCGGGCGACTCATCGAGTCCCACGGATTGGACGGACTCGGAGAGGAGTTGGAGAATCGGTGGACCGCCGACGAAGACGCAGACAGTCTCCGGACCCTCGCCGACGTGTTCAACCACGAGTTGTTGAAAGCCGAAACGACAGACGCCGGCCTCGACTTGCTCGACGGTGAGATTTCGACGTTCTACGACGCACTCGTCGACGACGAGGCGACGGGTGCAGAGCGAACTCGTGTCCGTGGCCGACTCGAACGGGCCGGTATCGACGTCGACAACCTGCAGACCAACTTCGTCTCGCATCAGGCAATCCACACCTACCTGACTTCGTACCGAGGTGCATCCAAAGAACGCAAACGGAGCGACCCGACAGAGCGCGTCCAGCGACTTCGTGGGCGACTCGTCGCAGTCACCGAGAGTGCGCTGGAATCGGCGGCGAATCGAGACGACATCGTAGTCGGGTCCCCCGACGTTCTCGTCGACGTGCAAGTGTTCTGCGCCGACTGCGGAAGCCAGTACGGGTTCGACGAACTGGTCGAACGCGGTGGATGCGACTGCCAGTGATATAGCGATTTGGCCGCAATACTGACGCCGATTCTCGTCGTATGTGCGATTTCGCTTTCAGAGGTCGAAGAGTAGAACAAGATACGTCTCGACCGGAGATAGTCGAAAGACATCGGTCCAACTCAAGGTACAATTTCTAAACATTGTACAAATTGTAGATACTGATTCACTATTCGTATATCGTTCTCACTGATAAATAAAGTGTACTGTATTGTTCGTTAGACAAAATACTATTTGTTCGACAGTCGGGGCGAGGCGCCCTATTCGTCAGTTTCGTCTCTGTCTTCGGCGAGGGCCAGTGGTCGCCGGACGACCAGAACTGGGCCGACAGTTTGCTCGGCTACACGGTCCGACGTTTCACCGAAGAGACGACCACGGATGGTGGGTTCTTCTTCACCCATAATGACCACGTCGTGGTCGTAGGCCGCCTCGATGAGCGCTTGGAGTGGTTTTTCTGCGACTGCGACGACCCGTGAGAGTTGGTCACTACGGATACCGAGGACGGTGAGTTCGTCCGAGACTTCACTGAGGAGTAACTCGCCGTCTGGGACGTCCGACTCGTCGTCGACGGCGTGAAAGAGCGTGATTTCGACGTCCTGTTCGCGACTCACACCTGCGACGACTTGGGCAATCGCCTCGAGGTTGATCTTCTCTTTTATCGGGACGATGATTCGGTCGATAGTCGGAGCAGGGTTCGAGAGCAACACGGCGTCACAGTCTGCTTCGGTGGCGATTCGTTCGGTAGTCTGGCTCTCGTCGTGTGTGAAGACGAGGCGCGTTTCGACCGTGGCCCCACGTGATTCGAAGGCGTCGACGAGTTCCTGGAGTTCTTCCCGCGCTTTCGCTTCGAACTGTTCACGTGCCTGTTCGGGTGCCGTCTGCTCGGGTATCTCGTGGTACCCGAGGAGGACGACAGTGGACCGAGACAACAGACGAACCATCTGGTCGGGAATCACCTGCCCTTTCAAGATGGCGACGGGGACGAGAACCCGAATTTCGGTCGTGTTACGCATCTGCTTGCACCCCCTTGAGTGAGACATCGCGTGCATAGGCTAAATACCACACCAGTGCAGCGACGCTGACGACGGCACCGACGGCCTGTGAGAGCGGTTGCATGAACGCCACGAGACCAAAACTCGCAATCGCGCCGACGACAGGAACCGCGGGATAGCCAGGAACCCGAAACGTCGGGTCGTACCACTCTGGGTCCGACCGGCGGATGACCACGAGCGCCACGCACATGAGACCGTAGGAGATGAGATGGAGGAACGAGGCCACCTCTGCCAACACTTCGGTCCGACCGACTGCGACGAGGACGACAGTCGGCCCGCCGACGAGCGTGAGCGCGATGTGTGGCGTGCCGTACCGCAGGTTGACTCGGCCGAGGTGTGGAGGGACGAGTGCGTCACGACTCAATGCGTACAGTGCACGAGAGGAACTCAGAATCGACGCGTTCGCGCTCGAAACCGTCGCGAGGAGACCGGCGAAGAGGATAGCAATCGCCCCGGGGAGACCCAGGTACGACCGTGCGACTTCGACGATGGCTGTCTCACCGAACGTCGCGAGTCGCTCGCTGCCGAACGCACCCGTCGAGACGAGTATCGTCACCACGTAGAGCGTCCCGACGATACCCACAGAACCAATCATGGCGAGGGGGAGGTTCCGCCCTGGTTTCGTAATCTCACCGGCGACGGTAGCGACTTGCGCAAACCCGAGGTAGGAAGTAAAGACGAGTGCAGCAGTCGTGAAGATACTGAACACGCCGTAGGGAGCGAACTGTTCTGGAACCGTCTCACGGCCAAAGAGACCGAGTGCGTCGAGTGACCCGTACACGAGGAAGATGAGGAGGATACCGAGGAGCAGACTGACGATAGCGTTCTGGAGTTTCGTCGTGTTCTCCGTTCCGAACATACTGAGGGCCGTCAAGATAATCCCGAACCCAACACCCAAGACGGCGAGGAACGGTACCGACTCGACGATGATGGCCGACGCGCCAATCTCTTCGAGGACGGCCACCGCGTACTGTGCAAAGCCGACGAGATAGAACGCAGACGCGAAGACGAGACCAAGCCACAGGCCGATGCCCACGACGGCACCGAACGGTGCGCCCATCCCGCGCGAGATGAAGTAGTACGCACCGCCGCTTTTCGGCATCGCCGTCGCCAACTCGGACGTCGGAAGCGCCACGAGGAGGGCGATGACTGCCCCGATTGCGAACGAGAGTGCCGCCGCAGGGCCTGCGTTCCCGGCCGCGAGACCGGGGAAGACGAAGATGCCTGCTCCGACCATCGTCCCCACGCCAATTGCGAGGCCACCACGAAGGTCGATAGTACGTTCGAGTTCTGTCCCACTCTCGAGGACGGTCACTTCGTCGGCCGCCTCACCGACGTCGACAGCAGGGTCTGGCGAGACGAGCGACTCGTCACTCGGACCCTCTCGGCCAGGAGGACTATCTCCGTCTTGTTCCGTCATATCATCACCTGTCTCCACGTTGTCGGGTCCGCCCAATATATCCTTGTCCCGTCATATTGTGGGAAGGCGTCGACGGTCGGACCGAGAGAAAGTGTTAATTCCCTTCCGCCGCGCCGTGAAGGCAGAGTGATGGTTCCCGGAATGCGACACAACGGCCACATCGACCGAGGTGAGAACGCGTGAACTGGTCTCGGAAGTCTCTCGACGACCTCGAATCGTTCTATTGGGATACCATCGCCCCCGCGATGGACAGAGACGGCATGAATCCGACGCGAGACGTTCCCACCTACGAGTGGTTGACCGACCACGGATGGTCGGGAATCGCCTACGCGTTGCGCGAAAAACATGACCTCACGCCGCGACAGTTCTTCGTGGACGTGGTCGGCCTCGGCGACGACGAGGCAGACCACGGGTACGAGTGGCACATCGAGAACGACGCGACCATCGAGGCGTTCGAATCGTATCTCGACATGCTCGAATCCCGTCGTGGGTTGGCGGAATCGACGCTCCCGACCCGCCGCACACACCTCGCGCGATTCGCCCGCGTCTACCGTGACCTCCACGGCAGTGCGGACCTACTCGCTGAACTCGACGACAGAGACACCGAACCCGACGAGATTGCGCGGTGTCTCGACGTCTTAGACGAGTTCGACGCCGACCTGTCGACTGACGGGACGAAACTCAAGTACCTCCAGACGGTCCGGGCGTTCTACGAGTACCTCGTCGACTTCCGGCGGGCACGCTACAACCCCGTCGAGAACGCCGCGAAGCAGTTCCGCTGGGAACAGGGCCAACCGGACAACAGAACGATGACCGCCACACAGGTTCGAGCGGTGTACGCCGCCGCGACGGACCTCGAAGACCGGTTGCTCGTTCTCGGACTCGCCGGGTGGGGCCTTCGTCCGAACGAACTCGCGTCACTCGACGCCTCACAACTCAGCCTCACGGGCGACGACCCCCACATTTCGTTCGAAGCCCGGAAGAACGGCCCCGGTACCGTCGCACTGCTCTACGGTGTCGACGCCGTGGCCGACCGAATCGACGTACTCTCGGCCGACGACTGGAACGGGTTCCTCTTCCCGTCGTCGCGGTCGAAAACGGGCCACATCGCCCGTGAGACGGTCAACCGACGATTCAAACGACTCGCCGACGATGCGAACGTGACGGTCGATGGAGAGACGCCGACTGCGAAACTCTGTCGTCGGTTCTGGTACACTGCGTATCAAGAGGCGGTCGACGACATGCTCTCACAGTTAGAGGGCGTCGCCGCAGACCAGGGGTCGAAGAGTACCGAAGTCGTCATGTCGAACTACCTCTCCGAAGAGCGTCGCCGCTCGTTCCGCCGACAGGCGATGCGCGAGAAGTTGGCAGCGGTGTTCGAGTCTGGTCCCGACGAGGCCGCCGAACAGGCCATGATAAACTGAATTTCGGTATATCCAACCAGACCAGCTGAAGATGGCAATACCAGATATAATGGGTTAGGTTTGGCTACTGTCTGTTGCACGCCGGGCTTGTCATCTATCGAGAGGTTCAACAGAGTCTTCGCCCAATGGGTAGCGGCCGCACTCTTCTTCAACGAGAGCGCTGAGAGCGGGGAGAAGGGCGTCGGGGGCGCTTACGAGCCGCGTATCAGGGCGACGTTACTCGGGACGTCGTGCACGACTCGTTCGGTAACTGTTCCGAAGGGTATTCGGGACCCTTCGGTCCGCCCCGAGAGACCGACGCAGACGGTGTCGTACTGACTGGTCGCTTCGACGATCGCTCGACCGATATCGTCGGCGACGACGACCTGGACCTCGTACTCGCCGGGGTCGAGTCCCGCCGCCTCGGCGGCGTC
>NZ_LOPV01000212.1 GCF_001469865.1 Haloferax profundi
GACGACGACCGACCGCCCCCGTTCCTCGGCGTCCGACTCACTCTTGCCTCGGGAAGACTGGACGTTCAGTAGGGTCGGGACGGTCCCGTCGACAGTCGCGAATTCGGCCGCCTGGTGTGCGACGACCGGCGCATTGTGTCCAGGGGCGACGAGTGCCACCGGCGTCCCGATGGTCTCGTTTTTGAGGTTCACGAGTGAGACATCACAGCTCGCGTTCCGAACCACCGGGTCGACCGTCGCGCCGAAGACGTGGTCGTCGCGTTCGAGCGTCCCGTCCCAGCCGAGGATGGCCTCGTCGGCGACCTCCTCTTCGAGCACGTCGAGTATCGCCTCTCCGACGTCGGGAGCGACAACCGTTCTGGTTCGGAGGGTGACGTCCATCTCGGCCGCGATGTCGTGGGCGCTCTCGAGAAGTTCGCGCTGATGCTCGAAGCGGTCGGCCTCGACGTTCTGAAACGGCGAGGGGTGTGCGACCGGTGTGACGTTGACCGCGACGAGCTCGGGCGTCCCCCGGTCCTCGTTGGCGTGCGCACTGGCCGCCGCCAGACGGAGGAGGCCGCGCTGTGTCGCCGGGTTCGCCACCGGAACGACCACGCGAAACGGCTCGGCTGGTTTCCCTCGAATCGCTTCGCCGAGGAGCCCTTCGTTCACGACGCGCCCCCGTGTGTAGGTCGCGTACCAGGCGACCCCGAAGGCGACGATTCCCGACCCGATGACGACGACGACAGTCGCCATCTGCGAGACGACGACGAGCGACAGCACCACCCCCAGTACCGGGACGGCCGGGTAGAGCGGTCGAGGAAGCGCGAACGAGGGGTCGTAGCCGTCCGGGTCGGCCCGCCGGAAGACGACGAGTGAGACGTGGACGAGTGAGTAGGCGACGAGGAAACTGAAACTCGCTGCCTCTGCGAGCAGCGCGATGATAGTCTCCACTTCGAGGCCGACGAGAATCAACAGTGCCGTCACGCCGCCAGTGGCCGCGATGGCTCGATGGGGCGTGTAGAACGTGGGGTGGCTCACGTTGAACCAGTCGGTCACGACCCCGTCTCTGCCCATGGCGTAGATGACCCGTGAGGCTGCGAGTATCGACGAGTTCGAGCTCGATATCGCCGCGATGATGGCGGCGAAGACGATTGCGACGACCCCCGCCGGACCAAGGTAGACGACGGCCACGTCCGAAACCGGGATGGGAGAGTCGCCGAGCGACTCGAAGGGGATCACTCCAGTGCTGACGAGCATGACGAGGACGTACAGGATGGTCACCAGCACCACCGAGAGAATCATCGACAGTGGGATCACTCGACCGGGGTTCTTAATCTCGCCCGCGACGGTGGCGATAATCTCGAAGCCGAGGAACGAGATGAAGACGATGCCAGTCGTGGCGACGACACCACCGGGTCCGAAGGGGGCGAACGGTTCGAGGTTCCCAGGGTCGATGAAGAAGACGCCGACCGCGACGAAGACGAGGATGATGGCAGTCTCGGCCCCGATGGTGACGTTCTGGAAGGCGCTCGACTCCTCGGTGCCGTAGTAATTGACCCCGAGGAGGAGGACGAGTCCGACGAGACCGAGGCCGACGATGAAGACCCGTCCGTCGAGGAACGGAATCGGTTCGACGAGATACTGCCCGAAGCCAATCATGTAGAACGCGCTCGCGAACATCAGCCCCGTCCACATACCCCAGCCGACGACGGCCCCGAAGAGTCCGCCGAGCGCGCGGTTGACGTAGTGGTAGCTCCCGCCAGCGATGGGCATCCCGGTCGCCAGCTCGGAAAGCGAGAGTGCCGCGAGCAGCGCGACGAAGCCAGCGATAGCGTAGGAGATCGAACTCGCGGGGCCAGCGGTTTCAGCGGCGATGCCCGGGAGGATGAATATTCCCGCACCGATCATCGTCCCCCCGCCGAGCGTCATCGCCTCGACGAATCCGAGCGTACGCTCGAGTTCGTTCCCCTCGACGCTCATCTATCTCTCCTCCATCTCGTGGCGTCTGGGCTCACTCGACATCCCTCACGATGAGCGCCGGGACCTCGAGCGCGTCGACAATCGCCGAGAGGACGTCCCCCATGATGCGCTCGCGGAGCGAGGGATCGGTCTCGCCGAGGACGACGAGGTCGTACGCTGCTCCGAGTTCGACGATGTCGGTCTGTGGGTCACCGCCTTGCGAGAGCCGCCAGTCGACCCTGTCGCGTTCGACACCGTACTCGACGAGGCGGTCGACGGCACCCATGAGGAGTAATTCTCCCTGAGTTGGATTGGCGCCTTCTGGGACCGAGTGGAACAGAGTGGCAGTCTCGTTGCCCGCGAGCAGCAGGTCGGCGACGACTGCGAGGATTCGGTCGAGGTTCACGTCCCCGCGAAGCGGGACGAGGACGCGGTCGACGACCGTCGAACTACCAGCCGTCAGTACCGTGTCGCAGTCGTACTCGTCCGCGATGCGGTCGATGGTGGCCTCGCGGTCGTGCGTGAAGACGAGCACCTCGGCGGGATGACCGTGCTCGTCGGCGACTGCGTCCAGCCGGTCGGTGGCCGTGGGACCGTACTGGTCCCTGAGCAGTGCCGGTTCGGCCTGGTCTGGGACCGGAAAGTACCCGAGTAAAACCACCTCGACGGCGCCGAGATGGTCGAGGACGTCGAGGGGTGGCGGCTCCGCCTCCGAGACATCGACCGGGACGAGAATCCTTAGCTCGTCGATGCGTGTCATGATGTCACAAACGTTCTCTCCCGGCCCGTTTCAATCCTTCGCGGGGGTGCAGGCGTCTCCGAACACCGGAGTCAACCACATCCGGTGAGCGCCGGTCCGAACTGTCGAACTGTAGTCCTAGGTCATCGTCGAAGCGCTGTCCCCTCTTATTCCAGCATCTCCCGTCACTGAAACGAGCTCGACTGGTTTGCAGCATCCAGCCACCAACCTCTCTCGGTGCAGTGCGTGTGAGTAGCGGCAGCACCGTCTCTGTCTCCTGATTTCTCGTCGTTTCGTCGTCTGTGATGAGTTGGCCGTGCTCTGGGCGAAAGTGACCCCGTCGGCAACAGCGTCCCCTCAGGTGACCGTCGACCAGTCCATCTTCTCTTCGGCGACGTCCCGTTCGATAGCTTCTGTAGTGCGGTCAGATGGGTCGCCGTATCCGCCGCCGATAGTCTCGTAGTACGTGAACCCGTCGCCGCCGCCGGTTCGACTGCCGAGTGAGTTACTGGCGACCATACACACCCTTCTCGGAGAGTGACTCATGCATCCGTCACCAGTTCACACGAGAGACGAAAATCCGGTCAGTGCACCTCACGCGAGAGGGAGCGTGACCTCGAACACGCTCCCGTCGGGTTCCGCGTCGTGAACCTCGACGGACCCGTCGTACTGGTCAACGAGCATGCCAACGAGGTAGAGTCCCAATCCCGTACCGGGACTCTCCATCCCCTTTTCTCCTTTTCCGAATATCTCGTCTTTGCGGGAGTCGGGAATCCCCGGTCCGTTGTCGCGGACACAAACGGTCGCGCAGTCTTCGTCCGTCGCTGTCGAAACTGAGACCTTCGGGACGTCTTTGTCGTTGTGTCGGACCGCGTTCTGGAGGAGGTTTCTGAACACCGAGGGCAACATATCGTCTGCTTCGACCGAGACGGCAGGAATCGAACCGGAGACGCGAACCTCGGCATCGACGTGGGCCGAGTCGATGTCTTCGACTTGCTCTTCGACTGCCTGGTCGAGCGCTACGGCCATCTTGTTGGATTCGGGTTTGAGCATCACATCGGCGAGTTCGCGCGCAGTTCGGGTGAGTTCGACGGCGTCCTCTGCACTCGTCTGGACTTTGTCCAGATACGCACGGCCGGTGTCGTCGACGTGGTCTTCGAGCATGTCGGCGTACGCGACGACCAACTGGAGGTCGTTTCGAACGTCGTGGCGAACGACCTGATTGAGAACGTCGAGTCTATCGCGCTGTTGTTTCAACTGCCGCTCGAGTTTCGTCCGTTTGGTGATATCGCGGTTGACGGCGACGAGTCGTTCGACGGTGTCCGAGTCGTCGAGTATCGGTGCAATCGTCTGGTCGACGGTGAACCGTTCGCCGTTTTTTCGTTCGTTCACGAGTTCGGCGTGCCACACGTCGCCAGCGAGGACTGTCTCCCAGAGGCGTCGGTAGAAGTCGTCGTCGTGCTCACCAGATTTCAAGATTCGAGGCGTCTTTCCGACGACTTCCTCTTTCGTGTACCCTGTAATCTCCTCGAAGGCAGGGTTCACGTACTCGATGGTCCCGTCACGGTCGGTGACGACTATCGAGTGGCCAGCGTGTTTGACTGCCTGTTCGAAGCTTTTGAACTGGATTCGGTTTGCCCCCTGTTCGGTGTTTTCAGCGGCTTCCCCGCCAGTATTGGTCACAACTGTTGCAAAATTTTGATACGTCAGTATAAATCACTAGGATTGCTGTGTCCTCGCGTTTACGGGCGCAGACCTACTCCAGTGACAGCGAGAATCCCCACGTCGCTGTGGTTCGCTTCTCGTCGCCTCCGGTCAACCCACCGACAGCGAACGTCGTTTCGAAGCGGAACTCGCCAACCGGCAAGCAGCTATCTTCACCATCTTCTTTCGCCGCCCCGTAGAGGTCGACCAGTGCAGACTTCGATTCACCCGGTTCGAACGTCTCGATTCGGTACTCTTCGGTGACGGCGATTGGGTCGTCGAGTCGCCAGCATCCCGGTTCGGCGGGATACTCCTGTCCTGCCGGCAGGAGAATCAGGTCGCGCGAGTCGTCGCCGACGTACTGGAAGAAGATGGCACGGCCTTCGCCGACTTCGACGCGTTCGTCACTCGTGTTCGTCAGCGTGACACGGAGTTGTGGCGGGTGGTCGTCGGTTGCAACGTCTTTGTGCACTTCGACTGTCGGTTCGATGGGGATGTCCGGGGCAGAGTCGACGCTCGTGAGTACGATTCCCGGCCCGCCCGTTCCACTCGGGCGGGTCCCTCCGCTGGGGTCGGTTCCAGTATCGGTGGTATCCGGGAGGTCAGTCGAGTCGTCGGTATCGGGTGAATCGCCGTCGCCTCCGCCACCGCCGAGGCATCCGGCGACGAGGCCGAGAGACAAGACAGCAGCAGAGCGAACGAACAGTCGACGTGTGGGGGACATACCAGTACGTCGTCGTGTGAAGGAATAACCCTACGTGAGAGACAAATCGGTGTTTGTGTCACACGGTGAAACGGCACCCGAGGGACTCGGAAACCTACGTGGTGAAGGTGAGCTGATGTGTCTCGCTCACGGTGCCGCGTCGCGGTGGTGTCGCTGGCGGTAGTACTCCCACTCGGCGTCGGTTCCGTAGTGAACCACGAGGTCTGTCGCCGTCTGTTCGGCCACGCCAGAGACGTCGCGAAGCGCCGCAGTGTCTCGCTCGACGACGACTGCCGCGACAGCGTCGGCGCTGCCGAAGTGGTGGTAGAGTGCGCCTGCGACCTGCCGTCCCGTATTCGGGACGGGGACGCAGGCAGACTCGACGCGCGCACGTTCTGCCCTGTCGTGGATGCGACGAATCCACTGCTGGACCCACGAGGCGACGTTTGCTCTCTCGTCGTCGGTATCGGGCGTCTCGACTTCGCGAATCGACTCGTCGACGATACCGCCAAAGCGGGCAGACAGAGAGAGTCCACCGGGATGCGGGAGGACGTGAACACTCGGTGGGTCGCCGGACTCGGTTCCGACGAGAACCGACGGGACCGACTTCTCGAACCGAAGCGCGAAGTTCGCAGGGCGGGGTTCCCCCGGTGGGTAGATGACCCACTCGTCGTTCGGCAGGTCGATTCGTTCGGGAAGCCACCCGAGTTCACCTGCTGGGAACCGGCCTTCGGCGTCTCCGTTCTCGTCTGTCTCACGGGTCACAGCGTAGTCCTCTGATGATGGCGCAGTACTCGATTCGCAGCGTCGAGGCGGTCGTGTACGCTGACAGTCCGGTCGCCAGTCCATAATACACGCGGTTATCGGAACGAACTGGTCACACCGAAGGCACCGAAGACACCGCAATCGCCCGAAGAACACACCCCAGCGTGTCGAACGACGCACCTCTGTCCGGCACCGTCCCCCGCCAGTGTCTCACAGACACACAGGCACATCACACCCATTTGCTCAAGTACGTAGAGGACGAAGCCCGGTGTATGCCCGTCGTTGAGGTCAACCTCCCGGACGAACTGCTCGTCGAATTCGAACAACTCGTGGACGAAGAGTTCATCAGCGAAGAACAGGCCGTCGAAGAACTCCTCTCTATGGGGATGGACGCCTACGGTGCCCCCGTCGACGACGAGGGTGGTGTCCAGTCGGACTTCGTCCAGAGCGCCCAGAACAACCTGTTCGACACTGCCGGTGACCCCGGTGGACTCGACGACGACGTGCTCTAGACGGAAGCAGAGCGTTCTGCCCCCGGCATCTGACGAGTGGTTCGACGACCACTCGAACTCACCGGCCAGAGATTCTTTTCAGATGTCACATTCGACACGCTATTTCAGCGCTGCTCTCGGGCGATTCCGTGGTTAATCTCACATTTACCTGTACGTTCGCCGCGTGACCGAACTCGCAGGGACAACTGCCCGCTCGGCCCTGGATTTGTCGTGTCCCGGGCAGCGTTTGTCGGTGTACAACTTTCTGGGAGGGACACCAACACCCGACGATGAACGCCCCGATTTCGGACCAGACGGTTCTCGTGACGGGTGGCGCGGGTTTCATCGGTAGCCACCTGGTCGACGCCCTCCATCAGACCAACGAGGTCCGTGTCCTCGACGACTTCTCCAGTGGCCATCGGGACAACCTCCCGTCCGACGTGACACTCGTCGAGGGGACCATCCTCGACGAGCACGCGGTCCGGAGCGCGACGGAAGGTGTGGACATCATCTTCCACGAAGCAGCAGTCGTGGACGTCGGCGCGTCGGTCGAACGCCCGCTCGAAACACACGGCGTGAACTGCACAGGGGGACTCACCATCCTCGACCGAGCGCGAGACGAAGACGCACGCGTGGTCGTCGCGTCGAGCGCGGCAGTGTACGGCCAACCGAATCACGTCCCCGTCACAGAAGACGACCCGCTCAGACCGACCTCACCGTACGGACTACAGAAACTCGCGTTGGACCGGTACGCAACGATGTACCACGACCTGTACGGTCTCGAGACGGTCGCACTTCGGTATTTCAACGTGTACGGCCGACGGGGAGAGGCGAGTCAGTACAGCGGTGTCATCGACGTCTTCGTGCGACGCTCGCTCGAAGGTGACCCACTCGTCATCTTCGGTGACGGGACCCAAACCCGCGACTTCGTCCACGTCGACGACGTGGTGCAGGCGAATCTCCTTGCGGCGACGACAGACAACGTTGGGACGGCCTACAACGTCGGGACTGGCGACAGTGTCTCGATTCGTGACCTAGCGTCGACCATCTCGGAACTCACCGAACGCCCCACGTCGGTACAGTTCGAACCTGCTCAACCCGGGGACATCGCAGAGAGCGAGGCCGATATCACTCGCGCACGACGTGACCTGGGGTTCGAACCCACGGTGTCACTCCGGGACGGCCTCGGGAAAATCGTAAACGAACGCAAAAAACGCCCGACGGGGTACGAGTGACCTCGGCTGAAGACTGTCGAATCGGTGGCTATACGAAGCATAACAATACCCACGCTGGTCCACCTATTTACGAACGGAAATGACTCACAGACGGCAGTGGAAGAGTGTCGTCGGAACGTCGATTCAGACTTCCACGTGCACCGCTCGCCGTCTTAATCATGCGGCCCACCGACCGAGCGAATCGAACGCCGAGGAGACGTGGACGGTGACCACACGATGAGTCGAAACCTGATGAAAGGGTTTCTGTCGATATTTAGCGCCAAAGTGATAACGTCAGTCGTCTCAATCGCGACACTCCCGCTCATCGTCCGCGTTCTGGGACCGGGAGGGTACGGTGACTTCGCCTTCCTGTTGTCGGTGTTCTCCGTGCTGATGATTTTCATCAGTTCGGGAGTGACCGGTGGCGTCCAGAAGTTCGTCGCCGAAGAGCGAGACGAACCGAACTGGAAAGCGAGCGTCATCTGGTTTTACTTCAAACTCGCAGTCGTCCTCGCAGCAATCGGCTTCCTCGGACTCGTCACCGTGACAGGGTCCGGCGCCGTAGAGCGCCTCTTCGGGCCGGATTTCGTCTTGTACTTCTACCTGCTTGCCATCTTCGTCATCGCGGCACAGTTCCGCGAATTCTGCAATCGGACGCTGTTAGGACTCGGACTCGAACAGTTCTCGGAGCCGATTCGTGTGCTGAACAAACTCCTGTGGATCAGCATCGGCATCGGACTCGCCGTATTCTACGACGGTGGTGTGGCGGGGTTCCTGCTCGGAAACATCCTCGGTGACACCGTCGCTGCGATACTCGGACTTCTCGTCATCAACCGATACGTCCCGCTGAAAACCGTCTTTGGGAGCGTCGCGTCGAACCTCTCGGAGCGTCAGTTACTCACGTTCAACGTCCTCAACGTCGCCCTCGTCTTGCTGGTCATGTCGTTGTACCACATCGACGTCATCATGATTCGCATGTTCCTCGGAAACGACGAGACGGGGTACTACAAAGCCGCACTCGCGCTCGCAGAGTACATGTGGTTCGTGCCAATCGTCCTGCAGTCCCTGCTGCTTCACTCGACGTCCAGTCTCTGGTCCAGCGGGGAACACGAACGAGTCTCTCGGATGTCTGCCCGGATTACGAGGTACACCGCACTGCTGACCATCGTGATGGCCATCGGTATCGCCGTCCTCGCTGACCGATTCGTCCCGTACTACTTCGGTGCCGACTTCCTGCCAGTGGTCGCACCCCTCATCTTCCTCCTTCCCGGGGCACTCGGGTTCGCAATCGCACGCCCCATCTACGCTATCAGTCAGGGGAACGGGAACCTCAAACCCCTGATTTTCGCTACCGGTGGGGCCGCACTGTTGAACCTCGTGTTGAACTTCATCCTCATTCCCCAGTACGGTATCATCGGTGCGGCAGTGGCGACGAGTATCGGGTACGGGTCGATGTTCGGCCTGCACGTATTGAGTGCCAGATACATCGGCTACGACCCGCTCGGCGACTTCCGTGCGGTTCGTATCGGGGCGACTGTCCTCGTCTCGGCACCGGTCATCTACCTCATGGACACGGTGATTTCGAGTGACCTCGTCGCACTCGTCGTCGTTCCACTCCTCGGTGGGGCATTCTACTTCGTCGCCGCACTCGGCACTGGGGCACTGAGTGTCGACGAGTTGCTCGGGATTCTCGCAGCGCTCCCATCCCCCTTCCGGAAGTGGTCGAAGACCATCGAGGCGTGGATAGATTGATGGGTTGCACTATTCCCTTCGAGTCAGTGTGCTTCGTCGTGGCGTAGATGGAAGGCCACACGTCGTGGCCAGCTTTCGGGGGTAAGAGTGTCAGTATTTCGAACAGTTCTCCCTGGATTTCGCTGTATAACAATATCACTCTCGGTGTAATCTCAGACTGGTTGTGCCGTGACCGCAGGGACACAGTCGCCAAGAGAATCTCGGGCGGTCACAGGTCACTCGTTCGGGGGAAAACAGACCCTGAAGGAACGACTCGAGGCAGAATCCACAACACGGACACGATGTTCATTCCGCTCGACCCCAACTTCAAACTCAGATGGGTTGGCAAACCCGACCCATTGCACCCGTCGTGGGTGGACGACCCCAATTGGGTCCCACGGGGACACAAACAGGTGTACGCGCACGCACGGACAGGACTCTACGCAATCCTCGACGCCCTCGGTACTGACGGGGGGACAGTCATGCTCCCGGCGTACCTCCCAGAGAGCGCCGTCTGGCCGTTTCGGGAACACGGCTACGAAATCGTCTATTACCCGATTTCAGCGGATCTCACGTACCCAGAGCAGGAAATCGAAGCGCTCATCCATCAGGTAGAACCAGACGTCGTTCTCTTCGTCCACTACCTCGGGTTCGCTGACTCGTCTTTCGACTCGCTTGCACAGACTGCCAGTTCGAGTGGTGCCTTCGTCATCGAAGACTGCGCACGAGGGTTGTTCAGTAGAGACGAAGATGGGAAACTGCTCGGAACCACCGGAGATGCCGCAGTCTACAGTGCGCACAAGACACTCCCCGCACCGTTCGGTGGCATCGTCGTCAGTCGAACACACAGACTCGAACCGCCTGTGTCGGCAGCGTCCGAAACGAAGGAACTTCTCAGACTCACCGGGATGTGGACTGTCAACCACCTCAACGTTCGGAAACAGCTTCGTCGACTGAACGGACGAGCGACTCCGCGACCATTCGAAGAAGACCTCTCTGAAGTCCAACCGATGCCGGCCACTTCGTGGCCACCTCTCACACCCGGAAGACTCTCGCGAATCGGACTACACCACGCTTACCCACTCCGTGTTCGGTCAGAGCGAAGTGGGAGGTACAACACGCTCCGCCTGAGTCTACTCGACACCGAGGGTGTCGACGTGTTGACACCAGTAGCGCACGACACAGCGTGTCCATACGGGGTCGCAATCCGCGTGAGAGAGGGACCAGTGGTACGGAACCGAATCTACAACGCGATTCGAAGTGCCGGACTCCCCGCAGAACGGTATATCTGGGGGCTCAAGGGAGACGGTTCGTACATCGAACAGTTCCCGAGAGCGACGCACCTTCGAGAGTCGATTATCGTCCTCCCAACGCACCAACAACTTCCGTGGGAGTCGCTGCCGCTCTTCGGGAAGTGTATCGAAACGGTACTCGACGAAAAGCCGCCTCGGTCGACGACGAGTTCGGAAGAACTGTCGAAGCACGTCTGAGTGCGGACGGAGTCTTCCGAACCGTCACCCGGTGGCGGATATCGAGGCTGAAGGGGTGTTCAGACGCGTCGAACGTGCGTTATCTCGGGCAACCGATGTCCGAGGACGGTTCAGACGACCCGTAGTGGTTGTTGTTGAACGAGACGTTCCGCCATTCGTCCGTGTGGACCTGGATGATAGCCTCGTTCGTCCATCCGCTCGGGTTGTCCCGCGGTTCGACAGGGTTGTAGAACCAGTTGTCGTGGATGTCCGCGATGTCGTCCGGCACGCCGCGGATGGCGACGGCAGGGACCTTCTCGTCTTCGAGTTCGTCGTAGATGGCCTCGACCGTGTTGTTGTAAATCTTCATCGTCGTACCACCCGGCCGGTGCTGGTCGAACACGTGCGAGATGGCGTCTGCCTTCACGTGGTTGTAACGGATGGTGTAGCCACCGCCGTTACCCTGGACGCTGTGGCGGTTGTGGTCGAAGAGGTTGTACTCGATGATGGGGTTGTCAGATCCTTCCGTTGCGACACCGTACCCGTGACCCTCGCGGGGGTTGTGGTGGAGGTGACAGTGGTGGATGTGCGTGTCGTCGTTCGAGCGAATCGCAGCGTACCCCCAGCCGAATGCGTTGACGTTGTCGATTTCGATGTTGGAACCGCGAGCGTCGATACCGAGTTCGGTGTCGTCTGCTTCGACCCAGTCCCAGCGCGGGCCACCGACCTGCAGGCCGGTGATGCGGACGTCGTCTTGGACTTCGAGCATCGCCCACGGACTGTGGTCGGTCTTGATGAGGCCACCTTCGGCACCGTTGATACCACGGTCGGATGCGAGCGTGATGCCACGCGGAACGGTCAGTTCGCGGCGGCCAACGTCGATTTCTGCGCCGCCTTCGACGTAGACGACGTCACCGCTCGACGCGTCGTCGAATGCAGAGACCAACTCGCGCGTGGAGGAGACGAGGTAGTCGGCCTCAGACGGAGCAACAGTGTTGGGGTAGCCGTCGCCGCCACCGATTGCAGGCCCAGTCGGGGTCGAGTCGTCGGTCGGTTCGGACGTCTGGGAACCGAATTCGGACGGGTCGACTTCCTGGCCGTCGATGAGGAGTTTGAACGGTCCGGTGTTGGGGCTGAACTCGACGAGTTCGCCCTTGAACTTGAACGAGTCACCGTAGCCGTTGCCGGTGTAGCCCTGTGCGGTCCAGGTGCCGTCGGAGTTCTGCGAAATCTGGTCGTTCCTCGTCTCTGCAGAGTTCCGCGTGTCGTTGAATATCTTCGTAATCTCGTCGGTCGCCGTGAACTCGTAGGTGAGTTCGGAGGGGTCTTCGGTCGAGATGATCTCGATGGTGTGCTCGACGGTCTGCTCGATGTTCTCTCCGCACTTCACGACCGCAGGGCCGTCGAAGCTGAAACTCGTGATGTTACCGGAGAACTCGTAGGCGTCGACGCCGTCGGTGACCGACCCTTCGACGCGGCCGTCGGAAACGGTGTCTGAGGACGAATCAGTGCTGGTGGAGGAAATCTTCTGAATCGTCTCTGAAACCTCGAACACGTACTCGGTCGATTCGGAGGTGTCCGACCCGTCTACGATGAGCGTGTACGGGTGGCTCTCTGCGCTCGCACTGCCCGTGCCGAGGGCGAGTGCCGCCAGGGTTGCGCCGCCAAGCTTCAGGTAGGTTCGTCTTCCGAGGAGGGAATCGTCGTCTTCCTTCTGCACGCCGTTGCTTTCGGGTACCATATGTCCGGTTAAGATGAGCATTAAGGTATAAACCTTCCCCTTATCCCAACGATAGGATTTAGATACAGTCACAAATACCTGAACAAAGTAAACATTATTCAATTATTGATTTCGCGGTTTTATGTGTGTTGAATAACCCCGTTAAGCAAGCATTATTGGCGTTAGAGACCCTGAGAAGCCACTATTCATTCTGTATTTTTGGTGTTACATCGAATACAGGAATTCGACACATGGCCAGATTAATGAGTGTTAACATTCAGCACACCACGAATGGGTCGCGACCGAGATTCT
>NZ_LOPV01000213.1 GCF_001469865.1 Haloferax profundi
TCGGCGCGGGATGTGCGGGAGTCCGAAACGGATTCTGAGCGCATTAAGAGGGCGATTATTCGGAGAAACAGCAAAAATATTCTTTTAAATTGATATTGTCGTCGAGACTCGCGCGCGCTCAGCGGTCGGTGTCGTCACCGCTTCAGAACACGCGTAGAGAGCGAGCAACCCCTTAGAATACAGACAAAAGAGAGGGCTCGACCGGGTGCGTCAGGCCCTCCTCAGAGGCAGTCGGTGATTTTCAGAGCGTCCAGTGTGGTTCGTACTCTATTCCAGTGTGGTTCGACTCTGTTCGTACGCACGCACACGCGAGGGCAGACATGGATTGAGAGCGCACCGGGTGCACAGATGGGTCGAGAGCGCATCGGTACACAGTCGTCTGCGACGTCGACGTCGGAGCTGCGCTTCCGCTCGCCTCGGCATCGAGCTGGTGCCGACAATCCGACGGACTTAGTCGGCGTACGTCCCGTTTCGGTCAGGACGAGGTACTAAGACGACCCAAGGGGGTAGCCAGTTGCGGCCGACCGTCTACAGAACGTTCCGGTAGAGGTCCACGACAGTCTTCATGCCTCGGGACCCCGAGCGCACGCTGAAGAAGAGTTCCAAGTCCGGGTTGTACTTCGTCTTGTACAGGTTGAGTCGGGCGTTCCCGGCACCGACGAGGTCGTAGTGCGTGACACCCCGCGTCTTGGCGTCTCGAATGATGTGCCAATCCAAGAGTTCGTTCACCGAGAGTCCGACGTCCATGTCTGGACGAACGCCCCCATGCCACCGGAACACCCGGTCTTTGTACTCGTAGGTGAGCATCCCGGAGACGTACGTCCCTTCGTAGCGGAAGACGTACGGTCGAATCTGTCCCTCGGGAAGTGACTCGTACAGGTCGACGGCGAACTCGGTGGGCATGTTGAAGCCCTCTCCTTGCTCTTCGTATCGCTCGTTCACCTGCCGGAGGATTCGCGTTACTTCTTCGACACCGCCTTCCTCGACAGTGAAGTCGTGTTCGTCGGTGTCCACGTTGCGGATGTTCTTTCGCGCATCGCTCGTAAACCGCATGAGCAGGTCGTCTTCGTCCGGCGTGATGTCGAGGACGTACGTGTACTCCGGCGTCACGTCCCCACCGTCCCACTTGAACGGCCGAACGTCGGTGAGCGCCGCCTCCGTTCGGACCTGCATGTAGTTTCGCGGGAGGTTCTCGCGAATCCAGGTGTTACAACCCTCGATGAAGCCATTCGCGGTACTCTCGAGTTTGCGCTGGCGCAGGTCGCCGACGTTCAGCAGTGCTGGACCGAGTCGGGGGACCCACAATGGAGGAGGGGGAGAGAACACACCCGAGAACGGCCCCTTTTCCTTCTGGAACACGGGGAAGATTCCGACGACTTCCTGTCCTTTCTTCCCGACGAGCGGATGCAGCGTCGAGTTCGAGTGTCGTTCTTGGATACGGAGCGCGTCGGATTGATGGAACACGTTCGCCATCGGGGACTCGTCGACGTAGTCGTCCCACGCATCGAGTTCGTCCCACTCTGCTTCGATGATGTCGATGCTCATTGGACTCAGTAGGCCGTCTTTCGGTACGCTGTTCGTGCGAGTTTGTACAGGTGCCAGAGGCCCGGTGACTGTCCCTTGTCCCACTGGAGCGTCGGGACGGGCCGACCGCCGTACTTCTCTTTCGCCTTGAAGATACCGTCAGTGTAGGTCGAACCGGTGCTTCCGAAGTCGTAGTACCGATAGCCGTTTTCTTTGCCCCACTTGATGGCGTGTTCGTGGAGGAGTTCCGCCGGGTAGTAGTCGAAGTTAGACACGTCACCGATCGCCGAGAAGTAGTAGATCATCGTCTCCTGTTCGTCGTCGAGGAAGTGCACGTATCGGCCAATCTCCTCGCCGTTGGCTTCCGCGACGAATATCTTCATTCGCTCGGGGAGGGCCGACGCGACGGTTTCGAAGAACGAAAGTGGGTAGGTGTGGCCGCGAACACGCTCCATGTTCTCGATGTACGCCTCGTGTGTGGCGGTGATCTCCTCCGCCGTCAGTTCCGCCTCGTGGACGGAGACGTCGTTCTCGTGTGCTTTCCGAAGCGATTTGCGTCGCTCTTTGTCCATCCGCCGTTCGATGTCTTCCCACTCTTCGGTGAGGTGCAACTCGAACCGGCAGTCGGTCAGTTTCGGCTCGTACCCGTGCTTCGCGAGGTACTTGCCGTATCGCATGTAACTCGGGTCTTTGGCCTTTATCGTGTGGAAGAGGATGTTTCGGCCGTTCACCCGTTCGAGTGTATCGAACATCAAGTCGAGCGACTCCGTCTCGTCCGAGGTGACGACGGGGCCACCGTATCCCGGGGTCGCCGATATCAACCGCTTGAGCGGTTGCTCCTCGAACAATCGTGACGTGGAGGCTGCTTCGCTCAAGAAGTTCGGAACGAATCCGAGGTTATCGACCAACGCCGCCCCGGTCGGAAGGTCGATGTCGGTCACGAAGTTGGGGAACACCGCGATTGGGTTTCCACTCTTCGTCACGACGACGTGTCGCGGGGTGTACGGAAGTGTGTCTTCGACGGCCTGTAACCACTCGTAGCGGTGAAACACACTGCCTTGGTCTGACTGCGTGACAACGTTGTTCCACTGTCCTTCGGTTACTGCGTCGATGCTGCTGTATACGTGTACGTCGAGGGTGCTCATTGAGGGTTACTCCAGGTAGCCAAGGTTCGCGAGGCGGTCTTCCACCTCGGTGTCGTTCGTCTCCACCCGTTCGGCCGGTTCGAACGGGGGATAGCTAATCGGTGGGTGCGCGTCGACGATGGGGAGCGAGGTGCCGTCCATCTCTTCGTCGGGCGGGAGGCCGTACGTCGCGAGAATCGTCGGTGTGACGTCGAACAGGTGTGCATCACCAAGTGGTGTGTGCGAGTCGATAGCCGGACCAGACGCTGCGACCACTCCCCAACGCTTGTGGTTCCACGACTCTGTGGGGTCGCCGAACTGCTCGCCGTACAGTTGGGCACTCAGGTAGTGGTCGTAGTTCGACGGGACGAGGACGATATCGACCGCGTTGTGTGCTTCAGGACCGTGGAAGTACTCCTCTCGGGGGGCGACGTCCTCGAAGAGGAGTTCACCGTCCGGCGTCTCGACGGTCTTCAGGGCGGAGATTAACTCACGACGAACGTCTTCGTACGCGTCCTGTGGAACCGTTCCGTCGGGTTCTCTCCCTTCGAGGTTGATTCGAATCCCGAGTTCGATGAGGTCGCGCATGTACGCGCGCGAAGATGGGAAGTCGACCTGTGTAGTCCCCGCTCGCTTGACGTCGGTAGGGACGACGCGGGCGACGTACTCGGCGAGTCCGAGTTTCTGAAGGACGCTCGCGATTCGCTGGGTCGTCAGACCAAACCGCGCGGCGACTGTCATCGCCGAGTTCATCACGTCCAGCGACGCGTCGTCGTCCGCTTCGAACTGGCCTTTCTCGAGGCCGCGTTTTTGAATCGAGACCCACGAAGGCATCCCCGACCCACCGTGTCTGACCGACACGTATCCCTCGTCTCGGAGGAACTCGTTGACGCGGAACTCGTATTTGTCGTACCGTCCCATTCCGTGGTCGCTCACGACGAAGACGTTCTCGGGCGACGTCGCCTCGAGAATCGAGCCGATTTGCTCGTCCACTGCTTCGTACACGGTGCGAACGAGTTCGAGGTCACCCGGTCGTTCGTGGAAGACAGTGTCCGTCTGTTGGAACTCGACGAACCCGAAGTCCGGGTCGAATCGGTCGGCGAGATACCTGAATGCCTCCCCACGCATTCGGATGAGTTCGAGGTACGCTTCGTCACCCCGCCCCTCCGGGTCGTTGGGGTAGACTCTATACTCGCCGATTTCTGCCCGAACGTCGTCGAGGAGCCCAGCAGGATGACAGGGTGGGTCTTCTGGGCCAACGTACCCAGGGATGAGTGCCCCGTCGAATGCCCTGGGGGGAGCAGTCACCGGGACGTTGACCACGACGCTTCGGAGGCCGTGATAGTCGAGGAGTTCCCACAGGGTTCGCCGGCGAACGTCGGTCGCGTTTACCACGTCGGCGTCGTAGCCGTCAAAAGAGAGAAAACCGAATACGCCGTGTTTTCCGGGGTTTACACCGGTATACAGTGACGGCCACGCGCTGGCAGTCCACGGGGGGACCTGCGATTCGAGCGGTCCGTACACCCCCTCTTCGAAGAGTCGCTGCAAGTTCGGGAGTGCATCCTCCTCGAACAGTGGGTCTAGTACCTCGATACAGGCCGCGTCGAGACCGACAAGAAGGGTCGTGAGCGACGACTGCGTCCGGTCATCCATATGGATACATACAGCACTGAAACGTGCTTTGTTATAGTGAACCTATGAGACAAAACGACCCGACGGCTGTTGGTTCTCTGAACACGTGTCGTCGCGACTACCAGACTCGAGAGCGGTCGTTCGGAGACCGGAGAGCGTGGTCCCTCGCTGCTTCCTGATTCTCTCTGACGAACGGGTGCGACCGTGTATCGTGACGGGTTTCCGACACAGCATCCCACAGCAAAGCCATTTCGGGGCCCACCTCTCCCAGAATCCGACGTGGGTAACGCCGGAAACGTGACCGGTTGGCGCAGAGTAACAATAGTGGAACCGGGGGAATGTAGTACCAGAACCAATGACGCCACTCGGTCTTCTCCCCCTCTTTCGACCGCACCACGTACACAACCCATGGTCCCATTAGCCACCCTCCAATCGAACGACTCCGACAACCGAGACGACAGCGGCCCGCCCGAGACGCCAGACCTCTCTGTCGTCGTCGTCACGTTCAACGAAGAAGCCCGAATCGAGCGGTGTCTCGAATCGGTGTTCGAGTCGTGTCGTGACGTGGGCACCTTCGAAGTGATTCTCGTCGACTCGAATTCGACCGACCGAACGGTCGCTCTCGCTAAATCGTTCCCTATAACCATCCTCACGTTGCCAGACGAAGTCGACAGGACGCCGTCGGCAGGGCGTTACGTCGGGACACAGTGGGCGAACGGAGACACGATTCTGTACGTCGACGGCGACATGTACCTCGAACCCGAGTGGCTGTCAGATGCGTACGACTTCCTCCACTCGAACGACGGCGTCGTCGGCGTCGACGGCCACCTCAACGTTCGTGGGTCCACGTCCACACCGCAACGCGTCAACGCGATACGAGGTGTCGCACTCTACGACACGTCGGCAGTGGCCGCTGTCGGTGGATTCGACCCGTTCCAAAAGTCGCTCGAAGACATCGACCTCGGATTCCGACTCGTCCTCGAGGGTGGGACGCTCTACCGACTTCCGAGCGTTGCTGCGTCACACCCCGTTGCGAAGGGAGCGCGGGAGATTAGACGCCGGTGGCGAAGCGGATACGTCGAAGGCGTCGGTCAGACGCTCCGAAAGTCGGCGTCACGCCCTCGGTTGTTGGCCATGCACCTCCTTCGACTCAGGTACAAAGTGCTAATCGGAGGATGGTTCGCAGCAGGGGCCGTGAGTGTAGTGCTCTCACCACTCGCGACGGTTGGGTGGCTACTCGCGACAGGGCTCTTCTTCGCGTTCTTGACCAGGGAACGCGGGAGCAGCGAGGCGTTTCGGTTGACGTTCGGATACGCACTGCTTTGGCTTGGGTTCATCTACGGTATGCGAATTCCACCACGACCACGTGACGAGTACCCCCTCTCACGGGTCGACGTCGTCAAGCGAATCAGTGTCTTTCAGTGACCGCCAGAAACAGCATCGGTCACCACGGTCACGTCTGAAGTGGGTCAGGTAGGACGAACTGGGGACTGGGCGAGTGTTCTGCGAGCAACCTCACCCATCGTCTCGACGACGAGGTCAGTCTCGGCTCTGACGTCGGCGACGTACGCCAAGATGCGTCGGATGCGCTCTACGCTGTAGTCGGTGTGGAGGTTGTTCGGGTGGAGCCACATGTGGAAGACACCGTCGTCGCTCGCCGCCTGGTCGATGCCGCGTTTGGCCTGTCGTACCACCGGGTCGCCGACGAGTCGATTCGCAATGTCGAGGGCCATGCCCTCGAAACTAAAGAGGTACAGCGACGCCGGAATATCGACTAACCCGTATTCGTCGACGGATGGGGTGACGAGCAACGACTGGCCGGGGACATAGACGCCATCGACGAGTGTATGCACGCCCTTCGGGAGGGGAGTATCCTGAAACACAGGTGAGGGACCACGGTAACACGAGAATCCGTACTTTTCGAGGACGTCACGGTGACCGACGTCGTTGCGGGGGTAGACGAACGAGTCGAGTTCGACACCGTAGTCGCTCGCAATATCTACACACGCGCGAATCTCCGCGTCGGCAAACGCGTGGTCGATTCGGCCGAACTGCGGATGTGAGTACGAGTGGCACCCAATCTCGTGATTAGCGTTCGACGTTCGGACTGCGTCGACGAGGTCACGCCCGAAGCGAAGGTCCGGACGTGACCGCCAGATGCCGGTCTCTTTTTCGAACCACCCATCAGGAGCGGGGTGTGCACTGTGGCGCCCATCGCAGTCGTCCAAGAAGAGGTGTCCGACGATTGCCCAGGTGGCAGGTACGTCGAACTCCTCGAAGAGGTCGACGAGTGTCGTCCACCCAGACCGCGCGTACTCGACACGGTCTGGAGGGTCCTCGAAGTCGAGGTATCCCCATCCGAGTTCCGCGTCGAGCGAGATAACCACAGAGCCCATCGGTGAACAAGTCGGCGAGTGAGCGGTTTGTTATACGGCCGATACCCCCGAGACGCGCCGCTGTGTGAGAAATTCTGCAGCGTGACGAGCGGCGTCGTCCCAGTCGTAGGGAGCCGAAATTCCCCGACTCCGAACCGGTACACGATTCATAACAAAAACTGGGTAGAGACACCCTAGAGTAGATGACGCGTGGAAGTACAGTCTGCGACGATTACGCACACGCCCCACCCACAGGAAGGACATGAGAGTTCTATTCGACATCAACCACCCAGCACAGGTACACCTGTTCAAGAACGCGATTCGAGAACTGAAAGAACGAGGCCACACCGTCGACGTCACGTCACGACAAAAGGAGATGACGACGACGTTACTCGACGAGTACGGTATCGACCACACACCACTGTCGTCAGAGTGGAATCGGTTCGGCCCCGCGTCGCTCGTCGGGGAGTGGGGGGTTCGAGAAGTTCGAATGTTCCAGTACGCCCGTCGATTCGACCCCGACGTCATCGTGAGTCGTCTCAACCCGTCGGTCGTCCACGTATCGACACTCCTCGGGTGCCGAAACCTCATCTATCAAGATACGAAGCTCAAACCCGAAGCCTTGGAACGGGTGTATCACGCAGTCACGTGCCCGTTCGTCGACAAAATCTGCGTGCCCCCGGACTTCTCGATTCCCGTTCCCGAAGAGAAACAAGTTTCTGTCGGGTTCCAGGAGTTGTCGTACCTGCACCCGAATTGGTTCACCCCCGACCCGGAGTCACTCCGTGAGTACGGCGTCGACCCAGAAAAGCCGTACTTCGTCGTCCGGTTTGCTGGGTGGCAAGCGTTCCACGACGTCGGAAACACCGGCCTATC
>NZ_LOPV01000214.1 GCF_001469865.1 Haloferax profundi
AACGCGAACTCGTCTCGTATCTCGCCGAGCACGGCGACGTATACATCACCAGTGAAGCCCCACTTCCTCCGGAGTTCGAGCAGTACAAGCTAACGGTTCCGCCATACATGATTCACGACCTGTTGTACTACGCTACCCTCTACGTCGGGGACTCCGAGACGATGCCTACGGAGGCGGCCCTCCTCGGAACACCCGCGATACGAGTGAACTCGATGGTCGGAAAAGGCGACATCAGCAACTTCCTCACGCTCGAAGACTACGGACTCATGTTCTCGTTCGCCGACGAAGACAGAGTCTTCGAGAAAGTCGAAGAACTTCTGACCGAGTCGGATGCGAGCGATTGGGAGGAGAAGCGAGACACCCTCCTGTCCGAGCAGGGTGACGTGACGGCGTCGATGCTCGAACTGGTCGAAGAGCAGGCCGCGATTCATCAGTCGAAACGACGCCCCCTCGCCTCACGAATCTACGACGAAATCCTCGCGAGACTCTGACGAGGAGGGCAACCAGAGAGGACGCCCGTGGAGCCTCGTTAGACGCCCATTCTCCGAGATAGCCTGAGATTAACAATAGTCCCAGAGCACCGTCCCTCTACCAACGCTCCCCTACAGTCACGAGACGTGGAAAGTTTCACTCACTACAGGGGGCCACCGGCAGATATTGCGTGGCCACTGTGGTCCGTGACTGTCGTCGCGAGCACCCCGTCTGCCACGTATGTGGCACAACATCATGATTCGAACTCTACAATTGGTGACCACTCGACGGCCCTTCTTCGAACAGCAGGTCGCTGCGCTCGAACGGCACGGCGTCGATTGTCACGTGGTGACTGTCCCAAAGCCCCCGTCCGGGGCGAGGTCACTGCGTGATTACGTCCGGTTCTACGGACGTGTTCTCCGTGAATCCCTCGACGGGCCGTACGACCTCGTGCACGCGAACTACGGACTCACCGCCCCGGCGGCCATCGCCCAACCGACCCGGCCAATCGTCCTCTCACTGTGGGGGTCAGACGTCTGGGGAAAGTATGGGTACGTCAGTGACTGGTGTAGTCGCGAGTTCGATGCAGTAATCGTCATGTCCGAACAGATGGCCGACACACTCGATACCCAGTCGGTGGTCATCCCGCACGGCATCGACCTGAACCTGTTCGAACCACACCCCCAGACCGAAGCGCGAGCAGAGTTGGGGTGGAACGATCAGCAGTACCACGTGCTGTTCCCCTACTCGCCATCGCGAGAGGTGAAAGATTACCCGCGGGCGGTTCGCGTCGTCGAGAAAGCTCAAGAACGTCTGGGGAAGCCAGTGACGCTCCAGACGGTTTCTGGAGAACCGCACGAACGAATCCCGGTGTACATGAGCGCGGCGGACGCGATGTTGCTCACGTCCCACTGGGAGGGGTCGCCCAATGCCGTGAAAGAGGCGTTAGCCTGCAACCTCCCGGTTGTGAGTACCGACGTCGGCGACGTGCGGTCGTATCTCACCGAGCGGTCGGGGTCACACGTCGGCAGGTCCGACGACGAACTCGTTACAGCCCTCTGTGACGTATTAGAACGAGACGGACGGCCGAATAGTCGAGAGACGATGGTCGAGTTCGGTCTCGACCAGATGGCCGAAAATATCGTCTCGGTGTACGAGCGCGTTCTCGAACCGAAGAGAGAGGTGACAGCGTCGTGAGAGTGTTAAACGCATCAGTATTCAAGAAGAACAGCGTCGACGTCAACGCGGCAATCGTGGGTCTCGTACTGGCGATTATCCTCCTGCCGCTTCGGACGCTCTCGTCAGAACCGTTCATCACCGCAATTCCCGTCTCACTGGGATTAGCCTGCCTCTCGTATCTCGTGGTCAGGTGGCAGTACGACTCCACGACGGAACTGCCAACTATCTCGACGACGCTCTCGAAGGCTTCGACCGTCGCCTTCGTCTTCGGTCTCGGGACGCTCGTGCTCATCGCCCAGCAAGCACACGCGCGGACGGTCCCATTCTTACTCCTCGCTTCGGCACTGGCCGCGGTGATTCTCGTCCAACTCTTCTTCGTCGCGGACGACGCGTTCAGCCCGGGTCTCGTCCTCGCACAGATACTCGCCCTCTCGGTGGTCGTCCGATTCGCGTCGCTCTACACGACACCGGGGTTCGTCGGCGTCGATAGCTGGACCCATATCGCGCTGTACACCCAGCCGATTTTCGAGAGTCAGTCGCTCGGCCCGTTGGCAGAGGTGAAGTACTACGCTGCACCGCTGTATCACATCCTCGTGGCCACGACTGCACAGTGGCTTGGTGTCTCACTCCGCGATGCCCTGTTCCTCTCTGTCGGTCTCGTCACGACGCTGTTCACGGTCACGATATTCGGCGCAAGTCGATTCTTCGTCGGTGAACGGTGGGCCGTCGTCGCAGTGGCCCTGTACGCCGTCGCAGACCACGTCGTTCGGTGGGGCATCAACATCATCCCGACGAGTCTCGGTCTCGTGTTCTTCGTCGCCCTCGTGTACTACACGGTTCGGATGCTGTCGGTCCCGGCGCGCCTCCGAGACTATGGGATGATGCTCTTTTTCAGCGTCGCGATTATCTTCACCCATCAGGTGTCGGCGTTCATCGCACTCGTCCTCCTCGGCGTCGCCACGACCGTTCAACTGTTGTTCAAATTCGGGCACGGGCAGACAATCTTCGGAGAGCAGAACCGCCCAGTCAGCGAGGAAGCAGTCGACTCGTGGAGCCTCACCGTCGTGACGTCCCTCTACGCGGGTATCCTCGCCGTCAACTGGAGTGTCACACCGTACGCCAACTCGACGTTCATCGAGTTCATGCCGCGACTCCTCGAGTTCACTATCGCACAGTCGGCAGGATTCTTGAACCTCATCGACTCGTCGTCACCCCCACCCGTAGCATCACCCAGTGCTGCCGGCCCGATGGCCCAGTACGTCGCGTACTTCGACGGAATGGGGTACTTCATCCTGTTCTTCCTGACCATCGTGGGGTCCCTCGTAGTCCTCCACCTGCGGAGTCGTCGAGAAGCGGGACTCGTGCTCGTCGTCGCGACGGCGATAATGATGGTGTTCACGTTCCTCTTCCCGCTGTTCGGGGTTCGAACGTTCATCCCGAGTCGCTGGTACGCGTTCATGTACGCGCCGATGGCCATCGTCGGGACGTTGGGCCTCTCGTACCTCGCTCACCGCGTGACCGGGCGGCAAATCGTCGTCGGACTCGTGATATTCGCCCTCGTCTTCCCGGGGACGATGCTGATGTCTCAGAGTGCGACAGAAGACAACCCTGTCTTCCCAGACCACAACATCCGCTACGCGTACAGCGAGTCAGAACTCGCTGCGGTCTATACCGCAGGCGAAATCGACCCCGCGGCAGGTGGTCTCGTCTACACCGACCACCCGTACAAGACGGTGTTCCCGCGGTCTGGGAGTTACGAGGCCGAGACGATTCGGTTCGCCGAAGATGGGTCACTCGCGACGACAGGCGTCATCGTCTATCGACCGTTGCAGTCTGACGGGGCGACGTTGTTCGAGACGGGTCCCGACAGTTCGGGGACGTACGACGTGCCGCAGTCACTGCTGTGCCCAGAAGATGGCGAGAAGTTCTACGACAACGGTGACGTACAGATGTGTCGAACGCAGACGACCGACGGCTGAGTGAGAACTCTCGGGTAATCGGCCGAACAGATGTCGCTTCTGTATCAGAGACGGGGCCAGCAAACGGTCACGACCGAACAGATTCTCGTCGAGCGTCGGGGGCAGAGCGCGAGGTGAGAGAACGGTTCGTGCGTGCAAGACAGTTTACTCGTGGACTGGCCGGTGGAAAGTAGTGTATACTGATAGTTATGTGACCTCGTACCGGGATACTCGCTGAATAACAATGTCCTCACCACGGGTACAGATAGTAAGACCGTGATTGGAGATTCGCCCACCGCGTCCCAAGAGAGGATCCCTAGAGACCTTGCAGGGGTGATGTTGCTGACGGCCGTAGCCGTGGTCGTGTTGTTACTTCCGACGACGAGCGGAACGGTTCCACGCCTGCTCTTCGGGATTCCGTTGCTCGTCTTTCTCCCTGGTTATGCGTTGATTTCGGCCGTCTACACGAAGTCCGACGTCCCGCCCACGGAGACAGATGGAACCCAGGTGTCGGCAAACAGGTGGGCAGGTCGAAGTATCGACGTGTACACCCGACTTGGACTGTCAGTCGCATCGAGCGTGGCAATCGTGGCGATAGTCGCGTACGTTCTGAACTTCACGCCGTTCGGTATCAGTCCAGTCCCGACGCTCGTCACCGTGAGTGCCCTGACTATCGTCCTCTCGATCGTCGCGCTCTGGCGGCGGCGTGCAGTCACTCCGACAGAGCGATTTTCTGTGACCCTCCCGTCTCTCCACATCCGTGGGGCGACGCAGGGGCAGACACTCCTCAACGTCGCAATCGTCGTGGGACTCGTCTTCGCGCTCTCGGCGACAGGGTACGCGCTGACCGCATCTGAACCAACTGGAGGCGAACAGTTCACCGAATTCTATCTCCTCACCGAGAGCGAGACTGGTGGATTCGTCGCCAACGACTACCCCGAGGCACTCACCGCCGGAGAGCCAACTGAACTCGCTGTCGGCATCGAGAACCACGAAGACGGTGCCCGTGACTACACAGTCGTCGTCCTCCTCCAGCGAGTGGACGCGTCCGGCACCCTAATCGAACGTGAGCAGATCTCTCAGTTCCAATCGAGCGTCGCGGCAGGTGAGACAGAAGTCGTCGAACACACGGTTACCCCAGAAGGGATAACCGGAGAAAACCTCGAACTCGTCTACCTCCTGTACGTCGACGAAGCGCCGGCAGAACCGACTCGAGAGAACGCGTATCGTGACCTCCGACTCCGCGTATCAGTGTCGTAACATACGCACGTTATACATCCAAAAAAATCCATGTACAAAGGGAATACAATCAGCGTCGTCATTCCGGCATACAACGAAGCAGGCTTCATCGGTGAAGTCTTAGAAAGCGTCCCGTCGTACGTCGACCGCGTATACGTCGTCGACGATGGTTCTACAGACAGTACCTGGGAAGAGATACAGGCACACGCGACAGTCGCCGAGTCAGCAGACGGGAGCGTCGTCCAGTTCGACCAGCGTATCGTTCCCATCCGTCACGTCGAGAACCGTGGTGTCGGCGGTGCCATCAAGACTGGGTACCTCCGTGCGCGTGAGGACGAGATAGACATCACTGCGGTGATGGGCGGGGACGGCCAGATGGACCCAGACCGATTACCCGACCTCCTCGACCCAATCGTCGAGGGGCGTGCAGACTACGTGAAGGCCAATCGTCTCAGCAGACCCGAGAACCGACACACCATGCCACGGTTCCGCTACGTCGGTAACGTCATCCTCACGTTCTTGACGAAAATCGCGAGTGGGTACTGGGGGGTCAGTGACCCACAAAACGGGTACACCGCAATCTCACTCGACGCACTCGAACGAGCACCAATCGAAGACATGTACGAATTCTACGGGTACTGTAACGACCTGTTGGCGAAGCTCAACACCGAGCGTCTTCGTGTCGCCGACGTTCCGGTTCGAAGCGTCTACGGCGACGAAGAGAGCCACATTCGGTATCGAACCTATATCCCGCGCGTCTCTGCGATGCTGCTTCGGACCTTCCTCTGGCGACTCTCCGCGACGGCTCGTCGTGACAGGGGTAACCCAGTACCACTCTTCTATCTCACCGGTGCGGCAGGAGTGCTCGTCGGCATCTCACAGTTCGTCCGAGATTTGTTCGTCTCGAGCGACGACGAGGACGACACCAGCCACGCCCTCACCGGCGTACTCCTCGGGAGTGTGTCACTTCTCGTCGCCATGTTGTGGGAGACACGCCTCAACCGTGACCTAAGCGTCACCGAAGACAGTGGGTGGAACGAGCGTGACGACCGACGTGACGACTGAACTCGACCAGTCGTTGGCAGTCTGAGCCCCTCTCGTAACCCGTTTCTGTCCCCCTGTTACCGAACCGCCCGCCGAGCGCCTGGTGCGATTTTTCACGTCAGATATCAACTAAGTCTACAATTAACCACCACTATCTCGGCAATGAGGGTGAGAGCCGCCGATTCGTAGGAGTATAACAATCAATATATAGAGGTATATTGTGTACCATGCTTCGGTCAGCGGGAACCATCTATCGTGAGTGGGGGCTTAGATACCTCATCGCGATAGGGACAGAGCACTTCCTCATCCGAACCCTCGCTGATGCTCGCTCGCCGTCGTACTGGCGGCGGACGGAATCGTTCCACGACCGAATCTTAGACACCGACGTAAGCCACTACGAACACCCGAAGAATCCGTTCGCACTTCGGTACGTCGACCCTGCGGAGATATACCAGTTCAGTGGACGAGGAAGTGCCCTCTGGGAGAACGCAATGTACGAAATCGGTACGGTTCAAGACGGTGACTGGGACATCGAACCGTATCAAGGGCCACTCGAAGACAAGGAACTCGAAATCACGTTCGCGAACGCGCTCGAAGAGACGGTCCTCTACCGTTCGATGGAGGAACACTTCACGAACGGAGTCGCGTGGGAAGACACCCAATTCGTTCAGCGCATGTGCGAACTCATCAAGGAGTCTGACACGCGTGCGTGGCACGGGTCGATGACCTGTGAGGACGTCCGAGAGCGGTGTGCGTACCTCGACTCACTGTACGAACGTATCCAGACGGACGGGTTCCTCTCACAACGAGAACTGCAACAGCGTGGTGAAGAACCGCCGAAGGATTACCTCGATACCCTTCGAAGCGAGATTCTCGTCGATATCGGTCGCGACGGCGAGTTCTTGATGGTCGACGGTCGCCACCGATTGTCTATCGCGAAGATACTTGGAGTCGAATCCATCCCAGTGGTGGTCGTCGTGCGTCACGCACAGTGGATGGAAAAAATCAACAGCGACCCGGACGCGTTCGCGTCTCACCCCGACCTATCGGCCGAGAGAGACACACCGACTCGGTACTGAGCGAAACACGTCCAGAGCGTCTGTCGGCGGTTTCAGTGACTGCCGAGCACTCTGCCCTCCCGAACGAACCCTTCGGCCCCTACGGTAACTCGACCGTGAGATTCACCGTCGAGAGCGACGAATTGACTGTTTCGACTGCTTCCCCAGTGACTTTGATGACAGAGTCGGTGAGTTTGCATCCGTTCGAGTTCGCAAATCTGAACCCGTTTCGGTCGCGTCCCGTCTGGTTCACCTCACACCCTTTGAACGTCGTCCCGTCTCTGCCGTTTATCGAGACGGCGTGTCCGAACCCGGCGGTCCCGACAATTCGGACGTTCTCGAACGTCGAACCTAGCGGGCCAGCGGAAGAATCTGGGTCGAGCGCGTGAATCGCGTACGTGTCGTCCCTGTCGACCCTGATAGTCGTGTTTCGGATGGTCGCACGGCCAGTGTCTGAGTGAAACACCAGCGCCCCGAATCCTTCGCCTGCTTCTTTCCCGATGTAGATGAGGCAGTCCTCGACGAGTTGGCCGGACTTGCCGCGAAGTCTGAGACCTCTCGCGTTGAGTGCACCCGGTGGACTCGGGGGAACCTCGTTGACGACGATAGTCACACCTCGAACAGTCGAACCGGTCGTCCCGATGCGGACGTTCGCGATGTTGTTGTTCTTGTACAGACCGCCTTCGACGTGGACGACGCCATCAGCACCGTTTATCGACTCTTCGGGCCGCCCCGGCGACGACGCGTAGAGTCCGTTGTTCGGGAAGTTCTCGATGACACAGTCTCGGAAGGTCATCGACCCAGCGTGGGCACTTCCGACGTACGTACCGACGGCGTTTCCACCCTCGTGACCGCCATCGCGGGCGATGAGCCTCTCGACGAGTGCACTCGACTGTCTGTCGAGTACCTCCAATCTGAACGCAGCGGGGTTGTTCGGTCTCTCCTCGTCGGGCATCTTCCCTCGGAGGCGGACATCTCGAAGGGTGAAGTTCCCGTCGGCGATGATGTGAATCGACCCACCGAATCCATCGGCGGTGTAATCCAACTCGACTCCCTCGAGGAGGAAGTCGCTGATACCTTCGAGTCGGATGAACAGGTTGTCGTCCAACTCGTGTGCAGGGCGGTTGGGGACGAGTTTCGGTGTCGCTCCGTCTGCTGCCACGAACGCGAAGTTCGAGACCGATTCGAGTTCGTACTGGTCGAGTTTGTATCGCCCGTCAGGGAACACGACGGCAGTGTCGTCTTCGACGACGCGTTGGAGGACGTCGTTTATCACCTCTTCACCGGATGGGTCACCACCGGCCTCGACGATATCGACGACGTTCCCGTACCGGTCGAGAGGTGACGACTCCAATTCGGGCGGCGTATACTCGTCAGTCGTCCTGTCGTCGTCCTCGGGAGGCCCTTCGAAGAAGGGCAACCGATTCAGACACCCAGCCAGCCCCGCAGCGAGGCCAACCGCGCCACCGTACTTGAGATAGTCCCGTCGTTGCATCTTGCACTAGAACGTACGTGAGACACGCTCGGTCACGAGCCTAGTCCCACGACGTCAACCGTCACAACATAAGGGCCCTGAGCGGTTCGTTATGATTGATATATCGCCGATAATCTCCGTCTAAACAGTGTGTCTTTTACACTCTTGGTCGCCAGGCATCACACACCCCAGAAACCCATTCTGAAGAGCTCGAACCGATTTTTTCGATAAACGATATCGTGACGGTACAGTGGGACAGGTTACCCTCGGAGAGTGTCCGCCTCCAGTGACGGTAGAAGTCGAAATCAGGTATCAGCACCGTTCTGAGGGCCGTACAGACGCCGATAAACTTCACTTATCGACGACACACAGGTTAGCAGACCTATACTAAATCACGTTCACGTCGTCGTGTCATTCATGGCGACACGAAGGAAAAGCGACGGGTCCGTCCTCATTACGACGGGAAATTACGCGACGACACGGTCGCTGGGTGAGAAAGGAATCTACACGATACTCGCATCAGAGTACGACGATACACCCGTCGGGTCGTCACGGTATTGTGACGAAGTCGTTCGAGTCCCAGCGCCCAGAGACGGCTTGGTCGCCTACAAAGACGCACTGGTCGAGATTGCCGCCCGACCAGACGTGAAGACAATCGTCCCAACCCGTGTCGAAGATGGGTACGTTCTTTCGAAGTACTACGACGAGTTCGACGAGCACGTGGACGTCGTCGTCCAACCGTTCGAGATGCTGCACGAGGCGCACGATAGAATCCGACTCTTCGATGCCGCGCAGGCGGCAGGCGTCCCGATGCCGCGCACACGACTGCTCAGCGACGTAGAGGAGTTCGACACACCGGCAATCATCAAGGCACGGTTCAACGTACTCGTCGGCGAGTACGTCGACGGATACGACCCAAGTGAGTACGACATCATCAAGGGAATCCACCACGTCCAACCTGGAGATGTCCCGGACCGCGACGAAATCGTTCGCGAGATGAAACACGACCCCATCGTCCAAGAGTACGTCCCGTCCGCGGGGAAGTACATGTTCGCCGCACTCTACGACCACGGTGTCCCGGTCGCAACCTTTCAACACCGACAGATTCGTGGGAACTCGTACACCGGTGGCGGCGGTGTCTACCGTTCGTCTGTCTACATCCCAGAACTCGAAGCAGTCGGCCGGAAACTCCTCGACCACATGAACTGGCACGGCCTCGCGTGCATCGAGTACGTCAAGGACGCAGAGACGGGAGAGTTCAAACCGATCGAACTCAATCCACGAATCTGGCAGTCGATGCCGTCGACGGTTCGTGCCGGTGCTGACTTCCCGTACTACTACTGGTTACAGGCGACGGGGCAGAAAGAGCGCGTCGAGCCGAGATACGAACTCGGTGTGGGAAGTCACTTTCTCTGGGGAGAGCTTGGGTACCTGGCGAGTGTCGTCAAAGACGAGTCTCCGTTCGTTCCGCGCCCATCACTCCCCTCGGCGGTGAGAGAAGTCGCCTCGTCGATTATCTCCGAGCCACGGTTCGATATCGTCCGCCTCGACGACCCGTTACCGTTCGTCCACTTCGTCTTCCACGTCTTCTTCTCGAAACCGGTTACACCACGGTTGCTGAGTGCTGCCAAAGGGGCTATGCTTCGGAGCCGAAAGGTCAACTGACCAACTGGCCAACCGTGTTACGAGTATCATTCCGCAACGTTACGTGTCGCCATCCGATTTCGAAGCTGTCAGGTTTCCGTTCTAGTTTTTGGATTCTTTGAGATATTCGTCAGGTCTGACCACTCAGAAAACGTGTAGAGGATATCGGGATAGATACTATTCCAAATATATCAGAATATAGTATATTCTCGATTAACTGGTTTGCTCGCTATACAATCACATAACGATGAACGTGGTATACAGACATTTATCTATAAATATCTCAGATAGTAGAAATTCATTTGCTGTTTGTCGTGATTAACAAAGCATCCGACAGTCCAAGAGAGGGGTGGAAGTATCGATGTCACTACGAACACAGCCCCTCGAGTCAGCCCCTCGGTTCCACACGGACGTGGACACCCCGCTGACTGACCTTCGACGTATCTACCCACGGTTGCAGGAGGGCCAGGATGTACCACGGTAAGACCGTCGCAGTCGTCGTCCCAGCCTACAACGAAGAACGGTTCGTTGGAACGGTCATCGACACGATTCCAGCATTGGTCGACCGGACGTACGTCGTTGACGACCACTCGAGCGACGGGACGTGGGCAGAAATCAAAGCTCACGCAGCTCAAGTGAACGCCCGGGAAGCAAACGCAGACGCTGAGCACAGTTTCGAATTACTCTCCCCAGATGGTGGCGAGACGTCGGGACAGCGTGTCGTCCCGATTCGTCACCCGGCCAACCGTGGTCGTGGCGCTGCGGTCAAAACAGGGTATCGCCACGCGCTCGACGACG